>JACCSZ010000009.1 GCA_013812695.1 Gemmatimonadales bacterium | reverse complement strand
CCGGTGCGCCGTATATGGACGTTCTGGAGCCTGACCTCGTCCGCGCCGGCGATCAGTTGGTCGAAGAACCCATCGCCCAGCCTGCGCCAGGTGACCACATCGAGCTGGTAGAAGACAAAGTGGCCGTCCCGGGTGTCGGAGACGAGCGTCGCGGCGCGCAGAATGGCGAGGTGGTGGCTGACGTTACTCTGGGGCAGGTCGAGATAGTCGCACAGCTCGCTGACGCTCGCCGGCCCCTGGGTGAGGGCCAGGACGAGCCCGAGCCGGGTCTCGTGGCTCAGGACGCCGAGCACGCGGGCGGCGAGTCGGACGTACGCGCGGGGAAAGTGACGGCGCATGGGCGGCTGGTCGAGGTACGGGCCAAACGGCGTGACGCACTATCATAGATGGGGCGGCTGGCCCGGGCCAGCGCCGTGGCGAGCGTACCCCGTGTGGAGGTGCGATGTTCGACGAATGGCTGCGGCGGTACAAGGACCGGCTGCTCGCCGGGATCGTCCGGCGGCTGACGGCCGTGCCGCCGACGGCGGTGACGCTGCTCGCGTTCATTGTCGGCCTCGCGGCCGCCGTCGCCATCGTCCTGGGGCAGCGTCCGCTCGCGCTCGCCTTGTGGCTCGCCAACCGAATCCTCGACGGCCTGGATGGCGCCATGGCCCGGGCCCAGGGCCGCGCGAGCGATCTCGGCGCGTATCTCGACATCCTGCTCGACTTCGTGGTGTATGCCGCGATCCCGCTTGCCCTCGCTGCAGCCGCGGATGAGCCGAGAACCACCACCGCGCTCCTCGTCCTGATGGCGAGCTTCTTCGTGAACGCCGCGTCGTGGATGTACCTGGCGGCGCTGCTCGAGCGGCGCGGCGAGCACACCGGGATCACGCGGGTGGTGATGCCGCCGGGGCTGGTGGCCGGAACGGAAACGATTCTGTTCTTCAGTGCGGCGATCCTGCTGCCCCGGTTCGTGGCGCCGATCGCATGGAGCATGGCGGCGCTCGTCGCGGTCGGGGTGCTGCAGCGCGTGCGCTGGGCCGTCCGGGGACTGTAGCGGGCCGGCTTTACGGCGCCGCGGGAGTGGCTTCAGCCAGCCCCGGCCTGCTCCGCCGGACACGGGCCCCCGGCGGCCGCCCACTGCTTGAACTTGGCGACGAACTCGTCGTGCGGCACCGACACCGGCGCGCGCGCGCCGCCGGGGCGCCAGCCCCAGAGCACCAGCGAGTCCGAGCTCACGTGCTCGATCAGCTTCTCGAAATTCTTCCCGCCGTTCTGGCCCTTGTCCTTGACCATCGCGCAGGTCGCCGCTGCGCTGCGCCCGATCCAGGCCATCTTCTGGTCCGGCGGTGGGAGCACCCAATGCGGCGCACCCGGCGGCGCGTCGGGCCCGTAGCTCGCGGGCGAGTTGGCCGTGCCGTGGCACGTGGCGCACGGCATCCCGGGCGCACCGTGGCCCTCGGGCCCGCGCGCGACGCCCATCGTATGCGGCAGCCCCGCGTCGTACTGGAGCGGCGCGTCGCCGGGGATGTGGCAGTTGGCGCAGCGCGGATGCTGGAAGACCTGCTGCACCGTCGCAAAGGCGGCGGCCCCCTCGGCCCGCTGCTCCGGGGACGGACGTGGGCCGCACCCGGCCAGCACCGTCGCCATCACCACGATCCGAGCTGCCTCGCCGTTCACGCTCGTGCGACTCCCGTCTTCGCCAATTGGAGCGGCAGCTCCCGGAGCCGCTGGCCGGTGAGCGTGAAGACCGCGTTGGCCACCGCGGGGGCGATCGGCGGCACGCCGGGCTCGCCGACCCCGCCGGATTTCTCGCGGCTGGGAACGATGTGCACCTCGACCACCGGCATCTCGTCGAGCCGGAGCACTCGGTAGTCGTGGAAGTTCGATTCCTGCACTCGGCCTTCCTTCAGGTGCAGCGCACTGTACAGCGCCGCGCCGAGCCCGAAGGCGATGCCGGACTCCATCTGCGCCGCGATCATCAGCGGATTCACCGCGATGCCGCAGTCGATGGCGCAGGTGACCCGGTGCACCCGGATCCGCCCGCGGTCGGCCGAGACCTCCGCCACCTGCGACACGAAGCTCCCGAACGACTCGTGCACGGCGACGCCCCGCGCCCGGCCCGCGGGAAGCGGCGTGCCCCAGCCGGCCTTGTCCGCCGCCAGGTTGAGCACGCCGAGATGGCGCGGGTGCTTCGCCAGCAGCTTGCGCCGGTAGGCCAGCGGGTCGACGCCCGCGGCGTCCGCCGCCTCGTCGATCAGGCTCTCCATCACGAACCCGTTGTGGCTGTGCCCCACCGAGCGCCACCAGAGCACCGAGATCGGCGTCTTGGGCGAGTGCAGCTCGACCCGATGGTTGGGGATTTCCTTGAGATACGGTGAGTCGGCCACGCCCTCGACCGACGTGTTGTCGATCCCCTTCTGCACGATCATCGCCTCGAACGGGGTTCCCACCGCGATCGACTGGCCCGCGATGGTGTGCTCCCACGCGACCGGCATCCCGTCCGACCCGAGCCCGACGCGGGCGCGGTGCACGTACGACGGGCGATAGTACCCGCCGTGCATGTCGTCCTCCCGCGTCCATATCACTTTTACCGGCTGGCCGCTCGCCTTGGCCACGTGCACCGCTTCCGTGACGAAATCCGACGTAGGGTTCGCCCGTCGTCCGAAGCCGCCGCCGAGGAAGGTGGTGTGGACTTCCACCTGCTCCGGCTTGAGCCCGGTGATCTTGGCCGCGAGCTGCTGATCCAGCGTCTGGAACTGGGTGCCGGACCAGATCTCGCACTTGTCGGCACCGAGCCGCACGGTGCAGTTGGGTGGCTCCATCATCGCGTGCGCGAGGTAGGGCACGTAGTACGCCGCCTCGAGCGTCTTGGCCGCCGCTCCCAGCGCGGTTCCCGTGTTCCCCGCGCGCCCCGCCGATGACCCGCGCGTGCCGGCGAGCCGGTGGAACTCCTCCCGGAGCGCGTCGCTGTCGAGGCTCGCGCCGGACCCCATCTCCCACTCGACCGTGAGCGCGTCGCGGCCCAGCTTGGCCGCCCAGAAATGATCCGCCAGCACGGCGACACCCGTGGGCACTTCCACCACCGCCCGCACGCCGGGCACCGCCTTGGCCCTGGCGGCGTCGAACGACTTGACCTTCGCGCCGAACACCGGCCCCCGCAGGACGACCGCGGTGAGCAGGCCGTCGAACTGCACGTCGATGCCGAATGTCGCCCGGCCCGTGATCTTCTCCGGCGTGTCCAGCCGCCGGGTCGGCTTCCCGATCAGCTTCCAATCCTTGGGATCCTTGAGCGGCACGGTCTTGGGCGCCGGCAGCGCGGCCGCGGCTTCGGCCAGCTCGCCGTAACGTGCCCGCTTGGCTCCGGCGATCACCGCGCCGTTCTCGGTCCGGCAGTCGGCCGCCGCCACGCCGAAGCGCTGCGCCGCGGCCTGCACGAGCAGGGCTCGCGCCAGCGCGCCGGCCTGGCGGTAGCGGTCGAACTCCGACCACGTGCTGCTCGATCCGCCGGTCATCTGGATCCCGAACGCGGTGTGGCCGTACACCTGCGCCGCCGGCGCGTGCTCGACCCGGATCCGACTCCAGTCGGCGTCCAGCTCCTCGGCGATCAGCATCGGCAGGGCGGTCCATATGCCCTGGCCCATCTCCGAGTGGGAGAGCAGCACGGTGACGGTGTCGTCGCTGCCCACCCGCAGGAACGCGTTGGGCGCGAAGGGCGACCGGCTCCGCGCCGGCTCGGCGAAGACCAGCCGTCCCGCGCCCGGGGCGGCGAACGCGATGACCAGGCCGCCGGTGACGAGCGCGCCCGTGCGGAGGAACTCACGCCGGCTCGGATGGATGGTGGCCCCCATGAGAGTCTCCTCACGCCTTGGCGCCGGCCGCGCGGTGCACGGCGGCGCGGACCCGCTGGTAGGTGCCGCACCGGCAGATGTTGCCGCTCATCGCGGCGTCGATGTCGGCGTCGGTGGGATCGGGCGTGGCGGACAGCAGCGCGGCCGCGGCCATGATCTGTCCGGACTGGCAGTAGCCGCACTGCACCACGTCCAGCTCGGCCCAGGCGCGCTGCACCGGGTGATCGCCGTTGGCGGACAGGCCCTCGATGGTGGTGATCTTCTTCCCTTCGGCGGCCGACACCGGCGTCACGCAGGACCGTTTGGGCGCGCCATCGACGTGCACGGTGCAGGCGCCGCACTGCGCCACGCCGCAGCCGAACTTGGTGCCGGTCAGGCCGAGCAGGTCGCGGAGCACCCAGAGCAGGGGCATGTCGGACGGGGCGTTCACCTCGCGGTCGGCGCCGTTGATCGTCAGTTTCATGGTCGGTCTCTCCCGTTCCGGGCGAACTTCGGGGTGAGACGCAACATGGGATGGTCGCGGCGACTCGGAAAGGGGCGGGCCCCGCCCCGCACGGTTGACCTGACCAGACGCCTCGCACATTCTCCCAGGGGGCAGCCCATGGCCGTGATGTCGAGCGGCCGCTCCTCCCGCGGCCGCCGACGCGGCCCTGCCCGGCCGGCACCGTTCCGGCCTCCACCGCCCGAAAGGCAGGGCGACGTGCGAGCACCGATCCCGACGAACGAGACCGAGCGCCTGGCGGCACTACGCCGCTACGAGTTGCTCGATACCCCGCCCGAGCGCGACTTCGACGACATCGCACGGGTCGCCGCGAGCGTGTGCGGCGCGCCGATCGCCCAGATCTCCTTCGTCGACGACTGTCGGCAGTGGTTCAAGGCCGCGGTCGGACTCGGGCTTCGGCCGGGCCCCCGGGACGAGTCGTTCTGCGCGCACGCCATCCTGCGCCCCGAGCTGCTCGTCGTGCCGGACACGCACCAGGATCCGCGGTTCGCGGCCAATCCGTACGTGACCGGCTCGCCCCACATCCGGTTCTACGCGGGCGCGCCGCTCGTCACGCGGGACGGGTACTCGCTCGGCACGTTGTGCGTGCTCGATTACGTGCCGCGGCAGCTCAGCGAGGAGCACGCGGATCTGCTGCAGGTGCTGGCCCACCAGGTCGTCACCGAGATGGACCTGCGCCGGAGCCTCGCCGTGGAGGCGGGGATCCAGGAGGACCGCGACCGGGTGCAGGCCGTGGTCCAGCGCGAGCGGGCGTTCCTGCGCCGGATCATCGACACCCAGCCCAGCATGGTGTTCGTGAAGGATTGGGAAGGCCGATTCGTGCTGGTCAACGAGGCGCTCGCCCGGTGCTATGGCTCGACCGTGGACGGCGTCGTCGGGAAAACCGACGCGGATCTCAATCCAGACGCCGCAGAGGTCAGTCATTTCGTCCAGGACGACCGCGAGGTGATGGCGACCCGGAGCATGAAGCTGATCCCCGAGGAGCCGGTCACCGATTCCGAAGGGCAGGTGCACTGGTTCAGCACCGTCAAGGTGCCGCTGGTGAACGAGGACGGTTCCTGCGACAAGCTGCTCGGCGTGGCGACGGACATCACCGCCCAGAAACGCGCCCTGAGCGCGCTCAAGGCGAGCGAGCAGCTCCATTGGACCCTCGGCGAGGCGGCACCCGGGTTTGTCTGGACGGTCGGCGCCGACGGAATCTTCCAGTACGTGAACCGCACCTGGAAGGAATTCACGGGCTCGGACTGCGAGGACCTCAACGCGCACGGCTGGCAGCGCTTCAATCACCCCGACGAGCTCGCCGAGGTCGAGCGACGCTGGGCCGCCGCCGCCGCCGGCGGAACGGCGTTCGAGATGGAGCTGCGCTATCGCCGGCGGGACGGCCCGTATCGCTGGATGCTGTCCCGGATCGTGCCCGTCAAGGACGAGCACGGAACCGTGACCCGGTGGGTGGGCAGCTCGACGGACATCGAGGATCTGAAGCAGATGGAAGCCGTGCGGCGCGCCAACGACGAGCGCCTGCGGCAGGTCCAGCAGCTCGAGTCGGTCGGGCGGCTCGCCGGCGGCGTGGCGCACGACCTGAACAATATGCTGGTGGCGATTCTGGGCTACAGCCAGTTCGTGGCGCAGGGCCTCGCGCCCGAGAGCGAGCCCCGGCGCGACGTGGAGGCGATCATCGAAGCCGCGGGCCGCTCGGCCGCCCTCACCCGGCAGCTGCTCGCCTTCGCTCGCCGCGACCTGATCGAGCCCCGCCGGTTCGATCTCAACGGCACCGTCCTCGCCGGCGAGCGGATGCTGCGGCTGGCTGTCGGCGAGGGGATCCGCATGGAACTGCACCTGGCCCACGGCGGGCTCTACGCCTATGCCGACGTGAGCCGCATCGAGCAGGTCCTGCTCAATCTGATTCTCAACGCGCGCGACGCGATGCCGGACGGCGGGCAGATCGACATCGAGACCAGACGGGTGTTTCTCGACGAGTCGTACGCGAACCAGCACCCGGGCACGGCCATCCGGCCCAGTCACTACGTCATGCTGGTCGTCAGCGATACCGGCCACGGCATGACCCCGGACACGCTGGCGCGGGTGTTCGAGCCGTTCTTCACCACGAAGGCTTTCGGCAAGGGCACCGGGCTCGGCCTCGCGACGGCGTACGGCTCGGTCAAGCAGGCGGGCGGGCTCCTCTGGGCATACAGCGAGGTGGGACAGGGGACGGTGTTCAAGGTCTATCTGCCGGAGGCGTCGGAGTCCGACGAGGCGCCGGTGCCGCCCCGTGCCGGAGCCGCCGCCGGCGAGGGTAGGATGATTCTCGTCGTGGACGACGCGGATCTGGTGCGGGCCACGACCCGCCGGGCGCTCGAGCTGAAGGGGTATCGGTGCATCGACGTGGCGGGCGGCTCGGAAGCGCTCGAGCTGCTCCGCGCCGGCCGGGAACCCGTAGATCTGGTGCTGACGGACGTCGTCATGCCGGGTCTGAGCGGCCGAGACCTGGGGAGCCGCCTCGAGACGATGCGCCCGGGGCTGCCCGTCCTGTTCGTGTCCGGCTATACCGAGGAAGACATCGTCAAGCGCGGTCTGCTCGAGGCGGGCCGGCCGTTTCTCGCCAAGCCGTTCACGCCGGAAGCCATCGCGGCGAAAGTCGGGGAGGTGTTGCAGCGGCGGTCACTGACGTAATGGCACCCACGCGACTCAGAGCATCGCGTGCAAGTCCATCGCCGACGCAGGGCCCGCGGCGCTCTCCGCCTCGTGCTTGAGAAACACGTACGCCTCCTCCCACGCCTGGCTCCCGATGCGTTCCGCCCAATCGGTCAATTCGTCGCTGCCGTAGGCCGTTCGTCGGAGCCGGAGGTAGCCCCATGAAGCCGTCGCCACCACGGGCGTCACCTCCTCGTCCTCGTCCACCGCCACCAGCGCGATGTCGTGTTCGCGGAGCACATCATAGACTTCGTCGCTGAACCAGGAAACGTGGCGGAACTCGAGCGCGGCACGCCACGTCCGCGGTACCCGGGCGAGAAAGTCGCGCAGCAACGCCATGTCTTTCTTGAGTGAGGGCGGGCACTGGAAGAGCGTGGGACCGAGCCTGGGGCCCAGGATGTTGACCGCCTCGAGGAAGTAGGCGAGCGAGCCGTCGGTGTCGGCCAGGCGGTTGACGTGGGTGATGCGGCGCGACGCCTTGAGTACGAACCGAAACTCGGCCGGGACCTGGGCGGCCCAGTCGAGCAGCACCTTCTCCCGCGGGATGCGATAGAACGAGTTGTTGATCTCGACGGTCGGCAGGCGGGCGGCGTAGTGCCGGAGCATCTCGTCCGCCCGAATGTCGGGCGGGTAGAAGGCGCCCTTCCACTCCTTGTAGGACCAGCCGCTGGTACCGACGCGGATGTGCATGTGGGCTCGAGGGGTGAGATGGGGACCCGATCCCTCGCTCGGTTCGGGATGCCATGCAACCTACGCCAACGGACCTCGATGAGCGACGTGAAGTTCGATGTCGGCGTCGACATCGGCACGGTGTCCGGCATCCTTCGCCGCCCACCCGACGCCCGGCTCCTCTACGTGCTCGCCCACGGCGCCGGCGCGGGCATGCGGCATCGGTTCATGGAGGCCATGTCCGAGGCGCTCGCGGCCTGCGGCATCGCCAGCCTGCGCTACCAGTTCCCGTATATGGAAGCCGGCGGCTGGCCGCCCGATCCCCCCGCGGTTCTCCACGCCACCGTCCGCGCCGCCGTGGCCGAGGCCGCCAGGATCGCACCCGACCTTCCACTGGTGGCGGGAGGCAAGTCGCTCGGCGGGCGGATGACCTCGGGCGCGGCAGCCCGCGATCCCCTGCCCGGCGTGGCCGGGCTGGCGTTCCTGGGCTTCCCGCTGCATCCCGCGAAGCGACCCGGCACCAGCCGCGCCGAGCATCTTGGGAACGTGAAGCAGCCGATGCTGTTCCTGCAGGGGACGCGAGACGACCTCGCGGATCTGGAGTTGATGACCGCTGTCTGCCGGCGCTTGGGGCCCGGAGCTACGCTGCATGTGGTGGAGGGAGCGAACCACGCGTTCGAGGTGCTCAAGCGGTCGGGCAGAACGGATGAGGACGTGCGGGCGGAACTTGCGCGCACCGTCGCGGGCTGGTACCAGAACGGTCTGTAAAGACTTGTTCCCTGCATCGCCATGACCCTTGACCAAATACGGATTCTGCAATACGTCTGAGCGAAGCGCGCAGCCGGCGTGCGGATGGCCGTCACTGTCGCGTGCACTCGCCACCTGTCATTGGATGGAGGACCCACATCATGGATCACACGATCGTGCACTTCGAGATCCCGGCTGACCAGGAAGGCGGAAGGGCTCGGCGCTAAGATCCTCATGCCGAAGCGCCCGGTGCCTGAGATGGGGTGGTTCGCGCAGTTGACCGACCCCGAAGGAAATATCTTCGCCATCTGGCAGACTGACGCGAAGGCCGGGCCGGCGGGTGCAGTCAGCGAGGAGGCTGCCCGCGCTTGAGTGCGCCCGTCCAGCGCACGAGTCACCCTGCGCGCGGCGAAGGGGGCATACCTCGAGGCATGCCCCCTTCGTTTTTGACGTGACCCGCGGCTCGTGCCCCTTGCCAGGGCCTACTGCGTCAGCATGCTCCGCACCCGCGCCACCAGGTCCTCCGGCGCGAACGGCTTCTGAATGAACGCGGCCGTCTCCGGCAACAGTTTCCGCGCGAGCACGTCGTCGCCCGTGTACCCCGACATGAAGAGCAC
>JACCSZ010000446.1 GCA_013812695.1 Gemmatimonadales bacterium | reverse complement strand
CCTGGAGCGCTGAGTTGACTCGAACATCGTCGGTCGGTGTGGCGACGCTGGCGCTCGCCATGCTGACCGCAGTCGGAGGCTGTCAGTCCGACGACGCAGGCGGATGCCCGAAATGCGGCACCGTAGTAATCGCGGCCACCGGCGATCCGAGTCACCTGCTGCCGCCGCTGGTCGCCGAAACGGTTGGACGCGACATCGGAGACCAGGTGTTCGAGCGCCTGGCCGACCTCCAGCCCGGGGCGGCGCCGATCGATACCGGCGCCTACCGTCCCGCGCTCGCGTCGCGGTGGGAACGAGTGGACTCTGTCTCCTGGCGCTTCCACCTGCGGCCGGGCGCGCACTGGCACGACGGAAAGCCGGTGACCGCGGAGGACGTACGCTTCTCCTTCGCCGCGTTCAGCGACTCGGTCCTCGACCCGCCGGCGCGGGCGTATCTGGCCGGCCGCGTCACCGTCGTTCCCGAAGACTCGGCCACGGTGCTGGTCCGCTTCACCGAGCCCTCCGGTGAGCAGCTCTACGACGCGACCTATCACGTGCGCGTCATCCCGCGCCACATCTGGTCCGGCCAGCCTCCGGAACGCTGGGCGGCCGACACGGCGGTGGCCCACCTGGTGGGGAGCGGTCCCTATCGCCTCACCGCATGGAAGCGCGGCGAGCACGCCACGCTCGAGGCGGACACCACCGCGGAAGAGCGGCCCTCCATTCGCCGTGCGATCTGGCGGTTCGCTGCCGATCCCGACGCCGCGCTCAATCTGGTCCTGGGGCACGAGGCCGATCTGCTCGAAACCGCGGGCAGCGCCGAGCGGCGCGACCGGGCGGCGCGCGACAGCTCGCTCCGCGTGCTGACCTATCCCTCCGCGACGTACGGCTTCCTGGGCTTCCGCATCTCAGGCGGACCGCGGAACCAGCCGCATGAAATCTTCGGTGACGCCGCGACCCGCCGTGCGCTCGCAATGGCGGTGAACCGGGAGACGCTGGCCCGCTCGGCGTTTGGCCGCGAAGCCAAGGCGCCGCCGGGCCCGATGTCGCAGTTGCTCTGGATCTGGGACGACAACATCCAGACCCTGCCGTTCGACCTCGCGCAAGCCAACCGGGCACTCGACCAGGCCGGGTGGCGGCGACCCGACAGCGCGACGGTGCGGCAGCGCGGCAGCCGGGCGCTCTCGTTCGACATCCTGGTGCCCGGCACCAGCCCGACCCGCCGCCAGCTCGCGGTGGCCGTGCAGGCGATGTGGCAGGCGGTGGGCGCGGCGGTGACCGTCACGGCCGTGGACTTCCCGGTGTTTCAGGAGCGGCTGGGCCAGGGCAAGTTCGACAGCTACATTGGCGCGTGGCTGGACGAGCCGAGCCCGCGCGGGCTGGCCGACCAGTGGACGCGAGCGGGATGGGACGCGCTCAACTACGGGCACTACGGCAACCCGGCGTTCGAAGCGCTGTTCAGGCGGGCCGCGGCCGCGCGTGACGTAGGCACAGCCCGACGGCTCTACCGCGAAGCGATGGATACGCTCAATGCCGACGCACCGGCGCTGTTCCTCTATGCGCCGGCGAACGTGGCGGTGGTGTCGGGACGGTTGGATGGGGTGGAGATCGATCCGTACAGTTGGGCGAGCGGATTGCGGCGGTGGCGGGCGGAACGGTAGTTGGCGGCATGAGCCCAGTGGCCAGCCTCTACCGGAGGCAAGCGTGACGAGGCCGGCGGAGAAGTGCAGTCCGCCGACCCTCCTCTCCCGCGCTGGTGCTGCCTCCCTAGGGCGCGATGGCGATGCTCACCAAGGGCGCCTTGTTCCCGATCTCGCCGACCTTTCGCGCCTCCCCCGAGTCCAGGTTCGCGCGGTACAGCGTGGAGCCGCAGTATCCTGAACGGCCGCCCCAGTACCAACCCTGGTAGTGGCATCCGGGGGCGACAGGCTAGCGTCCTTCGGGCTCAGTCCGCCGTGCCGTCCGCGTTCTCGTCCTCGAACATCCGGAACGACCTCCGGATGTTCTGCTCCACGAGCGATTCGAGCGGCCGCCCGTCGAGCGCCTCGGCCGGATCCACCAGTCCGGTACCGGCCGCGTCGGCGAACCAGCCCGCGAGATCGACTGAGAGCGTCACGCCCAGCTCCGCGCCCGCCGCCACCTCGATCGGCTGATCCAGCTCCACGTTCACCACCTCGGTCAGGTCGGTCGTATAGGTGAACGGCACCGGCGCCCCATCGCCCGTGTTCCGGTAGGTGCCGGTGACTCGAATGCTGGTATTCTCGAAAGCCGGATGGTCCGCCACGAACGCAGCGTCTTCGTTGGCATTGGTCGGCCGGTGGATCTGCAGCTGCACCTGGCTGTATGACCCGGCCGGTACGGTAGCCGTGAACGCCGGCACGGCACCCTCGACGAGCGGCAGGTCGAACAGCGCGGGGCCGGCGCGGAACTCGCCGCACGTTCCGGTGTCACCCTCCGCCTCAATGCCGCTGGTAGCCGCGCATTCACCGGCACCGATGCCGGTCACCTTGATCTTTCGCAGGACCATTTCGACCTGCTCGATCACGATCTCGTCCCCGCCGGCGGTGATCGGCGACGCGCTGGCTGAAATGGCCATCGGCGTGGTCATCCGGGTCGCAAGTTGGAGCGCCACCCGCCCGGTGCCGCTGTCGTCACCACAGGATGCGAGGGAGACGGACCATGCGAGCGCGGCGAGGAAGCGGCCAGGCAGGGGCATTGATGACCTCCAGGGAGGGTGAAGCGGAGGTTCGCACGGCGTGCGGCCACGCTTCGCGGATTTCGCGGCGGCGGAATGCCTCAAACCGGCGTACCGGGGTTGATCCGCACGCGTGTGGCAAGCCTCGCGCCGACCGGCCTCGCAGCCGGAATGTCTTTGCACCAGGGTCTCAAAGCCAGCGGCCCCGGTTCGAATCCTCAGAACCGGGGCCGCGCACCTGGAAGCCTGGAAATCAGGCCGTCTTACGTCTGGACCTGGATGCCCGCTTGCTCCCCTTCCTGATGCCGACGACCCCGTCCTCCCGCGGCTGCCGGTACACGTAGCGCTCGCCCCGGAAGTTCCGCAGCACGACCTCCTCGTCGGTCATGCTCACCACGTACTCCGGCAGCAGCGGGATCTTTCCCCCGCCCCCCGGCGCGTCGATCACGAAGTGCGGATTGGCGAGCCCGCTGGTCCAACCCCGAAGCGCCTCCATCACCTTGATCCCGGTCTGCACGGTAGTCCGGAAATGCTCCGCCCCCGCCACTTGATCGGCCATATAGATGTAGTAGGGCCGGACGCGGGCCATGAGGAGGCGCTGCATCAGCTCCTTCATGACATCGGGATCGTCGTTCACGCCCTTCAACAGCACCGTCTGGCAGCCGAGGGGGATGCCGGCGTCGGCCAGCCGGCCCAGGCCGGCCACCGCGGCGGCGGTCAGTTCGTCCGGATGGTTGAAGTGGGTATTGATGAACAACGGGTGGAACCGCTTGAGCATGTCGGTCAACTCGGGCGTGATCCGCTCGGGCAGATGGCACGGCACGCGACTCCCGATCCGGATGATCTGGAGGTGCGGGATGGCGCGAAGCCGGGTCAGGATGGCCTCGAGCCGCCGGTCATTGAGCAGCAGCGGGTCGCCACCCGACATGATGACGTCCCGGATCTCGGTGTGCTGCTCGAGATACTGGAACGCGCTCTCGAACTGCGACATCGGGATCTTCTCGGGATCGCCCACCTTGCGGCGCCGGGTGCAGAAGCGGCAATAGCTGGCGCACACGGGCGACACCAGGAACAGTGCGCGGTCGGGATAGCGGTGCGTGATGTTGGGGACCGGGCTGTCGGCATCCTCGTTGAGCGAGTCGACGATGCCGTCCCGGATGTCGAGCTCCTCGACGGTGGGGACGTACTGCCGCCAGATCGGATCGTCGGGCGATTTGATGATGTCAACCATGGCCGGCGAGATCCGGAACTCGAAGTTCTCGGCCGCCTGGCGCAGGCGATCGAGATCGGGGAAGTGCTCGGGGCCGAACTTGGCCGCGAGCGCCTCGAGCGACTTGATCGAGTTGGACTTGAGGACTTCCTGCCAGGTTTCCATGAACGCTACCCGTCCTTGTCGGAGAGCCCGTCGAGTACCCCCCGGGTCACCCTGAGCGCAGCGAAGGGGGCATGCCTCGACGCATGGCTCCTTCGCTCCGCTCAGGATGACTCGGATCGAAGATCTTCGTATACACGACCTGATCGTCCCCCGGAGCATAGAAATCGGGAATCCGCGACACGGCCCGATACCCACGGGCCTCGTAAAAGGCGCGCGTGGGTGCGTAGTCGGCGCGGCCCGCGGTCTCCACGATGACGA
>JACCSZ010000442.1 GCA_013812695.1 Gemmatimonadales bacterium | reverse complement strand
AACTTGCGGAGGCCGGGCGTCATGGTCATCACGGGGTGTGGCCCCCAAGGCCACCGCCGGCGAGGTGCTGGATGACAAACAGCAGGACCAGGACGATGGCGATCACCCCAAACACCCACACCCAGCGTGGTGTGCTGGTGGTCGATCCGCGGCCGGGCGTTACGCTGGTGCGATCGTTGGGTTCGGGGGGCACGTCAGCCATGTGGGTGGGGGCCTCTTCGCACGTGGGTGTCGAGGTTTGCATGACGGCAACAGTTTATGGGACCGTATGTCGGTACGCAATCAGGGTGTCCCGACTCTTCCTCTTCTGACTCCAGCGGCACCGCTGCGTCCCTCTGGCCCCATGATACCGAACGGGACTTCTCAGGCGCATCGGCCCGCCGGCCTCACGGTTTCTTGTTCTCCCTCCCCGGCATCCCGTCGTGGTCCATGCCGCCGTGGTCCGTATCAGTGGCGGTGTCCGCCGGCTGCTTCGGCGAAGGCGTCGCTGCTGGTGCCGGGTGGCCGTGGCCCACCTTCTTGTTGCTCTTGGCCGTTCCCGTCTTGCCGCGCTGATCGGGCGGCACCTGCCGCTCCATGTCCTGCATCATGCGCCGCATCGCGGTGTCCGCCATTATGCGCTGCCGGATGACCGGGTCGGCCATCATGCGGCGGTGCATCTCCATCATCGGCGACATGGAGGCCTGCCTCCCCGCACCATTCGAGTCGGGAGCGCCTTTCCCCATGGCGGAATCGCCCATCGCGGCATGACCGGGTGCCGGCTGGCCGCCCGCCGTGTCGGCACCCATCGCACCGTGATCCATGCCCGCCTTGCTGTCGCGCCCCGCGCCCCGCGCCGAGTCGGTCTGCATGCCCGACATCTTGGAATGGTCCATCCCGGCCATGCCGCCTCCACCGTGTTGCATCGCATCGGCGTGCGTGGCGCCGATCGCGACCGTCGGCTCGGGCAGTGCCGCGAGGAAGCCGACCGCCGGCCCGCCCATGTTCTGGGCACCCATCGCGTGCGACATCTTACGCCATTCCTTCTCCGTCCAGGCGAACGACGTGCTGTCGCGGTACCGCGCCCCGGCCCTGAGGATCTCCTCGCGCTTCTGCTTCTTCAGCACCTCGGGCGAGGCCAGGATGTCGCTGATCACGTCGTGCATCGCGTGGAGGTTGTCGAAGATGATCGCCGCCTCGGGATAGCGCGCCGCGAAGGCCGGGGCCACGGCCACCGTCATCGGCATGAGCCGCGGCATGTCCGCGGGCGGGTTCTCGAGCATCTGCTTGAACCGGGCGACGGCCGCCAGGACCCCGGTCTGGCGGTCCGCGACCGTCTTTCCAGTCACGAGCGGTTCGTAGAGCCCGACCTGCAGCCAGTGATAGGCCCAGATGAGCCCGTTGAACTTGGGGTACTCCCGCCGGAAGGCGAGCGAAAAGTATTGGCCCTCCATCAGCTCCATGCTCTTCGGCACCGAGCTAAAGGCGAGATCAGGCCGCGACTTGTAGTAGCGGAGAAGCTCCGCGACCCGCGCGTCCTTCTCGGCGAGGGGAATGCTCTCATCCGCCCACACGTCGTAAATCTGCCGGTGCAGCACGTGGGCCCAGTCGAACATCGCCTTCGCTTCCGGGGCGATCTTCGCGTAGGCGATCTCGATCGCGCCCTCCTCGAGCGGCACGCGCGGCGGCTTCACCAGGAGCTTCCGGGTGATGAAGTCGTACTCCTTCTCCTCGAGCTCTCCCGGTGGGGCGCCGGGCCTGGTGTAGAGTTTCTCGTAGAGGATCGCGTGCCCGTAGTCGAAGGCGTTGAACAGCCGGTCGGCGGCGGAGTACTCGCTCCGGAACGCCCAGTTGTGCTCGGCGGGGAGATAGAACTGGTCGGACTGTTGCACCCACTGCGCGCCGGCGGTACCCCACCCCGCGGCGGCGAGCGCGGCCGAGAGGGCGAGACTCCGAAGGCCGGTGCGGGTGCGAGATGCATCGCGAGTCATAGCATGCTCCTGTGGTGCTCCTCGTGCTGTAAACTCAAGGTCCCGCTCACCGGTGGTCGCGCCCGGTTGCTGTCCCTGGACAAGGAACGCTCCGGGCCCCGGCCGCGGTTCAGCGCCGTGGCACCGGAATGAGTCCGCGGATCGCGAACGCGTAGGCGGCGCCGAAGGTGACGAACCACGACTGATCGACTCCAGTGAGCCGCCGCCCCAGCCCACCGTCGAGCGCGAACTGCGGACTCAGCTGATAGCGGATCCCGGCGCCGGCGTTCAGCTCGAGGTCGCTGTTGGCAGCCAGGGGGTCCTGGATGTAAAGCTCGGCGGTGACCAGCGTCGAGCGGAGGGGAAAGGTGCGGTCCACCGCGATGCCCGCAAGCCAGCGGGAGAGCTCCACCACGCTGTTTCCCGCCGTGCCGGCCCCGTCGGCGCTGCCGAAGGTGTATTGGCCGTTCAGGTGAAAGCGGGCCCAGGTGAAGGTGCGCGTGGCGATCCCTCGCACCGAAAGGTAGGCCTTGTCTGGCGCCAGTGAGCCCACCGGGAGCACGGCGTCGGCCACGAGCGCGAACGCTGGGAGGCTCGCGGTCTCCAGATTGAGGTTGTGGAGCACCGACACGTCGAGACCCGCGAGCCCAAAGTCCGTGCCACCGCTCGGCCCACCATCGACGAAGGCCAGCGGCACACCGATTTCCAGGTGGGTGCGTGGGAAGATCCCATACGTGATCTCGGGCTCGAAGCCCCAGTTGTAGAGCCCGCCGTCGACCCGCTCCAGCCGCACCGGCGCGAGCTGGAGCTCGAAGGCGTATCGCTCGGTGGGGAAGGCATCCTCGATCTGGATCGGACGATTGCGATCTGTGTTGTAGAAGTCGGTCTGCGCAGCCAGGGGCGCGACCGTCAGCGTCACAGCTGCCCCTGCGAGTGCCGCACCGATCACCAGGGAGCGGTGGGGCGGGCAGGCGCGACTGTTCCGCGTCGGATAAGGCATGACACATCTCCTCACGCTATTGTCGCGAGTTCCGTACGGCCTTAAAACGTCTGCCTGGGACTTCGTCTGGCCGCATGGCCGAAGCGCTTGTTTTATCCAGCGTAAAATACAACCGCGCCGCAAAGAATGCCATCCTCCCGGCCCCCTCATGCCCATTGCGTCGCGCTGTGTGAAAGTGTCGTTTTATAGTGCATAAAGGAGAGGGCCCCACCCTCGCGGGCTCCGTCTGCCCTGTTCCTCATGTTCCCGCGGCGGTTGGAGCTCCACTTGGCTCGGGTGTTCGAATCGGGGAGGAGATCGTGAAAGATTCGCAATCGCATCACACGTCGCATCCCGGCCACGGCCACACACCAAGTCTCGCGGAGGCCCCGCAGAAGCCCGGCTATCCTGAACACCCGGAGGCTCCCGGGCCACTCGAGGGGGATGTCACCTCTCGTGGCGCACCCAGCCCAGGCGACCACGCCAGCCACGACAAGCATGCCGGCCACTCCGTCACGATGTTCCGCCGGAAGTTCTGGATCTCACTGCTCCTGACCGGCCCCACGCTCGTGTGGGGACACATGCTTCAGGATCTCTTGCGCTATTCGCCGCCTGCGGTACCGGGCGCGCGATTGATCCCTGCCGTCTTCGGCACCCTGGTGTTCTTCTATGGCGGGTGGCCCTTCATCCAGGGTGCCGTGCGCGAGCTCCGAGACCGCCTGCCCGGCATGATGACGCTCATCGCGCTCGCGATCGCCGTCGCATTCGGTTTCAGTGCTGCGGTGACGTTGGGGTACCCCGGCATGCCACTCTGGGAGGAACTCGCCACCCTCGTGACCATCATGCTGCTGGGCCACTGGATCGAGATGCGCTCGATCACGCAGGCTCAAGGGGCGCTGGCGGAGCTGGCGAAGCTCCTCCCCGCTGTCGCCGAGCGGATCCGGACCGTGGGGCAGCCCGAGCAGGTCGACACGGTTCCGATCGCCGAGCTGGCGGAGGGGGACCGCGTGCTCGTCCGGCCCGGAGGGAGGATTCCGGCGGACGGCGCCGTGCGCGAGGGCCGCAGCACGGTGAACGAGTCCATGCTCACCGGCGAGAGTCGGCCGGTGCCGAAGGCGCCCGGGGACCGCGTGATCGCGGGATCGGTCAACGAGGCCGGGGTCCTGCGGGTCGACGTCACGGGGACGGGAGATCGAACCGCGCTCGCCGGCATCATGCGCCTGGTCGCGGAGGCCCAGTCGTCCAAGTCCCGCGCCCAGGCACTGGCCGATCGCGCGGCGTTCTGGTTGACGTTCGTGGCCCTCGGCGCCGGCGCGGTAACGCTGGTCGCGTGGCTGGCTGCCGGAGCGGAGCCGGCATACGCGGTCGAGCGGCTCGTTACGGTACTTGTCATCGCGTGCCCGCACGCACTGGGCCTCGCCGTCCCGCTGGTCATTGCGATTTCCACGACGCTCGGTGCGCGCAGCGGGTTGCTGGTACGCAACCGCCGAGGGTTGGAAGAGGCGCGCCTGCTGGACACCATCGTCTTCGACAAGACCGGAACCCTGACGCTTGGGGAGCACCGGGTGGTGGGGCAGCGCACCATCGCTGGCGTGACGGACGAGGAAGCCCTTCGCCTGGCTGCGTCGCTCGAGCACGATTCCGAACACCCCGTGGCGCGAGCCGTGGTCGCCAGCGCCGCCGAGCGCGGGCTTTCCATTCCTCGAGCCGAGGAGTTCCAGGCGATCCCTGGCTACGGTGTGGAGGGGCGCCTTAGCGACCGCGTCCTGGCCGTCGGCGGGCCTAATCTCCTGGTGCAGCGCGATGCGACCGTGCCGCCCGAGCTTGCCCAGTTCACCGAGGCGGCCGCGGCGGAGGGCCAAGGGGTGATTTACCTCATCGAGGGGGTGCAGGTCCTGGCGGCGTTCGCCGTGGCCGACGCCATTCGGCCGGAATCGAAGGCCGCGATCGAGCGGCTCCATGCCCTCGAGATCGAAGTGGCCATGCTGACGGGCGACGCGAACGCGGTCGCCGCGACAGTGGCCCGGCAGCTGAACATCGATACCGTGTTCGCGCAGGTCCCCCCGGAGGGCAAGGCGGACAAGGTCAAGGAGCTGCAGCGGATGGGGAAGCGCGTCGCCATGGTCGGCGACGGCGTGAACGACGCGCCCGCGTTGGCCACCGCGGACGTCGGCATCGCGATCGGGGCGGGCACCGAAGTGGCGGTCGAGGCCGGCGACATCGTGCTCGTCCGGAGCGACCCTCGCGACGTGCCGCGGCTGGTGGCCCTGTCGAGAGCGAGCTACCGCAAGATGGTGCAGAATCTCTGGTGGGCGGCGGGGTACAACATCGTCGCCATCCCGCTCGCGGCCGGGGTGCTCGCGCCGGTCGGCGTCGTGCTGTCACCGGCGGCCGGCGCGGTCCTGATG
>JACCSZ010000438.1 GCA_013812695.1 Gemmatimonadales bacterium | reverse complement strand
GTGGACCGCGACGATCCGGCCACCGCGGACGACTATGGCGCCGTTCGGGCGCAGCACGCCGGCGCGCACGTCGAGGTACGATCCGCCGCTCAGGACGAGCGTGGTGTCGGACGATGGCCCGACGTGCACGGGCAGGCGAGAATCCCCCGCGGCGCCCACCAGTGCCCAGAACGCGATGACGGTCGCAGCGTATCCCTGGTGCATATAGGTCCTCGATGGCAGCTTAGCGTAAGGATTCCAAGTCCATCCCGCCGCGACCCCAGGACGGTCCGATCGCGGCTCACATGGGAGAGAACGCATGTACGGTCGCCCCGTGTCCCTGCTGGCCGCAGCCATGCTCCTGGCCGGGTGTTCCGAACCGACGGGTCCGGCCGCGGGAACGTTCGAAGCGCGACTGAGCGGCGCTCTCGCGGCCGCATTGTCGGGGCCGTCGAATGGCGATCTGGTCTACTCGGAAGCGCTTCCCGAAGGACGATACACCATCAGCATGGTGGCGGCGCAGGGTGACTCGGTCCGGCTGATCTCGATCCAGTTCCCCGGGCAGGTGCTCCCGACGCCGGGCACTTACGCGGTGTCGGCCCTCGACGCGGACAGCCAGGGACGCTACTCCCTTCTCGCGTCCGGGCTCGAGGTGGTCGAGCGGGCGTCGGCGGCGGCCGGCAGCGTGACAATCGGCGAGGTGAGCCAGGGCCAGGCCGTCGGCACGTTCAGCTTCAGCGGGACGCTGGTGGCCGGGCCGGACACCACCGGCACGGTCACCGTTGCCGGGGCGTTCAGCGCGACCCTGCGCTCGTGAAACGCGAGCTCCTCACCACCTTTGTCCCGGGCACGTCGCCATGACGCGCGTCTGGATCGTCGCGGCCGGCTTCGCGCTGGGCTGCGCGGGGAACTCTCAGATGGGGAACGAGGCCGGCACCGCCGCCGTCACCGGCACCGTGGCCTATCGCGAGCGCATGGCGCTGCCGCCCGATGCCGAGGTGCACGTCCAGCTCAGCGACATCTCCCGGGAGGATGTCGCCGCACCGGTCATCGCGGACACCACCTTCGCTCCCGCTGGACGTCAGGTGCCACTCCCGTTCGAGCTCAGCTACGACCCGGCGCGGATCGAGGCCACGCATACGTATGCCGTGCGCGCGACGATCCGCAGTGAAGGCCGCCTCCTGTTCACCACCACCACCGTGGCGCCCGTGCTGACGCGCGGGAACCCTGAGCAGGTCGCGCTGATGCTGGTGCGTGTGCCGGCGACGCGGCCGGCTCCTGCGGCCGGTTCGCTCCTGGGCACGGTCTGGCTGCTCGAGGACGTTGGCGGCGCGGGCGTCATGGACTACGCGCGGGCCACGCTCGAGTTTCCGGAGGCCGGCAAGGTGGTTGGGCGCGGCTCCTGCAACCGGTTCTTCGGCAGCGTCGAGATCGGCGGGGGCACGATCGCCTTCGGCCCGCTCGGCTCGACGCGCATGGCATGCACCGAGGCGGTGATGAACCAGGAGAACCGCTACCTGAAGGCGTTGGAGGCTGCTTCGACCTACAGTCTCGAAGGACCCTACCTGTTCCTGCACACCGCCGCGACCCGAAAGGCGCTGCGTTTCGCCCGCGAGACTCCGGAGTGAGGCGGCCATCATCGACCCGAGGAGCCTTACGGGCGACGCTCGACGGGCGCTGAGAGCCGCACGGGAGGTGACGCCGGCCGACGACCAGGAACGCGAGGCGCTGCTCGCGCGGCTCCGCCAGCTCGAGCGCGCCGGCCGTGCGCTCGAGCCCGGGGCCAGCCGCCGGAAGCGGCTGCGCAACGCCGTCGTCGCCTCGACCGAGCGCTTCCTTCGGAAGCTGCAGACGCTCAAGGCGTACGAAGAGACCGAGGACAAAGGCGCCGGCCTGCTCGCCTCCCCGATCGCGGAGCACGGCATTTCGATCGGGGCGGCGCTCGCGCTGCTCGAGCACGACGTGATCCGGCCGGGCGCGCACCCCGGCGCGCCCGGCCATCTCGCCTACATCCCCGGCGGCGGGCTCTACCACGCCGCGCTCGGCGACTTCCTCGCGGCGACAAGTAACAAGTACGCCGGCATCTTCTTCGGCGCACCGGGCGCCGTGCGCATGGAGAACATGCTCGTCCGCTGGGTCGCCGACCTGGTCGGCTACCCCGCGGCGGCCGGCGGCACCATCGCGTCAGGCGGCAGTATCGCCACGCTGGCCGCTCTGGCCACCGCACGGGACGCGCACGGGCTCACAGGGGCCGACGTCGCTCGTGCGGTCGTGTACCTGACCGACCATGCGCACCACTGCATCGAGAAGGCGCTTCGCCTGGTCGGGCTCGGCGAGGCCCAGCTCCGGCGGACGGCGATGGACCCACGCTTCCGCATGCGGCCCGGCGCGCTGGCGGACGCGATCGCCGCCGACCGCGCGCGCGGGCTCCGGCCGTGGCTGGTGATCGCGGGGGCGGGTACGACCGACACCGGCGCGATCGATCCGCTCGACGAGATCGCGACGATCGCGGCGCGCGAGCGCTGCTGGTTTCACGTCGACGCGGCGTATGGTGGCTTCTTTCTGCTCACCGACGAGGGCCGGCGCGCGCTCCGCGGCATCGAGCGCTCCGACTCCGTAGTGCTCGATCCCCACAAGAGCCTCTTCCTCCCGTACGGCTCCGGCATCGTCCTGGTGCGGGACGCCGCGCCGCTCCTGGCCGCGCACGATTACGCCGGCAGCTACATGCAGGACGCCCTGCGCGAGCCTGGGGAGGTCTCGCCGGCGGACGTTTCGCCCGAGCTCACGCGGCACTTTCGGGGATTGCGGATGTGGCTGCCGCTGATCCTGCTCGGGACGCGGCCATTCCGGTCGGCGCTCGAGGAGAAGCTGTTGCTGGCCCGGTATTTCTATCGCGAAGTCGGGCGGTTGGGCTTCGAGGTCGGCCCCGCGCCCGAGCTGTCGGTGGTGACGTTCCGCTGGGCGCCGCCCGGCACCAGCCTGGCGCGGGCCAACGAGCTCAACCGGGCGATCGTGGACGGGGTCAAGCGCGACGGGCGGGTCTTCCTGTCGTCCACCATGCTCGACGGGTGCTTTACGCTCCGGATGGTGGCGCTGTCGTTCCGCACGCACCTCCGGACGATCGACCTCGCGCTCCGGGTGCTGCGGGAACAGGCGTCGGCGGTAACGTGACGACCCGAGCCTGAAAGAGCGAGCCCCCGGGCACAGTGCCCGGGGGCTCGCCGTGGTTCTACCTTCCGCTTCGCGTCAACCCACGACGCAGGACGCGCCCTTGCGGCTCCTGGCGACGTCGGCTACCGCCTCGACCGCCGAGCGCATGCCGGTCTGGTTCAGGAATCTGGAGTCGTGGCGCCAGCCCACCAGGGCGCACACGGCCGGATCCGCCGCCATGATGCTGCCGAATGTTCGGAGCTGGCTCGCGCTCATCGGCGCCGTGTAGGTGCCGGAGCCATCGAGGAGATTGAGCCCGCCCACCAGGCCGAGGCCTTCCCGGCGCGCCGCTGCCACCTCCTCCTCCAGGTAGGTCCGCAGGTCACCCTTCCGGGTGCTGTACTGCGCCCAGCCTGCGTCGAGGTACCGCCACGTGAAGTCGGCGTTCGAGAGCTTTGACGGGGCGGAGCGCGCCGCGGTGGGGAGCCCCGGCCAGATCGACTTGCTGTAGCGGGCCATCTCTTCGACCGTCTCCCATGCAATCGACTTGCCGCCCCAGCACGCGGCGCAACTCGGCTCGTCGATCAGATAGTGCATGAACAGCGTGCCGCGCGTGATGTAGCCGCCCAGCGACATGCTGCGGTAGCGGTCCACGCTCGCCTTCCACCTGGTGAGGCTGAAGGTGCCGTCCGCGTTCTGGACTTCGTTCGTTCCGCCCATGACGACGATCAACTTCATCCCATTGCTCTGGGCGCGCGCCAGCCGGCCGCCGAGGTAGGCGGGCGTGGAGTACACCAGCGCCGTCGTCCAACTGCCACCGTATTCGTCGATCGGGGTATGCATGAGCCCGAACGGCAGCGAGCCGGAGACGGTCGGAGTCGGACTGGGCGATGGCGTCGGGGCCGGGGTGCCGCCGCCGGTGGCCACCGTCACCAGCGTCGAGTCGTGTTGGCGGTCGATGTCGGCGAGCGCGGCGGTGCGGCCGCCGGTCTTGCAGCGTACGGTCGCGGTGCGCGCGCCGGTCACAGTCACCCTCGCTACGGTGGAGTCGCGAACCCGGAAGATGATCCGGCGCTCGGTCGCCGCCGTGCCTGAGGCGCGGTATGGGGTTGCGATCAGGGACACCTCGCCGCCGATGGCGCAGGTGACCTGGCTGGGCGAGAGCTCGACGCGTACCACCGGGTCGTCGGTGCTGGCGAGCGACGCCGGATCGCCCGGATCGGACAACGTGGGCGCGGTGGAGGTGTCGGCGCAGCCCAGCGCGATGAGGGCCAGCGTGGCGGAGGTGCCGGGTCGCAGACGGGCCAGCCGTCGGGCGAGCTTGAAGGTGTAGGTCATGGTGAGAACCGCCTAGCTCGAGGGTCAGAGTTGTGGATCGCGAACGATGTACAGGAGGCGACAGCGCCGGAACGCCGCGGCGCGCGCAAGTGCAAGACACGGACCCATATCTCTGGTGCAGGACTCCGCACAGCACCGGCAAAAAAACTCGAGGTCCCGCGCTATATGTCGGCCAACGCTGTCCAGGTGGTGCAACGGGTTGCACGATCTGCCCCAACCACCGGCCCCCGCCGAGCGCCCCGTGCCAGACCCTTCGCACTTTGGGAGACTCGCACCGGTCTTGTGGAGCCGTTCCCGGCGCCCCACTGTTGGGGACCAGTCGTGCCGGAGGCCGAGTGACCAATCTCCTGTTTCACGCGCTCTCGGGTCTGGCGTTCCTTCAGGCCCCCCAAGCGGGCATCGCGGGCACGGTCCGCGATGCCAACACCCATGCGGCCATCGCGGGCGCGGCGGTCGCGCTGTCCGACCTGAGCCGCGTGACCGCGGCCGGCGCCGATGGCCGCTACGCGTTGACGGACGTGCCACCTGGTCCCCAGCATGTGACCGTCCGCTTCATCGGCTACGAACCGCGCGTGCTGCACGCCCTGGTGCCGAACGG
>JACCSZ010000432.1 GCA_013812695.1 Gemmatimonadales bacterium | reverse complement strand
ACGGGGGATACTTGAACTGTCGTGCCCCTGGCAGGTAGTCGTGGTAGAGCGGTGTCCCGGAGGCGAAATTGCTCCCGGCCTGCCAGAACACGGCGAAGTCCTGGCCGATGTGCTGATCGAGACCCTGCGGCACTGCCAGGGCCAGGGCGGCGGCGATCGCGCCGAGCGCCACTAGAACGGAGCGACCAGACCAACGGCGCGCCCAGGTCACTGCCCGCTATCCTTACAGCATGGGGGTGTCAGGGATGCCTGCCGCAGCCGGGCGAAGCAGCGTTGCGGGATGAGGGCCCGCGCCAGTGGCGCGGGGGAATCAATTTCGCAGCATTTGGACCAGCCCCCGGGGTTAGCCGCTTAGACGTAGCTGAGCCACGTATCCCCGCGCCGCCGCTTGAGCGCCGCGAACCAGGCGCAGAGCGGATACATCGCGAGCACGACCCCCGCCCACACACCATAGACCACCGGCAGTGGATAGCCCCAGCCCGGCGGCGGAGTGAACGGGTAGTTCGCCAGGTCGGGTGACTCGAACATCCAATGCGCCGACCCGTAGCGAACCAGGCAGGTAGCGACCGCGAGCATATGGATTAGGGCGAAGTGCAGCACGTAGTAGAAGAGCGGCACCTTGCCGATGACGTTCGCCGGCCGCAGCAGCCGGGGCGTGTGCCGGTCAACCGCGCCGAGAAAGAACAGTGCGGGCCCCAGCGTCATCAGCAAGAACAGCAGTGATGGCGGATACTTGGTCACGTTGAGAAACGCGAGCACCGTGAATCCCGCGGTCGGCATCGACGACCAGGGCGACGGATCGCCGTAGACGTTGATGCCGCGGATCACGACGAACGCCACGATCAGCGCCATCCCCAGGCGCAGCAGGTATGCCCGTCGGCGCTCATCATCCCAGCGATAGATCTGTCCGAGCCCGAAACCCACTGCCGTAACGCCGATCCAGGGAATGAGCGGGTACGCGGCGAAGACGACGTGTGCCGGCGTGTTCACCACGAACCCTGGTGCGTGCAGGATGGCCCAGATCGGGCTGGCCGACTGCACCCCGTCCAAGAGATTGTGCCCCACAATCATCACGACGCCGAGCGCGGCCGTCACGGTCGCCGGCAGGCGGGACAGCCCGGCGAGCGCAATCATCGCCCAGCCGAGCGCCCAGAGGACCAGGAGGAGCGTCACGCGGAAGTCGAAGTTGAACTGGTAGCCGAGGCACCGCACTACCACGACGTCCAGCACGATCAGCCAGAGGCCGCGGCTGAGCAGGTACCGGGACAGTCCACCTGGCCCCCGGCGCGCGAGCGAGAGGTAGGCCGCCGCGCCCGTGAGCAGGAAGAACACGGGCGCGCAGAAGAAGGTGATCCAGCGGGTAAGGAACAGCGGCGCGGACGCGGTGGTCAGGTCCACCGGGTTCTGGCCGGGGATGCCGAAGAAATCGCGCGTGTGGTCGAGGGCCATAATGACCATGATCACGCCGCGGACGACGTCGATCGACGCGAGCCGCGCGCGCGGTGAGTTGCCGACCGTAGTCGGGGCTGGGCAGGGCGGCGCGAGTGGCGCGGTCATTCGATCAATCAAGGGGAACTACCGGGGCGTCACCAGGGGCCGACGACGTATCGTGGGATCGCCCGCTACGGGCCTTGCAGCGGCTCGACGACTCGCACCGGCCTTAGGCGCACGCTTTCGCTCAGGATCCCATCGCCCAGCGCCCCAAAGATGTCGTCGCCCCAGCACCAGCCTTCGCCGCCGGTGGTCTTGCCACAAGCATGGCTGTCGCCAGCGCTGAGCTGAGCGAAGGCGTGGCCGCCCACACCGGCGACCGGCGAGGGCCACCGTGGCCCGCGCGCTGTTGTTGCCGAGCTGGGCAGCGGAGTTGGTGCCCAGCAGTAGGCCTGGCTGGTCCACGTAGCCACCCACCACCGCGGCCGGCTGCTGCCTCGTGGGAGTTCGTGCACTGGAGGCACACTTTCAAGAGAATGATGCCAACGGCTCGAAGCGGAAGCAGCCAGGAATTATTCAGTCTTCAAAACTTAAAGCGATGAGGGCGGTGGGACTCGAACCCACGACCTAGGGATTAAAAGTCCCTTGCTCTACCAGCTGAGCTACGCCCCCGACATCGCCAACCCGTCGTCGCTTGGACTCCCTGACCCGCCGCTACTCCGCCGACTGCCGCCGCCGGCGCTCGTCCTGCCTCGCCTGGCGCTCCGCGTCGTTCGACCCCGAGGATGCCACCCCGCGGAACTCGAAGTGGGCGTCGGTGAGGGCTCGGTCCCGGGTCACCGGAACCTTCTCTTGCTTCCGCAGCCGGAGCGCGAGCACCTGATCCATCAGCACCGCCGCCGGCTGCCATTCGTTGGCGGGGATGCCGGGGTATAGGTGCGAGAACGCCGGCTTGAGCAGCGCCTGACGGATGCCCGGGCGCGTCATGGCGCCTCCGTCCAGGCGGTGCGCCGGAGCCGCACGGTG
>JACCSZ010000395.1 GCA_013812695.1 Gemmatimonadales bacterium | reverse complement strand
GCAACTGGTAGGGCGGCTTGGAGAGCGCCGAGGCGGGATAGTAGAGCCAGGCGAACTCCTCCGCGCTGAGCACGAGACGCCGGAGCGCCGCGGTGTCCCGCGCCTCCAGCGCCGCGACGAACCCGCGTGCCAGACTTTCCCGGCTGGACACGCCGCCGCGGAGCGCCTTCGGCTCGGTCCGTCCCTCCCTGAACCGCCGGAGCGCCTCCTCGATCGGAAGCGCGCTGTCGATCACGGCCGCAGTGCCGGACGGCTTGGGCGCCCGGGCCTCTCCCGAGGTGCACCCGACCGCGACGGCGCACGCGATTGCCGCTGCCCCGAACATGTTTCGCACATCGTCTCCCTTCGGTGGACGCAGGACGGGCAGGCGGCGGGCTGAACGCCCCGCCACCTGCCCGTCCGCCATCACGCCGGCTTCAGTTGGTCGCGTAGCTGGTCCATCCCTCGTACCACTTGGGGCCAGCCGGGTCCACCGCCCCGCAGTAGGCGGGCAGGGTCAACGTAGCACCGAAGAAGTTGGCGGTGTTGTAGGTGCCGGGAATCGCCACGGTGTTGCAGCCCGTCGCCGCGTTGCCGGTTGGCGTCCAGTCGAAGGTGGCGGGCGTCAGGTTCGTCAGCACACCAGCCGCGGTCGGAGCCGTCCGGTGGTTGTCCGTCGAAAACAACAAAGTGAAGGCCGGGTCGGTGAACGCCGGATCGCTCGAGGCCTCGTACGCCGAGGCATTCTCCGCCAGAATGATGTTCACGATGTTGGCCGAGTCCCGGACGGCCAGCGTCACCGAGGTGTCGCGCACACTCACCGCGAAGGACTTCCACTTGGCCAGAATCAGATTGGAGAGGAAACCGAGGTGGCCCCGCCGAAGCACAAGTCCCCGACCGCCCGAGGTCTGGGGCTCCGCCGGATTCCCCACCATCGTGACGTTGGCGAAGATCGGGTTGGTGAACGGCACGCTGCGCGTCCCCAGGTCGCAGCCGCTGCCAGCGCAGCCGTCCAGCTCGAAGCCCTGTGGGTCGGTGGCGATCACGCCCGTGCCCACCGCTGGCGCCAGCCGGGTGCTCTGGAAGCCGATCGCGAACTGGACCCGCCCGACGTAGCCCTCTGAGGCGTCGTAATGGTCGTCGCCCGATTCGTAGGAGACCAGGTAGCGGCCATCGACCGCCCCGCCCCACCATTCGAACGCATCGTCCAGGCCCGCGAGCGACTCCACATACTCCAGGACCGTTCCGCTGCCCACCGCGTACATCGAGAGGCTATTGAGCTCCGAATTCCCGCCGCCGGACACATCGAAGCCGGCGAACTCGATCCGCACGTAGCGCAAGCTGCCGCTCGAGGACGTGTTGCCAGTGCCGCCGCCGTAATTCTGCTGAATGCCGGCGGGGCCCTCGGTGTTGACCACCCCGGTCCGGTTGATGATTCCGTTGCCCACGATGATGAGGCCGCCCCAGTCCCCAGGCGCTCGGCTTCCGGCCGCCCTCGAGGAGGTGAACACGATCGGGGCGGCCGCTGTGCCCTGGGCGTCGATCTGCGAGCCGCGCAGGATGAAGAGCGAGCTGCCGGCGATGGTGGCGTCGCCTTCGATGCGGGTGCCCGGCTGGATCGTGAGGACGGCATTGTTGGCCACCTGCACGAAGCCTTGGAGCGTGTAGACGGTATCCGCGAAGAGAGTGCGGTTCGCGGTGATGAACCCCGTCAGCGTCGCCACGCTGGCGCCCGTCGTCGTCACGTTCACGGTGGCGCTCGCCGCGCTGCTGCCGACCGCGTTGACGGCGGACACTTGGTAGCCATAGACCACGCCCGCGTCCACATCCGTGTCGTTGTAAGTGGTTGTGGTGAGCGTGCCACCCACCGCGGTAAACGCCCCCGGCGTGGACGGATCGGTGCGCGCCAGCGTGTAGCTGGTGGCATCCGTGGCCGCGTTCCACGTCACCTGAATCGAGCCGTCGCTCTGCTCCACCGCCGCCAGGCCGGTCGGCGTGGCCGGCTCGCTGGGGCCACTGGGGTTGTCGTCGCCGCACGCGGCTCCAAACCCGACGAGGGCGGCCAGCGTGATCGAGCGGAGAAACACTGCCGAAGACTTCATGGGGCCCTCACGGGGGTGTGTGAAAGAATGAGCGCCGGCTCTCGGGT
>JACCSZ010000394.1 GCA_013812695.1 Gemmatimonadales bacterium | reverse complement strand
GCAACTGGTAGGGCGGCTTGGAGAGCGCCGAGGCGGGATAGTAGAGCCAGGCGAACTCCTCCGCGCTGAGCACGAGACGCCGGAGCGCCGCGGTGTCCCGCGCCTCCAGCGCCGCGACGAACCCGCGCGCCAGCCCTTCCCGGGTCGACACGCCGCCGAGGAGCGCCTTCGGCTCCGTCCGTCCCTCCCTGAACCGCCGGAGCGCCTCCTCGATCGGCAGCGCGCTGTCGATCACGGCCGCGGTGCCGGACAGCGGCTGGCCCTCACGCGCCTCCCCCGCCGTGCAGCCGACCGCGACGGCGCACGCGATTGCCGCTGCCCCGAACATGTTTCGCACATCGTCTCCCTTCGGTGGACGCAGGACGGGCAGGCGGCGGGCTGAAGGCCCCGCCACCTGCCCGTCCGCTATCACGCCGGCTTCAATTGGTCGCGTAGCTGGTCCATCCCTCGTACCACTTGGGGCCAGCCGGATCCACCGCCCCGCAATAGGCGGGCAGGGTCAACGTAGCACCGAAGAAGTTGGCGGTGTTGTAGGTGCCGGGAATCGCCACGGTGTTGCAGCCCGTCGCCGCGTCTCCGGTTGGCGTCCAGTCGAAGGTGGCGGGCGTCAAGTTCGTCAGCACGCCAGCCGCGGTCGGAGCCGTCCGGTGGTTGTCCGTCGAAAACAACAAAGTGAAGGCCGGGTCGGTGAATACCGGATCGCTCGAGGCCTCGTACGCCGAGGCATTCTCCGCCAGAAGGATGTTCACGATGTTCGCCGAGTCTCGGATCGCCAGCGTCACCGAGGTGTCGCGCACGCTCACCGCGAATGACTTCCACTTGGCGAGGATGAAGTTGGACAGGAAGCCGAGGTGTCCGCGCCGGAGCACGATGCCCCGACCGCCCGAGGTCTGGGGCTCCGCCGGATTCCCCACCATCGTGACGTTGGCGAAGATCGGGTTGGTGAACGGCACGCTCCGCGTTCCCAGGTCGCAGCCGTTGCCGGCGCAGCCGTCCATCTCGAAGCCCTGCGGGTCGGTGGCGATCACGCCGGTGCCCACCGCTGGCGCCAGCCGGGTGCTCTGGAAGCCGATCGCGTACTGGACCCGGCCGACGTAGCCCTCGGAGGTGTCGAAGTGATCGTCGCCCGACTCGTACGAGACCAGGTAGCGGCCATCGACCGCCCCGCCCCACCACTCGAACGCATCGTCCAGGCCCGCGAGCGACTCCACATACTCCAGGACCGTCCCGCTGCCCACCGCGTACATCGAGAGGCTGTTGAGCTCCGAATTCCCGCCGCCGGACACGTCGAAGCCGGCGAACTCGATCCGCACGTAGCGCAAGCTGCCGCTCGAGGACGTGTTGTCAGTGCCGCCGCCGTAATTCTGTTGAATGCCGGCGGGGCCCTCGGTGTTGACTACCCCGGTCCGGTTGATGATTCCGTTGCCCACGATGATGAGGCCGCCCCAGTCCCCGGGCGCCCGGCTTCCGACGGCTCTCGAGGAGGTGAACACGATCGGGGCGGCCGCTGTGCCCTGGGCGTCGATCTGCGAGCCGCGCAGGATGAAGAGCGAGCTGCCGGCGGTGGTGGCATCGCCTTCAATGCGGGTGCCCGGCTGGATCGTGAGAACGGCATTGTTGGCCACCTGCACGAAGCCTTGGAGCGTGTAGACGGTATCCGCGAAGAGGGTGCGGTTCGCGGTGATGAACCCCGTCAGCGTCGCCACGCTGGCGCCCGTCGTGGTCACGTTGACCGTGGCGCTGGCCCCGCTGGTGCCGACCGCGTTGACGGCGGATACCTGGTACCCGTAGACCACGCCCGCGTCCACATCCGTGTCGTTGTAGGTGGTCGTGGTGAGTGTGCCGCCCAGCGCGGTGAACGCGCCCGGCGTGGACGGATCGGTGCGCGCCAGCGTGTAGCTGGTGGCATCCGTGACCGCGTTCCACGTCACTTGAATCGAGCCGTCGCTCTGCTCCACCGCCGCCAGGCCGGTCGGCGTCGCCGGCTCGCTGGGATCACTGGGATTGTCGTCGCCGCACGCGGCTCCAAACCCGACGAGGGCGGCCAGCGTGATCGAGCGGAGAAACACTGCCGAAGACTTCATGGGGCCCTCACGGGGGTGTGTGAAAGAATGAGCGCCGGCTCTCGGGT
>JACCSZ010000341.1 GCA_013812695.1 Gemmatimonadales bacterium | reverse complement strand
CGCTTGCCGCGCTCGACCTCGAACGCCAGCCGGTCCCGGAGCACCCGGTAGGTCGACATCCCCGTCAGCGGGTCGGTGGCCGCCTGGCGCTGGGCCTCGTCCGCCCGGCGCTCCTGGAACGGCGTGCACTGCCGCATGCTGGCCCGCCCCAGCGCCGCCGCCTCCGCGAACCGGCGGCAGGTGTCGAACCCGCACGCCCGGCAGTCCCACGGGCGGCCGTTCGGACCCAGGCCGATCTGGTCGAGCACCGCGCCCACCGCGTGCTCGTCGGGCGCCCGCCGCCGCGGCTTGAAGGCGAACACCGCCCCCACGCTCGCCACCACGCCCGCATCCACCACCGGCTGCCCGCTCCTGGGCGCCTCGACGCTGGCCAGCAGCTCGCGCCGCCAGAACAGCTCCTCCACCGGGCCCGACAACGGATGGTCCAGCGCGCCCTCGGTGCTCAGGATGTCCACGAAGCCCAGGTCCAGCCGGTCCACCCCCACCGCCCGCGCCACCGCCGGCAGCGCCTCCAGCCCGCGCAGCTTCCGGAACCGCCGGCTAGAGTAGCGCGACTCCTCCAGCAGCGCCAGCGGCATCCCGCCCGCCGCGCTCAGGTGGCGCCGGCGCTCCTCCGGCACCCGCTGGAAGTACGAGTCCTGCTCGAGCACGCTCACCCCGCGGATGCGGAAGAGCTGCTCCAGATCGCTGAACGTGATGGCGGCGTCGAGATCGGGGCTGTTGACCGGCGGGCACACGCTGGCGCACGCGATTTTCCGCCCCGGCGCGTGCTGCGCTCGCAGATATCGGGCCTCGGCGACCGCCGGCAGCGTCACCGGCGCCAGGTACGGCAGCAACTCGGGATACTCGGCGCGCACCGTCTCCACCACGACCGGGTCGGTGGACCGGATCAGGGTGCCCCAGGGCTCTTCGGCCAGGAGTTTAAGATATTCGGCGGCAACGAGTTCATCGCCGATGACGCCGCGGGTGACGGTCCGGAAGCCGGCCTGGTAGCAGGCGTTGATCAGCTGCTCCGGCGTGGCCGGATAGAAGTGCGCCACCGACTCCGGGCTCAGGATCAGGACGCCGTTCCCCTCGGCCGCCATAGCGAGAGCCCGGCCGATCTCGCCGTTTACCTTGATCGCGCCATGCGGGCAGGCGGGCACGCACTGGCCGCAGCGGATACAGGCCTCATCGACGATCTGCAACAGCAGCGGCTCGTCCGCGGGCACCGCGATGGCGTCCGTCGGACAGACCCGCACGCATGCGAGGCATGCGACGCAAAGTTCGGCATCGATGACGAAATTCAATGGGCCTGACTCGACGGGGGTTGGGGGAGGGACACTTGCAATTTGACAGCCGGGCCCGAGACTGTCAAGAGCAAAGCAGGTGTAAAACACTGATACAGCGCAATTTAGGGTTGCCATGCCCGTCGGCGCGCCCCCGGCTAAATCATTCCAGATGATAGGCTTTGATTTTTCGGTAGAGTGTGCGCTCCCCGATGCCCAGCACGTCGGCCGCCCGGCGGCGGTTGCCGCGGTGCTCCTGTAGTGCCGCCTCGATGGCGGCTCGCTCCACCTCGGCCATGGTCATGCCGCTCCGGTAGACCACCGGCTGCTCGCCGTTGCCGTCGCCATCGGTCAGCACGTCGGCCACGGTCGAGTGGTCGGAGAGGTCGATCACCTGGACCCGCTGCGGGTGCTCGTCCAGCCGGCGTCGCAGCTCCTCGACCTGGAGCTTGAGCTCGATCAGGCTCCGGAGGATGAACTCCAGCTCGTGCCCGCCGACCGCGTCCCGCGCCTGGACCGCCAGCCGCATCGGAAGCAGGGTGCCCGGCCCGTCGAAGATGTCCGCCGGGATGTCGGCGGCTCGGATCTCGGCGCCGGGCGCCAGGACCACCATGGACTCGATCAGGTTCCGGAGCTGGCGGACGTTGCCGGGCCAGGGCGCCGCCACCAGCCGCTGCATGGCCTCGGGGGTGATCCCGCGGAAGGTCCGGTCGTGGGCGCGCGCCAGCTCGCGGATGAAGCGGCGAACCAGCAGCGGGATGTCGTCGCGCCGCTCGCGGAGCGGCGGCAGGTAGATGTTGAGCACGTTGAGGCGATAGTACAGGTCGTCCCGGAACTCGCCGAGGGCGACGGCATCGCGGAGCGCGCGATTGGAGGCGGCCACGACCCGCACGTCCACCTTGATCGGCTGGGTGCCGCCGACCCGGAAGAAGGTCCGGCTCTCGAGCACCCGGAGCAGCTTGACCTGGGTCGACGAGGGGATCTCGCCGATCTCGTCGAGGAAGATCGTGCCGGTGTCGGCCAGCTCGAACCGGCCGAGCCGGCGCTCGGCGGCGCCGGTGAAGGCGCCCTTCTCGTGGCCGAACAGCTCGCTCTCGAGCAGGGTCTCGGGCAGCGCGGCGCAGTTGACGGCGATGAACGGCTTCCCGCGCCGGGGCGAGAGGTCGTGGATGCCCTTGGCCACCAGCTCCTTGCCGGTGCCGCTCTCGCCCTGGATCAGCACGGTGCTCGA
>JACCSZ010000378.1 GCA_013812695.1 Gemmatimonadales bacterium | reverse complement strand
CCCGCTGGCGCTGCCCGCCCGAGAGCCGCGCCCCACGCTCGCCCACGCGCGTGTCGTACCCCCCGGGCAGGAGGCCCACGAACTCCTCGCAGTGCGCGAGCAGGCCCGCCCGCCGGATCTCGGCCCGCGACGCCCGCGGCCGGCCGTACGCGATGTTGTCGGCGATGGTCACGTCGAACAGGAACGGCTCCTGCCACACCGCGGCCACGTGTGCCCGCCAGGAGCGGAGGCGTACGTCCGCCAGGTCGCGCCCGTCAATCAGGACGCGCCCGGCCGTGGGCCGCAGCAGGCCGCCGATCAGCCGCATCGCCGTGGTCTTGCCCGACCCGTTGAGCCCCACCAGCGCCACCGTGGCGCCCGGCCCGGCCTCGAAGCTTACGTCGCGGAGCGCCCAGCGCCCGGGCATGTATGCATAGCTCAGCCGGTCGAACGCGACCGCGCCCGTGACCCGCGCGATGGATGCCAGCCCCCGGTCGCGGTCGTCCTCCGTGGCGATCGCCCGGACCTGGGCGATGCGCGCGAGCGCGACTCCCGCGCGTCCCAGCTCAGCCACGTGCGCGGCGATCTGCAGCAACGGCGAGGCGAGGAGACCCGCGAGCAGGAGGTAGAGCACCAGATCGCCCAGCGTCAGCCGGCCCGCCAGCGCGGCGCGGCCTCCGAGGAGCAGGACCGTCGCCGTCACGAGGCCGGTGGCCAGCGCGCTCAGGGCGATCACGCCGCCCACGCCCGAGAAGGCGCGCACGAAGGCGCGGAGGAGCCGGTGCGATGTGCACGCGAAGGAGTAGGCCTCCCGGCGCTCGGCACGAGCGGTTTTCACGGCGTCGATGCCGCCGATGGTTTCGACGAGCCGGCCGGTGAGCTCCGCCGAGATCTCCGCCGTAGCGTGGAACGCACCGTACACCCGCGAAAGCCCCAGAACGAGAGCCGCCAGCGAGGCGGCGAGGATGCCGAGCACCGCGGCCGTGAGCGTCCAGTCGAGCGCCAGCAGGAGCGCCACCGCGAGGAGCGCCGTCAGCGCGCCGCTGGCGAGCTGCACCAGGCCCGGGCCGAGGACGTCGCGCAGCGCGTCGGGATCCGACATCAGCCGGGAGAGCAGGCAGCCCCCCGACATGGAGTCGAAGTCGCCGGCGGGCAGGCCGAGCACGTGCGCGTGCAGCTCTCCCCGGACACGGGTGACGGCGCGCTGAGACACGATCCCGACGGCTCGGTAGATGGCGAACCCGCTCGCCGCCTCGACCGCGACGGCGGCCACGAGCCCCAGGGCGACCGGCGCGAGCAGGTCCGGCCGGTGGGAGCCGACCACGCCGTCGATCACGATCTTCGAGGCCGCGGCGGGGCCGAGGGCGGCCCCCCGATTCACCAGGATGAGGCCACCGGCACCGAGGAGCAGCTTCCGTTCGCTCCGGATCAGTCCCGACACCTGTGCCAGCACTTGCCGCCATGGTACGGGCACCGGCGCCGGCACGGAAACGCTCGCCGTCATGCGGCCCGCTCGATGAAGCCACCACGCTCGAGTCGCCCCAGCAGCTCGGACAGCTCCGTCTCGACCAGCGCGGAGGGCAGGCCGAACTCGCGCCGCAACAGCCGCCGGATGGTGCGAAGGGAGGCGCCGCGCTCGAGTAGCGTCCACACCCGGACCCCCATGCCGCGGAGTGAGACGCACCGGTCATGCGTCGTCCGGAGCAGGAGACCCGAGCTTCCCGCGGGGGCGGCATCCACGCCCGGAGCCGGCTGGAACCTCCGGTCGGCTGTTGCGTGTGGAGCGGAGATCTCCCTGTCGATGTAGCGTGGTTGCATGCTGAGCCCGTGACGCGAAGGTGAATGGCGTCGGAGCCGCGACAGCCCGACGAGGGCGGACAGCATAGGAGGGTGGCCGGAGCCGATCAACAGTCCGGATTCCGCAGCGCCGCGGCCGATCCGCCCGGACACCGCGGGACACGGCGGCGTTCCGCGCACGCGTGGGATCGAGACCGAATGGGGGAAGAGAATTGTTACAGAAGGCCCGATCGCGGCGCGGCCGGTGCCACCACGTGATGGTGCAGCAGCCGCCCGATGGATGGCACGACGTCGGAGGCCAGGAACCGCTCGGCGTCGGGCTCGGCGGAGAGTCGGTCCACCAGGGTGCCGAGCGGAAGACGGTCGGTCACGAGCCACCGGACCAGCTCGCGGGCCCGGTCGCCGGGGACCAACGCTTCGGCATCCCGCAGGGCGTCCGGCGCGACACCATCGAATCGCACGCGGGAGACCTCTGGGACGCCGCCGATTCTCGCGAGCTGGCGGAGCGCGAGCAGGCCGGTCCAGGCGATCGCTTCCCTGGCGCCTGCCACTCCCGTGAGACGTGCGGGCTTGAGGCCGAACCCGAAGACGCCTTTCAGTATCCGGCCCAGGGTGTCGCCAGTCCCCAGGCCGAGTGCGTGCGCGACGACGTCGGCCGGGCGCTGCAGCGCGGCGACCTGCCACAGCCCTTCGGTGGCGACGGCGAGTCGGCGGACCACGGCCGGCGCCGCGAGACCGGCGGCGGCGAAGCGCCGCTCCAGCGCGTCTTCGGACCAGCCGTGCGCCGCGGCCAGCGCCGGTACGCCCCGCCGGCGTGAAGGCGCGAGAGCGAGATCGATCAACGTGCTCCGCACGCCGCGGTCGTCGCTCAGAGGGAGAAATTGCTCGAGCATCGGCTGGCACGCCGAGGCCGCGACGGCTACGAGCGCGGCGGGCACGGGCCGGAGCAGCAGCTCGAGCCGCTCGTCGGCGTCGGAGACGAACGCGAGGCCTCGGTCGGCGCGCGCCAGCCGAGCCAACTCTGGTAGCGCCTCGGCGGACGGCCCATAGAGGCCTACCAGGCGGAGCGCCGGCCACCGACGCCGTACCTCGCGCAGCACGGGCGCGGCTTCCACGGGTGTCCAGCGTACCAGATCCACCACGACGCCCACCGCAGCCATCCCATCGAGCAGGTGCGGCAGCAACTCGAGGCTGTCGTACGGCAGCCAGGTGTACTCCCCGGCGAGGCGCTCGCCGAATCGGCGGCGGCGCTCCTCGCCCGCCACGGCGCCGACGACCGCGGGCCGGGGGGCCTCAGGACGAGCGGCACCTCTCGCCACCGGGCGACTGGTCAACGTGGTCTCGAGCGGGTCTTGCCTCTATGGGATCAGGGGTGTGCAACACGGTAGGACTCGCCCGGGGGCCGCGCCAGTTCGATTTGCGTCCTTCTTCGCCGCTGGTCCTAGGCGCCCTCAGCCACGCTCTCGTCGCCCCGGCCGCGTCGAATCAGCCCCAGCACGACGGCCTCCCCCAACCACTCCCGGAGCCGCCAGCGCACCCGGTAGCGGTCCTCGCTCCGCAGGCTCGTAAGGTCGGCGGTCAACTGCTCGAAGGTCGCGCCCCTGGTGACCAGATCCCAGGCGTCCGCGGCGAACTCGTCGAGCGGATGCTCCAACTCGCGGGCCGGATTCACCAGCACGAGGACGCCCTCTTTGCGGACGGCCAGCACGTGCTCGGCGGGCGAGTATCGGGTGAATGGTCCCCAGCGCGCCGGCGCCTTGCCGGCATCGTGGGCCCGGCGCAGCTCGATGCGCATCGCCTCGGCCACGGCCTCCATCCGCCGCTCACGGATGGCCTGGCGATACTCGCCGAATACCGCGCGCACCTCTCGCGCCACCCCGGCGGGACTCGGGGCGCCGTCGTGCGTCAGGATCCCGACCGCGCCGGCTATCTCCCGATCGGGAAGCCGGTGCTCGAACCGGAGAAAGAGCGCCTCCCCCGCCACGCAGATGGACTGGAGCCGCCTGGCCGAGCAGATGTCCGGCCCCTGGAACCAGCGCTCGAGCTTGCGCCGGCCCGACCCCAGGGCAGCGGCCTGCTCCGGGATGTCGAACGCCCACGAGGGCCGCAGCGCCTGCAGCAAGGCGAAGTCGCGGCCGACGTCCGCGAGCGGTAGCGGGTCGACGCAGTCGAGGAGGGTGCGGGCGAAGGAAGCGGAGGTGTCGGTGGCGCGGCGACGGGCCAGATGATCGAACCGCGCATCGGGCCGCGAGACGAATCCCATCGACGAAATCTCCCGCGCGAACGCCGCCGCCTCGTGCAGCGACGGACGCCGGGGCTCGACGACGCCGATAATGGAGAGCTGGGGCACGGCGACCGAGACCTCGCGGAGCCGGTCAGGCCAGAGCACGTCGGTGGGGTGGAAGACGTCGACGACGGCCACGTCGATGGCGCCGGCGCGCGCCAGCCGCCGGAGCTGGTCGCCGTTCGCCGGGCAGTACACCACGTCACCGCGGTCCAGGCGGGCGGCGAACAGCGCTCGAGACCGCTCATCGAGACTGATCGCGACGCGCATGCATGGCTCCGCCGTTTGAGGGCCCGGGACACGACTCCTGACGCTACGTGTGGCCCGTTCCGGCGGCAAGGCCGCGCCGACGCAGCGTCAAGGAGTCTACAAGATGTACCGCCGCAAATCGTCGTCATTCACGATCTTCGCCAGCCGCTCCCGCACCGCGTCCCCGTCGAACTCGATCCGCTTGTGCGGATAGTCCGGCAGCTCGAACAGCACCTCCTCCATCAGCGCCGACA
>JACCSZ010000368.1 GCA_013812695.1 Gemmatimonadales bacterium | reverse complement strand
GTCCGCCGGTGGCCGCGCGGACGATGGCACGCTCGTCGAACGGCACGCGCTCGGTGCCCAGGACCTGATAGATCTCGTGACCCTTGCCGGCCAGGAGCAGCGTGTCACCTTCCCGGGCCGCTTCGAGCCCCGCGTGGATCGCGGCCAGGCGGTCGGTGATCCGGAGGTGAGGCACGTCGCCCATGCCCTGCTCGATCTCGTCGATGATCGCGCCCGGATCCTCCGTGCGGGGATTGTCGGAGGTCGCGATCGCCAGATCGGCGCCCATGGCGGCGACTCGGCCCATGAGCGGCCGCTTGCCGCGGTCGCGATCGCCGCCGCAGCCGAACACCACGATCAGGCGGCCGCGGGTGAGCGGACGCAACGTGGCCAGTGCCCGCTCCAGCGCATCGGGCGTGTGGGCGTAATCGCGGAGCACGATGCACGGGGTATCGGCGATCCGCTCCATCCGGCCCGGCACCTGCGGGGTGGCGGCCAGGCGGCCCGCCACGTCGCTCAAGGGCAGGCCGAGTGCGAGGGCGGCAGCCGCCGCCCCGAGCGCATTGCTCACGTTGAAGTCGCCGAGCAGCGGCAGCGCGGCCTCGGTCGAGCCGAAGCAGCCCTCTAGCCGGAATCGGCTGCCGGACGCGTCGAGCGTGACACCGGCCGCGCGAAGGTCGGCGGCCGGATGAAGACCGTACGTGACGCGTGGGGAGCGCGGCGGGAGGTCCCTCCAGGCGTCGTCGTCGAGGTTGATCACCTCGATCCCATCGAGACTCAGCAACCGGCTCAGCGTGAGCTTGGCGGCCAGGTATGCCTCCATGGTGCCATGGTAATCGAGGTGATCGCGCGTGAGGTTGGTAAACACGGCGATCCGAAAGCTGAGACCGTCGAGCCGGCCCTGGTCGAGGCTGTGCGACGACGCCTCCAGGGTCACGTGCGTCGTCCCCCGGGCCAGCAGGTCGGCCAAGGTTGCCTGCAGGTCGATCGGCGCGGGCGTGGTGAGCGAGCCCGCGGTCGATTCGACCGACTCGCCGCGGCCATCGAATGCGCCCAGCGTCCCGATGCTGCCGGCGCTGCCCGCCGAGTTCAAGAGCTGGCGCAACAAACCGGTGGTGGTGGTCTTGCCGTTGGTGCCGGTGACGCCGAGGAGCGTGAGCCGGCGGCCGGGGTGGCCGTACCAGGCTTGCCCGAGCGCGAGCGCGGCGCGACGGCCATCGCGCACGACGATTTCGGGAACGCCGGACTGCTGGGCGCCCTCGACGACCACGGCCGGAGCGCCACGGCGCACGGCGTCGCCGACGAAGTGGTGCCCGTCCGCCTGCGAGCCGCGGACGGCGACGTACAGCATCCCGGGACCCACGCCGCGGCTGTCGGCGCCGATGCCGGTCGTCATCGGGCCTTCGGCCGGCGCGGTGACGAGCAGGTCGGCGCGGCGGAGTTCGTCGAGCATTTCTCGCCAGGCGAGCGGCATGTGGGATCTCGTGAGTGGTTTCCGGGACCGCCCCGGTCATCCTGAGCGAAGCGAAGAATCGGGTGGGTGGTGCAAGTGAGCCTCGAGCCTCACTCGCATGGGTCGGACGATCCTTCGCTTCGCTCAGGATGACGGGGAAAGCGCTTCAAAATTCCTACCTCACTCCGCCAATACCAGCACCGCGCCCCCCGGCCGCGCCATCTCCCCAGCCGCCGGAAGAGTGCGGACCACTCGCCCCAACCCCCGCAGGCTCACCCGGAACCCGCGCCGATGGAGCGCACGCGCGGCCTCGCGGATCGAGCGCCCCGTAACGTCCGGCACGGGGCGAGGCCGGACGTCGGGGTCGGGCGCGCGATACGGCAGCGACACCACCGTGGGCGGCACCGACGCCGCCACCGCGCTCAGCGTTCGTGCCACCGGGACGGCGCGCTCCCGCGCCACCATGCGGCCGCGGTCGATGGCGACCCGCCGCGAGGCCAGCGCCTGTTGCAGCATCGTCCGCGTCACCGGTGCCGCGGTGAGCCCGCCGTAGTAGTTGCCACGCGGGTTGTCGATCTTGACGATCACGACGAGTTGCGGATCGTCGGCAGGAAAGATCGCCGCGAACGACGCCGTATACTGCCCGTCCACGTAGCCTCCGTTGGCGAATCGCTTCGCGGTGCCGGTCTTGCCGAGCACCGAGTAGTTCGCCAACTGGGACAGCTCGCCCGTGCCGGCCGTGGTCGCCGCACCGCGGAGCAGCTCGCGGAGCTGCGCGGCGATGTCCGACGTCACCACCCGCCGGATCGCCTCGGGGCGATGACGATAGACCAGCTCGCCGGCCGGAGTCCGCACCTCGCGGACCAGCGTCGGGGCCGGCAGGATGCCGTCGTTGGCGATCGCCGCGTAGGCGGCGGCGAGCTGCACCGGCGTCACCCCGAACTCGTAACCCATCGCCATGCTGGCCCGCGCGAACATCGGTCGCCAGCGGTGCGGCAGCTTCAGGATCCCCCGCGATTCCCCCGGGAATTCCGCGCCGGTCGGCGTGCCGAAGCCGAAGTCGCGCAAGGTCTCGAACTGCTCCTCGGGGCGGAGCCGGAGCGCGAACTTGGCCATCGCGATGTTGCTCGACACCCGGACGGCATGCGCCAGCGTGAGGCGGCCGCGCTCCGCATGGGTGTCGGTGATCGGCCGGGTCCGGCCGGGCGCGACGGGCATGTGCCAGACGCCGTTCTCGCCCGACACGGCGTCGCGTGGGACTACGCGCCCGCGCATCAGGAGGGCGGCCGCGGTGAACAGCTTCGCGGTCGAGCCCGGCTCGAACGGATCGGTGAACGTCGATGCGCTCGGCGCGCCGCCGCTGGCCGCCTGACGCGACGCGAGCGCCAGCAGCTCGCCGGTAGCCGGGACCATGAAGACCACGTCGCCGCCCTCCGCCCGCATCTGCGCGATGGCGTCGTCCAGACCCCGCTCGGCGATCTCCTGCAACTCGGCGTCGATGGTGAGCGTGACGTCGTTGCCCGGCACGGGATCGCGCGTCTTCCGCCCTGGCGAATCGTACCGGCGGCCGGCCCGGTCCTTGAGCAGCACCGCTTCACCCGGCCGTCCTGTCAGGAGCGAGTCCATCGACGCCTCGAGTCCCGCGGACCCACCCGGCCGGTCCGCCGAGAGCCCGCCGATGATCGGCCGCGCCAGCCCGCGTGACGGATAGAACCGCCGAAACTCACCCCGCAAATGAATGCCGCGCATCTGCCGGAACGCCTGCACCTCCGTGGCGCTGAACGGCCCGTGCAGGTAAATCCAGCGCTTGCCGGATTGAAGCTCGCGGTCGAGCGCCGCGGCCGGGACCCCGAGGTTGCGCACCAGCAGTCCGAACGCGGAGCGCACGTTCTCGAGCTCGTTCGGCGCCACGCCGACGTGATAGATCTCCTGCGTGATGGCGAGCGGAATGCCGTTGCGGTCGTACAGCGCCCCGCGCCGCGCGGGCTGCACCACCTTTTCGGTGCGCTGGCGCGACGCCTCACGCTGCCACCGCTCCGCCTCGACGATCTGGAGCTGGGCGGCGCGGGTGAGCAGCGCCAGGATGCCGAGGGCGAAGCCGAACTGGAGGGCACCGATGCGCGCGGCGGGTCTCGTCATCAACGCCCGCCCGGAGTTGCCGAGGGCAGCGCGAACAGCACGAATTCGGAATCGGCCGGCTCGTGCAGCCCCAACGACCGCTGCACCATCGGCACCAGCACCTGCCGGCTCGAGCCCGCCCGGATGCGCCGCTCCAGGTCGGCCCGGCGGGCTTCCATCGAGAGCCGCTCTTCCTGCAGGTCGCGGAGACCCCGGGCCGTACGGAACCCCGCCGTCTGCCGCGTCGTGATGGCGACCAGCACGCAGAGGAATAACAGAAGCCAGAGCATGAGCCAGTGCCGTCCTTTAAGCCGCATCACCAACCTGGAAGATCCGGAGATGCGCGCTGCGCGCGCGGGGGTTCGCCGCGACCTCGTCGGGCCCAGGCACGATCGGCTTGCGCGGGTCGACCCGGCCCAGCGGCCGGCCGCGGCACATGCAGATGGGCTGGCCGGGAGGGCAGAGGCAGGCGCTGGCCCACTCGCGGAATGCGCGCTTGACCAGCCGGTCTTCACCCGAGTGATACGTAATGACCGCCAACCGCCCGCCCGGACGCAGCGCGTCGCGAAACGCGGGGAGCGCCCGCGCGAGGCCCGCGAGCTCGTTGTTGACCGCGATCCGCACCGCCTGGAACAGGCGCGCGAACTCGGATGGACCGGCGCGCGGCCCGAGCGTCGCGCGGATGGCGTTGACCAGGTCGTCGCTCACGGCGAATGGTTGGCGGCCGCGCCGCCGGACGATCTCCCGCGCGAGGCGGCGTGACCGACGTTCGTCGCCGTATTCATAGAACACTCGGGCGATCTCGACCTCGTCCTCGGCGTTGAGGAACGCGGCAGCCGCCCTCCCCGCCCCGTCCATGCGCATGTCGAGTGGCGCGCCCGGTCGGAAAGTAAAACCGCGTTCCTGCTGGTCCAGTTGCCTCGACGAAACGCCAAGGTCCAGGAGGATGAAGTCCGGCTCGTACGCGGCTACCGCGGCGAGGGTCGCGGGCGCGTCGTATGCGGCCTCCACGTACTGCACGCCGTCGTCACCCAGCCGCTGCCGGCTCACACCGATCGCGGCCGGGTCACGGTCGATCCCCAGCACCGCGGCGCCTGACTGGCGGAGCGCGCCGGCGTGGCCACCGTCGCCGAGGGTCGCATCGACGACTCGGCGCGCCCCCGCCGCGGCGGCAAGCACGCAGCTGAGGAGTACGGGGACATGAACCGGAGTCGTGAGGTCAGCCATCTCAGGCGCGGGACGCGGAAACGAAACACCCCGTCCGCGGGGACGGGGTGGCACGTTCAATAGAGAGAGCGGGGCTGACGGGGCTCGAACCCGCGACCTCCGCAGTGACAGTGCGGCACTCTAACCAAGCTGAGCTACAGCCCCTTGGAACGGCGGGCTGAATATAGGGGGCGTGATGTCCTCATGGAACCCCCTACTTGCAGTACGCTTTGAGCATCGACGCCACGCGCGGCTTGTACTGCTTGATGATGCCGAGGTTTTTGTCCACGGCCTCCTGATTCACGGATCGTCCCGCCGTCAGCGCAGTCTCCGCCTCGCCCAGCAAGGTCTCTTCCTGCCGCGCCAGGTCGCACGACTTGGTCTTCTCTGCCTGCGGATCGATCTGGGGCACCTGGAAGAGCGTGGCGAGCCCCAGCAGGTAACTGGCCGCTGGCGCCACTTTGCCGGCGGGATCCGCGGCCGCCACCGCCATGCGGAGCAGCTCGGCCGAACCCAGCAGATCCTGCGGTTCCTGGAGCAGCGGGGCGGCGCCCTTGTAGAGCAGCAGCGCGGCCTGCTCCTTGGCCTGTGCATCGCCGTGTCTAATGGCGAACTCCAGGAACGGGACGGCTTCCTTGGGCCGGCCCCGCCTCACCGTGTCCGCGGGCGCTGACGGGGACGACGAGGTGGCCGTGGCGCCGCTGTCCGCCCGCGCCGAGGCCGGCGGCTCGATCAGCACGCTGGCCGCCTCCAGCGCCGGGATGACGGCGGTCGTGTCCTTGGCGATGATGCGGTTGGTCACCGACACGACGCTGTCCGCCTGCCCGGTGAGCCGGTACGACTTGTTCAGGTAGCTCAACAGCGTCGGATTGTCCGGGTACTTCTGCACGCCGAGCTGCGACCACTTGAGCAGCCGCACGGTGTCGGGCTTCTCACCCTCGCCGGCCGCGGCCGAGATTTTCGTGAAGAAGAGCGTGTCCGCCTTGGTGCTGTCGGTGGCGTACAGCGTCTCGAGCGCATCCACGGCGCACTTGAAGTCGCTGAGGAAGAGACACGCGTTGCTCTTGAGGTCGTACAGGTCGGCGTTGTAGGGATCGAGCTTGAGCCCTTCGTCGGCCACCTGCAGCGCCGTCTCGGGGTGACCCGACTGCAGGAAGTACTTGAACAGCTCCTCGCGCAGCTTCTGATTGGTCGGCGCCACGCGCAGCATCTGCTTGAATGCCACCAGCGTGTTGGCCGTGTCGTTCGCCTGCTGATATTGGGTGGCGAGCGCGGTCCAGACCGGCAGGCTCAGCGGATCGCCCTTGGTCGAGGTCTGCAGGTGCTTCACCACTTCCCCCCGCGGCGCCTTCTTGTCCTGCGCCAGGAGCGCCAGGCAGTACGCGGCGAGCCCGTGATTCGGGACCGCCTTGAGCGCCTTGTTCGCGGCGGCCGCCGCCTTGTCCGGCTTGGTGGCGCGCTGATCGACGCACGCCTTGCCTTCGGCCAGCGACTTCACGGCCGGCTCGAGGGCCTTGGCGAGCCGCTTCCCGAAGGCGTCGGGCGACTCGTTCGCGTTCTGGGCGAGGGTCACCACGTTGCCGGCGTCATCGCTCACGCCGATGAGCCGCGCCGTGACCGCGTACCGCCCTCCCGCGGCCTTGTTCAACGTTGAGTTCACCAGAAACCGCGCCTGGATGTTCTTGGCGAGCGTGATGGCGAGCGCGGGACTGAGAATGGCGTCCACGGGATAGCCGTACTGCTTCAGGGCGTCGTTCATCTGGGTCTGTTCGACGACCTGGTAGTCGCGTCCGACGACACCCTTCATCTGTTCCCGGACGACGCTCCCGATCTTGACGGCTGGCGCCGAGTCGGCGGCGGCGAAGGCGAACGGGTTGGCGACCATAAAGCGCGGCGAGCTATTGACCGCGGACGATGACGTCCGGGCGCCCCGCGGGATTCCCTGCGCCGCGAGCGGCGACAGGAGCGAAGCCCCGGCGACGGCGAGAGTCACGAGACGGAACAGAAACATTCCAAAGCCTCCACAAAGGATCGGCCCCGAGAGGCCAGCGACCACCGCGCGGGCTACGCGGATGCGAATGGGCGAAGAGGGATTCGAACCCCCGACATCCTGCGTGTAAGGCAGGCGCTCTGAACCGGCTGAGCTATTCGCCCGGAACACTCGGGACCCGGCACGAGAACGTAAGGGGAAATACGGTGTTGCGCAGGGATTGTGCCGTGACGACGGACACCCTCTACAGCGCAATGCCGATCGGGAAGAGCACGCAATAACCCAGCACGAGCAGCACCGCAGCCGCGCTGGCGTGTCCCGCGGCCAGCGTCAGGTACCCAGCCACCAGGACGAGCACGGCCGCTGCCAGGAGCACGAGATTCCGGCGCGCGAGCAGGAACCGGCGGTCGGGGCGGGTGACACCTTGCGAGGTCACTGCCGGGCGCGAAATGGGCATAAGAGAGGAGGCTACTACCGTTCAACGGTCGGGTCAAGTTCCGGTCCCTCCTCGGGTTCGGACTCCACGTGCCAGCCGACGTCCAGCGCGGCCCGACGGGCCAGATCGTAGCGGCGCCGGCGCCGCATCAGCCACACGACCGTCACGGCGGCCACCACCCATCCGCCGCCCGCGATGATCCAGTTGCCCAGGGAGTATCGGCGGCGGATCGTACGCTGCCACTCCTGTTCATACCGACCGAGGGTGAGCCCGGTGGTGGCCAGGACCGCGGTGTTGAAATCCTCGCCCGCCTGGAGGCGAGCGAGCAGCGGGGTAAGGGTGCCCGTCGGATTTCGATGGGCAAGCTCGGTGACGGCCGACGTGGCGAGCGCGTACGCGGCGTCCGCGCTCGTGGCCGAGCCTCGGAGCGCCCCATCGAGACCGGTCAGCGACGGGATGGCGCCGCGAACCACGGCCAGGTTGAGCTCGAGGCCGCCCAGCCGCTCCCACTCGCCGGCGGCCCACGCGGCATACCCCTCGTCGAACCAGAGCGGAATCCGGCCCGGTACGGCCTCGTGCAGGGCAAGATGGGCCAATTCGTGGCGGAGCGTGCGGGCGAGATCGCCCTGGTCGGCGCGAAGGAGGATGGTGCGGACGCTCGGCACCGCGACGGCGGCACCCCAGGAGGGCGCGCGCCCCGCGGTCAGCGAATCGAGCGCACGGCCGTCGGGAACGACGATGAGCCGGAGCGGCCCGCCGGCACGGCGGCCCAACCCCGGCCACACGGCGGGTCGGTCGGCCGCTGCGGCGAGCTCGGTGGCCAGCGCCCGCTGCGCCGGCCAGGCCACCGCGGTGACCCGGCCGACTTGGACGACTGTCGGCGTTCCCTGAAGCAGGACGAGCGCGAGGGTTACGAAAGCAGGCTGCGCGAGACCTCACCCCCGGTGGCGGCCACGTCGAGCATTTCTTTGCAGCGCTTGGCCCACGGATTGAACTTGTTCGCCTTGTGCCCTGCGCCCCACGTCTGGAGCGCCTCGTCTCGCTGGCCCGCGAGCCACAGCGCGCGGCCGAGCTCGAACTGAGCCTCGATCAGGTTGGGGCCCAGACGCAGGGTTTTCCGGAAGAACGTCTGCGCGTCCTCATACATCTCGCGTTCGAGGTACACCAGTCCAAGATAGTAATGCGCGTACAGCGTCGCCTTGCGGTCGTTGTCGAGCCGGATGGCTTTCGAGAGGTGCTCGATCGCCTCGCCGAAAATGCGCTTCTTGAGGCAGATGTAGCCAACGTTGATCCGCGCCAGCGCGTTGGCCGGCTCCTTCATCAGCACCCGCGAGAAGGTGCCGAGCGCGTCGTCATAATCCTCGTGCAGCATCTGCGCCCAGCCGAGCAGCGACTGCGCCTGGACTTCACCGGGCGAAAGCGACAGCGCCTTCTCCAGCGCCTGGATGGCTCCGGGGTAATCGCCGAGGGAGATCAGGCTCCAGCCCTTCTCCATGTAGGTCGAGGCGCCCAGGTGGTCGGCGTGCACCGCGGGACGCGCACCCGTGAACTGCGGCGCACCGGCCGCCGGCGAGGCGTTGCCCTGCTTGTACCGCTCGACCAGGCCCCGGATGTCCTCCTTCATCCGTCCGAGGTCGGCGAGCGCGGCGTCCACGCTCCTGAACAAGGCGATGATGTCGCGCTTGAGCTCCTCGCGCTCGGCGGGCCGGGCGGCGCTGCCGAGGCGTGCTTCGATCGCCTGGAACTGGCTCCGGAAGGCGTCGGGCGACTGGTCGCTCATTCCGCGTTCGCGACGGCGGTGAGCGCCAGGCGCTCGGTCGAAGTCAGCAGCTTGCGGGCGTTGAGAATGATGATGGTGCGTTCCGGCCGCGTCACGATCCCGGCGATGTACGCCGCCGCGAGCCCGCTCACCATCGGTCCCGGGGCGGTGATGGTCGTGCTGTCCACCCGCATCACTTCGCGGACCTCGTCCACCAGGATTCCCACCCGCTGATCCCCCAGATCCAGCACCATGAGCCGGGTCTCCTCGCGGATGGGCGCATCGAGATCGAACCGCTTGCGGAGGTCCACCACCGGAACGGCGCCACCCTCATAGGGTACCACGCCCTCGAGGAACGCCGGGGCTTTGGGCAGCGGCGCGGGGGTGGCGTGCCGAAGGATGCGCTCCACCTGCAGGATGTCGAAGGCGAACTCCTGGGTGCCGACCCGAAAGCTCACGAGCTGAATGTCGTCGCCGGTCGTGGTCATGCGGCAGATGCCTCCATGAAGCGCGCGCCCAGCGCGGCCAGGTCGAGCAGCGGAATGAGACCGCCGGGCGTGCGGGCGAGGCCGGTGGCCCAGGGGAGCGTGGCCGCACCGGGAACCGGAAGCCCGGCGCCGTAGAGCACCGACTCCGCTTCGTCTACCTCAAGGCAGACCCGCCGGCCGGCCAACTCCACGAGCACGCCGATGTCGCTCCGTTGAGCCGGGCACGCCGTCCCGTCGAGCAGTGCGCCCAGGTGGACCACCGGCAGGATGCGGCCGCGGACCATCGCGACGCCGCGGAACGACGACTCGAGTGAAGGCACCGGGAACGCGGGACCCAAATCCAGCACCTCGACAACCTGGTCGAGGGGCAGCCCGACGACCCGGGATCCGGTCCGTACCAGCAGATGGCCCGTGGACCGGATCATCGCGCCGCCATCCGCTCCAGCTCTTCCCCCACCCGCGCGGCGATGCGCTGCACCGGCAGGACGTGGCTGGCGCCGCCCGCCTGCACGGCCGCGTTCGGCATGCCGAAGATCGTGGCCGTCTCGCGGTCCTGTGCGATGCCGACCCCGCCGGCGTCGTGAATTGCCCGCAGCCCTTCCGCCCCGTCGCGACCCAGCCCCGTGAGCACCACGCCGACCGCGCGCGGGCCAAAGATTCTGGCGACGCTCCGGAACAGGGGATCGGCCGCGGGACGGACACCCCACACCGCGGGGTCCTGGTCGAGCTCGAGCCGCAGGCCGTCAGCGCCGGCGACGACGCGCATGTGATAGTCTCCCGGGGCCACGTACGCGGTATCGACGAGCACCGGCGTGCCGTGCTGCGCCTCGACCACGTTGATCCGGCTCTGCGCCGCAAGGCGCTCGGCCAGGCTGTGGGTGAACTTGGGGGGCATGTGCTGCACGATCAGGATCGCGGCTTGCTGTCCGGCCACGAGCGCCGGCACGATTTCGGCGAGGGCGCGCGGACCGCCGGTAGAGGCCGCGATGGCCGCGCACTGGCGCGCTCGCCCAGGCAGCGTGTACAGCGCCTGCGGGCGCGGTGGACGCGCGGGGCGCGCCAGCACCGGCATCCGTAGGATCGCGGCGCCCCGCACCGCTCGCAGCACGCTCAGCAGTCGCTCGGCGAAGCGCGCCACCCCGTGCTCGCTCCGGTCTTCCTCTTTGGCCACGAGATCCACGGCGCCGAGCTCGAGGGCGCGGATCGCGGCGCCCGTCCCGCGCCCGGCGTACGAGCTGACCACGACGATCGGGCGAGGCGATTCGGACATGATGTAGCCGATGGCGCCCAGGCCGTCGAGATCGGGCATCTCGAGGTCCATCAGCACGAGATCGGGCTCATGTTCGTGCACCTTCCTCAGCGCGTCCATGCCGTTTCGCGCGGTCCCGACCACCTGGAACTCGCCGCTTCCCTCCACCACCTCGCGCAACAGCCGGCGGAAGAACGGACTGTCGTCGACGACCAGGACGGACCGCGGCTCAGAGATTCTGGACACCGTGCGCCACTGAGCTGACTTCCACCCGGCCGTCCGCGACCCACAGTTTGACCGTCCGCCCGAAGTCGCCGCCGGTCGCCTCGCCGGTGAGCCCGAGGCCGTGCTGATACAGCACCTGCCGGCACGACACGATGTTGCGCTCGCCCATCTGGATCGTGCCCAGCGACGCGAACCCGGCGAACATGCTCGCGCCGCCGACCAGCCGCGCCGTGATGCGGCGCGCCGTCCCGCCGTCCTGCCCCATGAGCTCCAGCAGCCGCGGGACCGCGGTCTGCGGGAACTTCGCGGGGTTGCTGTCGGGGCGGCTGAGTGCCGGGGTCGGGAGCAGCACATGCGCCATGCCGCCCACGCGCACGACGGGATCGTAGAGCACGATGGCGACGCAGCTGCCAAGCCCCACGGTCATCAGGACGTCGCGCCCGGTGCCGGCACGCAGGTCCGCCACCCGGACGACGATTTCGCTGTCCGTCACTGCGGCCTCCGGTACACTCGCTCGCGCGGATCGACGAGGGTCAAACGGTCGCGCGCTGGACCAAACAGGGTCTCGACCTTGCCGAGTACGAGGTATCCGCCGGGGGCGAGCGCGTCCGCGAACGTCCGGAACAAGCGTTCCTGCAGGGCACGGTCGAAGTAGATCACGACGTTTCGGCAGAGAATGAGGTGATAGTCGGTCCGGATCGGCCGGTCGCGGCTCAAGTCGAGCCGGCAGACCCGCACCCGGCGGCGGACCCGGTCGACCACGCGCCGCTCGGTGCCCGCGGTCTCGAAGTAGGGCCGGGCCACGTCGGCCGGCATCTCGGTCAGCCCGCCGGTCCCATAGCAGGCCGCACGGGCGCGGTCGAGACTCACGCGGTCGATGTCGGTGGCATCGACGCCGAATCGGGCCAGCTCGTCGCCGCGTCCGGCCGTGTCGAGGTGGCTCGCGGCCAGCATGGCGATCGTGTAGGGCTCTTCGCCCGAGGCGCATCCCGCGCTCCACACCCGGACATCGGTGCGCCCCGGGTCGAGCAGCGCCGGGAGCACCTCGCGCCGGAGCAGGTTCCAGGTGTCGGCGTTCCGGTAGAATCGGGTAACGTTGATCGTCAGCGCGTCCCGGAGCCGCTCGTTTTCAGCCGGCGAGCCGTCGAGCAGCGTACGGTAGTCGTCGTAGGTGTGCACCCCGCATGCGCGCATCCGGACCGCGATCCGCCGCCGGACGCACTTGTCCTTGTAGCCCTCGAGCGCGAACCCGCTGGTACGGGCGATCTGCCGCGCCAACAGTGCGAAGCCGGTCTCGTCGGCCGTCACGGCGCGAGGTCCAGCATGTCGAGGTTGGCGCGTGCGAGGGCGTGGCCTGGGTTGAGGATGGTCGCGCGGCTCCAGCTCTCGCGGGCCATCGGTTTGTCGCGCCGCTTGTAGGCGATGTTGCCCAGTTTGAAGTACAGGTCGTCTCCCAGGTCCGGGGCGAGCTTGGCGGCCCGCTCGTACGCCTCGCGCGCCTCGTCGTAGCGCCCGTTCCGGTAGAGGATGTCCGCGAGGTTCTTCGACACCTGGGGCAGCGACGGCTCTTCGGCGAGCGCTACCCGGAGCGCCTGCTCGGCGCCGGCCACGTCCCCCATCGCCTCGAGCAGCACGGCCAGGTTGTTCTGCAGTACCGCATTCCCGGGATACGCCTCGGTCCCCGCTCGGGCGGCCCCGATCGCTCCCGCGCCGTCCTCGAGGCCCGCGCAGGCGAGCGTCTGCGCCCAGTACCAGACGGCCGGCGCAGACTTGGCGCCGAGCAGTTCGACCGTGCGGGCCAGGCGCGCGTGCGCGACCCGGTGCGCCGCCCGTTTGAGCGCCACCACGCTCCAGCCAAGCATGATGCGCGCGTCTTCCCGGGCGCGTGCGGCCGCCTCGCCGAAGGCGGCCTCCGCCTCGTCCAGCCGGCCGACCCGCTCGAGCGCGTAGCCCAGGTTATGAAGCGCCGCGGGCTTCCCACCGTCCGCCTCAGCCGCCTGCCGGAACGCCGCGGCGGCTTCTTCCCATCTAGTCTGCCGCACCGCGATCAGTCCGAGGTAGAAGGGCGCCCTCGCATCCGCGGGTCGGAGCTCGGCCACCCGCCGGAACTCGCGGAGCGCCTCGTCGAGCATCGCCGCCTTGTAGAACGCGATGCCGAGGTTCCGATGCTCGTCGACGCGCCCATCGTTCACTCTCGGCGCGACCGGGGCCGAGGTCCCGACCCGGTGGGCGAAGCCTGCGGCGATCAGACCAAACAGCGCCTTCCCGACCTCGAACTCCACCAGTCCGGACGCCTCGATGAGCGATTGCACGTCGTGCGTGCCGTCGAGCAGCGGCACCAGCCGCCGTTGCTGCGCCGACAGCTCGGGCGCGGACTGCCCGAGGTGGGCGGCATCGACCGAGAAGATCAGATCGAACGATGGGATCTTCTTCTCGATCAGGCTCCACTCGTCCACCCGCCGCGCGCCCTCGAGCAGCAGGTACTCGGGATTGATCCGGACCAGGAAATCCTCCTGCTCCGGCCGCACGCTCGCCTCGAAATTGAACGTGCCCGACGTCCAGGTGAACAGGTAGTACACGGCCTCCTCGATCTGGAGTCGCATGTAGCTCTCGAGCTCTTCCCTCGGGAGCGCGCCCAGCTCGACCAGGATTTCGCCCAGCTTGTGCCCGCGGTTTTCTTCCTGCCGCGCGATCGCCTGCTGGAGCGTGTCCGGCGTGATTCGACCGCGTCTCACCAGGATGTCGCCCAGCCGGTCCCGACGGTTCACGATCGCGGCGTAGACGATGTGCCCGTCCTCGAAGTAGATGGTGCCGAAGTTGTGCCGGTCGGCGAGCGCCAGGCACCCGGTCCGTCGCCCCAGAAACAGGAGCTGGATGACGTCCGGCAGGCTGGCTTCCTTGAGGCTTCCCTTGATCGCCATCAGCGCCACTCCTCGATGAGGCGCTCGCCGGTCTCGGGCCACTCCCACACCATCTTCTCGCGGCTCCGACTGGCGGCCGCGCCGGCCGCTACGATACCGCTCGAGCGGGACCCCGGAGCCCGCCGGGGCGCCGATGCATCGGTCGGCGGCTCCTCGAGCAGCGCGCGCGCGAACGCCGCGTTCGGGGTGATCCCTTTGGCCGAGGCCGCCTCGAGCACCCGCTGCAGGAGCGCCTGCGCCGCGCGGATGGAATCCGCCGGCCGGGACGCGAGGTAGCCCGTGAGCTCGGCATCGGCCGTCCCGAGCCGCGTCGCGAGCTCGAGCGCGAGAACCCGTTCGCGGACCGCCGCGTCGGGGGCCGGGAGCTCTACGACCAGGCCGCCCTCGAGCCGAGAGCGGAGCCGCGCCTCAACGCCCGCCAGCTGGGCGAGCGGCACCGCGGACGTAAAGACGAGCTGCCGGCCGGCACCGATGAGCACGTTGAACAGCACGAAAAGCTCTTCCTGCGTCCGGTCCTTGTCGGCAATGAGATGGACGTCGTCGAGGAGGAACGCCGTGGCCCGCCGGTAGCGGCCGCGCCAGGCGGCGACGGCGTCGCGATCGATGGCCTCGATGAGCTCGCCGGTGAATTCGGGCGCGCTGAGGCAGGCGACCGGCCCGCCGCGCTCGGCGAGGGCGATGCCGAGCGCGTGCAGCATGTGCGTCTTGCCGAACGATCCGGCGCCGACGAGCACCAGCGGGTTGTAGCCTTGCCCTGGCTCCGCCGCGACGGCGCGCACCGCCTCCACCACGACTCGATTGGCCGCGGTCTCGACCAACGCGTCCAGCCGCCAGAGCGGCGACGGAGCCGGTGGCGGTGGCCCTTCCTCCCGTGCCTGCCGGAGGACTTCGCGGGCGGCGCCCAAGTCCGCCGGATCCCGGAACACGGCCGAGCCGGCGAGCGCGGGCGCGAGCGCGGCGGCCTCGGTCTGCATCCCCTGCAGCCGCTCGACGTCCTCCTCGAAGTCTCGGAGCGCCCGCGCCGGATCGGCCACCATCTCCTGCGCCAGCAAGGCCTCGAGCTGCGTGGTCCGAAACCCTTCGCCCTGCCAGCGCAGGATCGCAGCGCCGACCTTGCCGCGCCACGCGTCGACCTGGTGAGCCACGGTCGCGGCAATCTCGGAGAGGAAGTCATCGAACTCGCTGAAGCCCGGTGCCGCGGGAGGCGGAGCCAGGGCGGGCGCGGCCGTCACGGGCGGCGCCGGCGGTGAGTGCGCGCCCTCGACGACATGCCGGCCATTGATGGCCTCCCCCCGCTCCGCCCCACCCCCCACGAGCAGTCTGGCCTCATCGGGCCGCAACGGTTTTTCGCTCACCGCCTGGAAGGCGATCAGCCGGTTGAGGGCGCCCAGGAGCTCGCGGACGTTGTCGATGCCGAGCGTAGCGACGGCCTCGAGCACGCCGTCGCCAAAGGCCGCGCGCCGCTCCTCGGCCTTCCGCCGCAGGATGGCGACGCGAGTCTCGTAGTCCGGGGCCGAGACGTCGATGATCAGGCCGCCGGCGAACCGGCGGATCAGGCGGTCGTCGAGCGCCTCGATCTCGGCCGGAGGCCGGTCGCTGGTCAGCACGATCTGACGGTTGGCGGCCTGGAGCGCATCGGTCAGCCGGAGCAGCTCCGCCTGCATCTCGCGGCGGTGCGTGAGAAACTGGACATCGTCCACCAGGAGCAGGTCCACGTCGTGGAACCGCTTGCGGTAGGCTTCGCCGTGGCCGGCGGCGATCGCGGCGTGGAACGCCTCGACGAACTCGTCCAGCGTGAGGTATTCGACCGTGAGCCGAGGATTGATCGCCCGCGCGGCGTGCCCGATGGCCATCAGCAGGTGGGTCTTGCCGAGGCCCGGGCGCGCGTAGATGAAGAGCGGGTTGTAGACCGTACCGGGGGCCTCGGCCACGGCCTTGGCCGCGGTGACCGCCAGCCGGTTGGCCGCGCCCACCACGAGGGTGTCGAAGCGGTACAGCGGATTGAGGGTGACGGTCACGCGACCGAGGCTCCCACCGCCAGCCGTTTGAGCACCAGCTCCGAAATGCCGCGCAACGTCTCGAACACGCCGTGCCCGTGCAGCGCGTCGGCGCCGAAGCTCGGCACCGCGCGAAAGTTGAGCGCGTCGTCCATCTCCTCGTGCGAGAGAATCAGGTCGCTCGGCAGGTCCTGCTTGTTGTACTGGAACACGACCGGTAGCTGGCGGATGTCCACCCCCTGCGCGAGCAGGTTGTCCTGCAGGTTCTGCAGGCTCTGGAGGTTGTCGTCGAAGCGGCGGGCCTGGCTGTCGCCCACGAACACCACTCCGTCGGAGCCCTGCAGGACGAGCTTCCGGGTGGCGTTGTAGTAGCTCTGGCCCGGAACCGTGTAGAGCTGAAACTTGGTCGTGAACCCGGAGATCGTTCCCAGCTCCAACGGCAGGAAGTCGAAGAAGAGCGTGCGATCCGTCTGGGTCGCGAGCGAGACCATGCGCCCCCGGCGGCTCTCCGGAACGCGCCCGTGGACGTACTGCAGGTTGGTCGTCTTCCCGGACCGCCCCGGCCCGTAGTAGACGAGCTTGCAGGTGATCTCGCGCGCCGTGAAGTTGACGAGAGACATGCCGGCTACCGTCCGAACAGCGCGTTGAGGCTCGTGTTCAGCTCGGTCTCGAAGTTCTCCGCCAGCATCTGCGGCTGAGTCGGCTGCTCACGCGGTGCGGCCGCGGCGAGTTGTCGTACCATCTGGTCGAAGAACAGCCGGACGATGCCGACCGAGGTCTCGGGCCCATAGACCACCAGGCCGATCCACCGCCCGCGCGCGGTGCCGAATGCGGCCAGCATGCAGCTCTGCTGCTGCCCGTGGTGCACCACGGCCTCGAAGCGCGCCGCGCCCATGAGCCGGGCGAGCTCTTCCGTCGAGGCGATGATACCCGCGCCCAGCGCCGCGGCGGTCATGACGTCGAGCGATCGCGAGAAGCCGTGTTGCGCCACCACCTGCCCGGAGCTGGTCATGAGGAGCGTGAGCCGCGCCGCGCTCTCGGCGAGGAACGTTTCCAGCGGCTGCGCCACCCACGGCTCGAGCGCGCGCATCAGCCGAGGCCCCCCGCCGCCTCGATCATCTCGAGCCGCGCGAGGCCGAGGTTGGCGCCGGGCCCCACCACGGCCACCAGCACGAGATCCTCGGGACCGGGCGCCGCGAGAATGCTGCCGGCCGCGCCCCGCAGATGCATGAACGCGGGCGGGCGCAGGCCGGCGCTCTCGGCCGTGCGGGCGAGCCGCCCGATCAGGCTTCCGGTCAGCGCCGCTGCCGCCTGGCCGTCCACGCCATCCATGAGTTGCTCGGCCACCACCAGGCCGTCGGAGGCGGCCACCACCAGCGCGCCCCGGACACCCGGCACTCGCGTCACCCGGTCGAGGGCGATCTGCGTCGCGGTCGTCATGGCGCCTCCAGCCACGCTCGGGC
>JACCSZ010000144.1 GCA_013812695.1 Gemmatimonadales bacterium | reverse complement strand
TCCTGAGCGGGGATGTCGTCCTGAGCGGAGCGAAGGATCGGGTAGTCGAGCGAGTGCGGCTCAGGCTCACTCGCACCCCCTATCCGATCCTTCGCTCCGCTCAGGATGACAGCAATTCGGAGCGCCCCCGCCCCTCGTTAGACTTCCCGCATGACCGCCCCATCCGGCGTCACCCCGCTCGTCCTGCGGCAGCTCCGCAAATCCTATGGGGACGTGCGTGCGGTGGACGGCCTCGACCTCGACGTCCGGCCGGGGGAGTGCTTCGGCCTGCTCGGGCCGAACGGCGCGGGCAAGACCACCACGATCGAGATCTGCGAGGGCCTCACCGCCTCGGACTCGGGCGAGGTCGTGGTTCTCGGTCGCCGCTGGGGCCAGGATGATCAGGTGCTGCGAGAGCTGCTCGGGATCTCGCTGCAGGATACCCAGTTCGCCGAAAAGCTCACCGTGGTCGAGACCGTGCGACTGTTCCGCAGCTTCTATCCGCGCGGGCCAACGGCGCAGGAGGTCATCGAGCTGGTACAGCTCGGCGAGAAGGCCGGCGCCCGGGTCGGCCAGCTCTCCGGCGGGCAGCGGCAGCGCCTGGCGCTCGCCTGCGCGCTGGTGGGCGACCCCGAGCTGCTGTTCCTCGACGAGCCCACCACAGGTCTGGACCCGCAGTCCCGCCGCCAGCTCTGGGACCTGATCGAGCGGTTTCGCGCCGGCGGCCGCTCGATCCTGCTCACGACCCATTACATGGAAGAGGCGGAGCGGCTCTGCGATCGGGTGGCGATCGTGGACCACGGCCGCGTGATCGCTGAGGGCACTCCGCGCGAGCTGATCGCTTCGCTCGGCGCCGAGCACGTGCTCGAATTCGCGGTGGCGGACGGCGCGCGCCTGGACCCCGCGACGCTGGTCGCCGTCACGGGAGGCGCCGTGCCAGGCCGCCATGACGGCACCTGGCGACTGCAGGTGGCCGAGCTGCACCAGGCGATGCCCGCGCTGCTCGGCGAGCTGAGGCGGCAGGGTCTGCAGCTCTCGGAGTTGCGCACCCATTCGGCCACGCTCGAGGATGTCTTCGTCGCGCTCACGGGACGCCAGCTCCGTGACGAGTGAGCGGCGCGGCTGGCGCGACCACCCGCTCGTCCAGCTCACCCTGGTGCGATACCGCGAATTCTACCGGGAGCCCGAGGCGATCTTCTGGGTGTTCGTGTTCCCCGTGCTGCTCACCGCCGGCCTTGGCATCGCGTTCCGGAGCCGGAGCCCGGTGCGCACGCCTGTGGCGCTGGTCTCTCGCGGCGCGACGGATAGCAGCCTCGCCGCCCGCCTCGCCGCGACAGACGGCCTCAGGCTCCACCTCCTGACCGACTCGGCCGCGGCCCAGGCGCTCCGGACCGGAGAGGTAGGGATCGTGGTGACGCCCACCGCCGCCGGCGTCGAATACCGGTACGATCCTGAGCGACCCGACGCGCGCGAGGCACGGCTTCGGGTGGATGAGGCCGTGCAACGGTCCGCGGGCCGGGTCGACGCGATCGCGACGAGCGAGCGCACGGTGCGCGAGGCCGGCGCCCGCTACGTCGACTTCGTGGTGCCGGGGCTGCTGGGCATGAACCTCATGGGGAGCGGGATCTGGGGGCTGGGATTTGCGATCGTGGACGCCCGTCGGAAGCATCTGCTCAAGCGGCTGGTGGCCACGCCGATGTCTCGGACCCAGTTCCTGGCCTCGTTCGTTCTCTCGCGGCTCACGTTTCTCATCATCGAAGTCGCCCTCCTGATCGGTTTCGCCGCGCTGGTCTTCGGCGTCCCGCTCCGAGGGCCGCCGCTCCTACTGGCCGGCCTCTGCCTGCTGAGCGCGCTCGCGTTCGCGTCGCTCGGACTGCTGCTGTCGGCGCGGCCGCGCACGGTCGAGGGGGTGTCCGGCCTGATGAACGTCGTGATGCTGCCGATGTGGATCTTTTCGGGCGTCTTCTTCTCGTCGTCTCGATTTCCCGACTCGGTACAGCCGCTCATCCGGGCACTTCCGCTCACCGCCGTGATCGACGCGCTGCGGGCGACCATGCTCCGCGGCGCCGGCGCCAGGGAGCTGCTGCCGGAGCTGGCCGTGATCACGGCCTGGCTGCTGGGCAGCTTCGTGCTGGCGGTCCGCCTGTTCCGCTGGCGCTAGAACGGCCGGGACGGTAACGTGATTGCGCCGGGCACTTCGTCATGCCCGCCCTCACAGGTGCGCTCCATGCCACGACGCGCTTCATCCTGGGCCGCTACCCCGCCCGTCTTGCTGCACTTGCTCCCCTCGCCCTGACCCGGACGCCTCGATGAGCTCGGTGCCGGACGCGCCCGACATGGTCCGCGGCACGCCTGAGAGTGACGGGCGATTGCCCCGGCGGCTCGGGGGCTGGTCCACGGCCGCCGTCACCGTCGGCATCATGATCGGGAGCGGCATCTTCCGGGTGCCCGCCGCGGTGGCGGCCCATACCGGAAGTCCGACCGCCATGCTCCTGATCTGGATGGTCGGCGGAATCGTGGCGATGTGCGGCGCGCTCGCGCTCGCCGAGGTGGCGGCGATGTTTCCGAAAGCGGGCGGGATGTACGTCTATCTCCGCGAGGCGTACGGCCCGCTCACTGCTTTCCTGTTCGGCTGGGTCTACCTCGTCATCATTCCGACCGGCGCGGGCGCGATCGCGCTGGTCTTCGCGGAATACCTCGGGAGACTGGTTCCGCTCACCCCGGGTCACGTGCGGCTCGTGGCCATCGCGGTCATCGTGCTGCTGGCGGGAGTGCAGTATCGCTCGGTGCGCGTCGGCGCGGCGCTCCAGAACGTGTCGACCATCGCCAAGGTCGGCGCCATCCTTGGATTGACCACGGCGGCCTTCGTCCTGGGTGAGCCGGACACGGGCGCCTGGGCCGGGGCCGTCTCACTTCAGACGGTGAGCTGGGGAGGGCTCGGTCTTGGCGTCGTCACGGTGCTCTGGGCCTACAACGGTTGGCAGGACGTCACCTGCCTGTCGGGCGAGGTGCGCGACCCGGCGCGCGCCCTGCCCCGTGCGCTCGTCGGCGGCACCCTTGCCGTCGTCGCGATCTACCTGGCGGCGAACGCGGCCTACCTTCTGGTGCTCCCGATCGACGTCATGGCCACCTCGCCGCTGGTGGCTTCCGATGTCGCGGTGCGGCTGGTCGGGCCACTCGGATCCGCGCTGGTGGCCGCGCTGGTCAGCGTCTCGACGTTCGGCTCCCTCAACGCGGTGCTGATGGCCGTTCCCCGGGTGTTCTGGGCGATGGCGGATGATGGGCTCTTCTTCCGGAGGGTAGCGGCGGTGCACCCACGTTACCGGACACCGCACGTGGCGATCGTGGCCCTGGCGAGTCTGTCGGTCGTCTACATCCTGTTCCGCTCGTTCGAGCAGCTCATCGAGGCGTTCATCCTCGCGAGCTTGCCGTTCTGGGCGCTCAGCGTGGGCAGCGTGCTCATCCTCAGGCGGACGCGGCCCGACTTGCCGCGCGTCTACCGGACGCCCGGCTACCCGCTCGTGCCGCTGCTTTTTGTGCTCGCGATGCTCGCGCTGCTGATGAACTCCTTCCGCGAACATCCGGCAGCCAGCCTCGGCAGTATCGGCGCGGTCATGGCAGGGGTCCCGCTCTATTACGGCTGGCGCTACCTCGGGCGGGACCGCGCGCCTCGCTGACCGCGCTTGCCACTCGACGCGGCACGCAGGTTGTCGACCAGATTCGGGTAGGGACGACCGGCACGCTTGGCGGCGCGCTTGGCTCTTGCGTGCTCCGCAGGAGGAGCGCCGGACCTCCAAGCCCTATCGTCGTTGGCGGAGCGGAGTTGGGAGCGGCCACCGGGCACGCCTGGGTGGCGTGATTCGTGCGCTCGGGTCGCTCCCTCCAGCCACCAGCGCCGTCCGACCGAGCCAGCGAGCAGGATATGATTCTGATTGAACTCGAGACCGGGAGCCAGCAGCTCTTCAGGTCCCAGGCGGAACTCGACGCCGCCATCCGGCGGGGGGAGCTGGGTCCCGGCTCCCGGATCTATCACCGCATGTCGGCACAGTGGCTTCCCGTCACGGTGTATCCGGGGTTCAGGAGGAACGTGGCGAAGCAGGCACCCGCGTCGCTTCCGCCGCTGGCGCGGACCCAGTGGACCTTTTTCACGACGGAATCGGCAGAGTCTTCCGATCGCCAGGGGGGGTCGGCG
>JACCSZ010000315.1 GCA_013812695.1 Gemmatimonadales bacterium | reverse complement strand
CCGCCGCGCCGAGCGGGCCGGACGGGAGCGCGAGGCCGAAGCCGCCGCGATCGAGCTGGCGCTGCACCAGGAGCTCGACCGCGCGCTCACCGAGCTCCGCACCGAGCTCAACGCCACGCTGCGTCCGGACCTCTCGGAGCTGGCCTCCGGGTTTCTCCGCGATCTCACCAACGGCCGCTACACCGATCTCGAGCTCGACGAGGACTATTGCACGACCCTGCTAGACGACGGCGACCCCAAGGCCGTCATTTCGGGCGGCGAGGAGGACGTCGCCAACCTGGCGCTGCGCCTCGCGATCAGCCAGATGATCGCCGAACGCGCCGGCCAACCGCTCTCGCTGCTGATCCTCGACGAGATCTTCGGCTCGCTCGACGAGGACCGCCGCGCGGCGGTCGTGGACCTGCTCCGGAGCCTGGCCGACCGGTTCCCGCAGGTCATCCTCATCACGCACATCGACTCGGTGCGCGAAGGGTTCGACCGGGTCGTGCGGGTCGGCTTCGACGTCGCGCGCGGTGTCGCCACCGTGAAGGACGAGCCGCTGGGGGGCCACGATGTGGCGGCCTGATCGAAGTCTCCGGGGCCCCGACCGCCCCGCGCTCCGAGACATCGAAGGCCTCAACCGGGTCTTCGCGGACGCCTTTACCGATCGCTACAGCCGGGACGGCCTGGTGGGCGTCCGGGTCCCGCACCTCAGTACCCTCGTCTGGCAGTACGCGCTCGAGGATGCCGGGGACGGCGCCATGGTCTGGCGCGAGGCCGACGGGCGGATCGTGGCCTTCAACATGGTGCACCGGTCCGGCGTCGAGGGCTGGATGGGTCCGCTCGCGGTTCGCCCCGACCGCCAGGGTGAGAAACTCGGCTCCACCATGGTGCGAATCGGCATCGACTGGCTCAAATCGCAGGGTGCCCGGACCATCGGACTCGAGACCATGCCGCGGACCGTCGAGAACATCGGCTTCTACAGCAGGATGGGTCTCGTGCCCGGTCCACTCACCGTGACCCTGGTGCACGACGTGCCCCGGCGCATCTCGGCGGCGCCGGAGCTCCTGTCGGGCGTCGGGCACCAGGCGGCGCAGCGGCTCGAGGAGTGTCGCCGGCTCACCGAAGACCTCGCGCCCGGCGTGGATTTCACCCGCGAGATCGCGTTGACCCGGGACCTGGGGATCGGAGACACCACGCTGATACGGGAGGGCAACGAGTTGCTCGCCTTTGCGCTCTGGCACTCGACGCCGCTCGCCGCGGGCCGCGCCAAGGACGAAGTGCGTATTCTCAAGCTCGCGGCGCGCACCCTGCCGGCGTTCGAGCGCCTGCTGGATGCGCTGCATGGGACCGCCGCCGGCGAGCGGGTGGGTCGCATCGCGATCCGGTGTCAGACGGAATACGCGGAGGCGTACCTTCGCCTGATCGGCGCGGGATATCGCGTGCACTGGACGGACCTGCGGATGGTGCTCAGCGAGTTTCCCCAGTCCCCCGCGCGCCACGGCATCGTCCTGTCCAACTGGGAGATCTAGCCGAGCATGATCGCCGCGCTCGCCGTCATCGCCGCCCTGTCCTTCGCGGACAGCGCCGCGCTCAGCGTGACCTTTACCGCGACCGGCGGCACCGTCACGGCGCGCGGCCTCTATACAGCCGGCGGCACCGCGGGGGCGTTCCGCGTGATCGTCACGTATGGCACCATCGCCGACACGTCGGTCGTGCGCGTGGGGAGCGTCGGGCCGCCCGCATCGACCGCGCCGCCGACATCGGCCGCGCCCGCTCCAGCGCCCACGCGAGCTTCAGCGGGGGCTCGGGCGGCGGCCGGCGTGCCGTTCGGCGTGTTCAACGTCATGCCCGGGGCGGTGACGATGCCCTTCGACCTGTCGGTCGTGGCCGGTGATCCCGGAGCCCTCCTCGGCCAACTCGCGACCGCGCAGGCCAACGGCACGCGGGTCGTCGTGAACTTCGCGGGCGGAAAGTACAGCAGGAACTACGGCATCGACGGGTACTTCAGCTTCGACGTGTGGAAGTCGCGAGTGGATCGCTTCAGGGGTGTGGACCTGGCGCCCTACATCGCGGACGGGACGCTGTTCGCGAACTACCTGATCGACGAGCCGCATCACGGGGCGAGCTGGGGCGGGCGCGCGGTCGCCTTCGAGACCCTCGAGCGTATGGCGCAATACAGCAAGTCGATCTGGCCCGGGCTCATGACGATCACGCGCACGCGCGTGTCGTGGCTGCACCGGGCGCCGTTCCGGTGGGAGCATCTCGACGCCGGCTGGGCGCAGTACGCGGTCGTCAGGGGGGAAATCCAGAAGTATCGTGCGGTGGAGGTGGCCGCGGCCAAGGCCAGCGGTCTGGGCCTGCTGTTCGGCCTCAACAGCACCAACGGGGGCGCGGTGGTAAGCGGCTGTCACCCAGGATCGCGAGAGGGCGAGTGCGCCATGACCGCCGAGGAGCTGCTCCGCTTCGGCCGGGTGCTCGCGGCCGACCCATCGTCCTGCGGCCTCACCTTCTGGCAATACGACGCCGCCTACTTCGGGCGCGACGATATCCGGGCTTCGCTGGCCGAGCTGGCGGCGCTCAATCGGGTGCACGCCCCCACCGACTGTCGCGGCGGGTAGTCGGGCGATCCTACGACACCGCCCGATCCGATACGGCCACCTGCGCGGGCACGCCTGCGTGCCGCGCGGGGGTGACAGACCCGCGGCCGCCCACGACGGCGTTGTAGACCTCGACGGTTCGCGCGATCGTGAGCGCCAGATCGAAGCGGGCCTCGTACAGCACCCGGCCCCGGGCGCCCTGTCGCCGGCGCAGTGCCGGATCCTGCAGCAGCGTCCGGAGCGCACGCGCCACCGCGGTCGAATCGCCGCGCGGTGCCAGAAACCCGCTGACGCCATCCTCCACGGCCTCGTCCACGCCGCCGACCCGCGAGGCCACCACCGGCACCCCCGCCCGCATGGCCTCGAGGATGCTCCGGGGAAACCCCTCCCAGTTCGAGATCAGCAGGTACACCTGCGCCTCGGCGAGCAACGTGGGCACGTTGTCCACCGGCCCGCAGAACCGGACGCGTTCCGCCAATCCCAGCTCCAGCGCGAGTCGTCGTGCCTCCGGAAGCAGCGGGCCGTCGCCGATGAGGTCGATGCGCCAGTCGAGGTCACGCACGTCCGCGAGGGCCCGGAACAGGGTGGCGTGGTCCTTCTGCGGCTCGAATCGCGCGATCATCGTGAGCCGCACCGGGGTCGCGCCGGGCTCCGCGCGGAGCGCGGACGGTACGTCCGGCATCCCGTTGTGGATGGTGACGAGCCGGTCGGCCGAGGCCACGCGTTCCCGGATGGCCAGCTCGCGGTCGAAGTTCGACACGGTGATGATGCGCGACGCGAGCGGTGCCGCGAGTCGCTCTGACCACCGGTATAATGCGGCGCTCGCCGCCGGCACGCCGGGCGTGAACGACCAGCCGTGCGCCGTAAACACCGTCGGGATGCCAAGCGAGCGGGCCGCGACCCTGCCGAGCACGCCGGCCTTGCTGGAATGCGCCGACACGAGGTCGGGGCGGACGGCCCGGAGCGCGCCGCGCACCTCGGCCAACGCCCGCAGGTCGCGCCACGGATCGATCGGAGCCGTCAGGTAGCGCAGAATCGTGAACGGCGTGCCCTGTGCCGTAAGCCATTCGGTGAAATGGCCTTCGCCTCCGGTCAGCACCCACGCCTCGTGCCCCGCGCGGTGCATCGCCCTGGAGAGGTCCCGCACGTGGACCTGCGCGCCGCCGATGGGGTCCGAGCGCGTAACTACATAAGCGATTCTCAGTGTCGTGCTCCGGTGATCGTGCATGGAACTGTCGCCGGGCCGCCACACTGTGGCGGGTCGTGACTCGGCGCTCAGGGTGCTTGGAGTTGCGGTGCGCGGGAGCCAATGCACGACCCCGGACGCACGTTTCGGAGGTGATCTTCCGATATGGCTGTGGTAGATTGTCTTACGCAAGAAGCAGGGTCAAGCGGTCAGCAGTCACCAACTTGAGGGCATGGATCGTGCTCGCTGCGCCCCGCACTGCGTACGGCTGGCTAACTCTATATTATCGACTTGGTTTGGGTACCCTCAACCGGCGCCAGATGACTATGCGAATTTCGGCTTCGTTGACTCCGCTCCTCGCTTGTGTCGTGCTCACGCTCCCCGCTGCGGCGCAGGAGCCGCGGGCCCAGTCGGAACAGGGGGTGCTGACGCCAGGAGACTCGGTGCGGATCGTGGTGTGGCGGAGGCCGGAGTTCAGCGGCGACTTCGTAGTCGCGCCCGATGGATCGATCACCCACCCGCTCTACCGGAGCGTGCAGGTGGCCGGGGTCCCGTTTGCCCGGGCCGAGTCCAATCTTCGGACGTTCCTGGCCAAGTTCGAGGAGAATCCCCAGTTCGTCGTCGAGCCGCTGATCCGCGTGGCGATATCGGGCGAGGTAGTCCGGCCGCAGGTCTTTGCCCTGCGCCCCGAAACCACCATCGGCGAGGCCGTGGCGCGTGCAGGCGGCAGCAACCCCAACGGCGCCCGGACCCGCGTCCGAGTGATCCGGTCTGGTGCCGGCGGCCAGCAACAGGAGCTCCGTGTCAATCTGAACGATCCGAGCTCCGGGTCCGCCACATTGCCGGTGCGCTCCGGCGACCAGATCGTGATCGATCGCAGGCGATCGTTCTTCCGGGATATCGTGGTACCCGCCCTCGGCGTCATCGGATCGGTCGCGTCCGTGGGCATTCTCATCGACCGCGTCAGCTCCAACTCTAGGTAGAAATGTCGCCCATGCCCCCGAACAATCGCCTCCTGCCAGGACACATCGAGCCTCCGCTGCGGCCGATCGAGACCGTGGACGCCAGCGGATCGGTCTCGTTCCGGCAGGTGTTCACGGTGCTCCGCCGACGCTACCAGCTCATCCTCGCCATGACCCTGGCGGGGGCGACGCTCGGGCTGTTCCTGGCCTCACGGGAGCCGGCGACCTACCGGGCTAACGCCATGCTGCGGTTTGCCGGCGAGCGCCGGGCGCTGACGGGCGATCAGGAGCAGACCCCCGCCGGCAGCAAGAGCACCGCCGATCCGCTGCAGTCGATCCTCGAGCTGGTGCGGAGCCGCGCGGTGGTTGGCGTCGTGGTGGATTCCCTGGGTCTGCAGCTCCACAGCCGGACCCCCGAGTTTTCCACGTCGGAGCTCGAGCAGGTGCGCGTGGATTCCCGCGCCACTGGCGATTCGATCGCGCTCGAGTTCCGGCCTGCGGACGTGATCGCCCGGCGCGCCGACCGCACGGTCACCGCGCCCTATGGGCAGGTGTTGAACCTCGGCGTCGTGCAGTTCGCCGTACGCGCCAAACCTGCCGTGGAGACCGCCCTGCTCGGCATCGCCGGCCGGGAGCAGGTCATCGACGAGCTCGTGCTGGGCCTGCAGCTCGCCCGGCTCACCGAAACCGACGTCATCCACATCGGCTACGTCTCGAGCGATCCGGTAAAGGCCCAGCGCGTCGTCAACACCACCGTGCAGGCCTTTCAGTCGCTCAACGTGCAGTGGGCGCGCGAGCGCTCGAGGCGGCGGCGCGAGTTTCTGTCCGAGCAGCTGGCCCAGACCGACAGCGTGCTGGCGCGCGCGCAAGGCGAGCTCAGCTTATTCCGGAGCCGACAGCAGATCGCCAGCAGCAGCGCCAAGCTCCAGGCCGAGCAGGTGGCGGCGATTTCCCTCGACACCCGCATTGCCGAACTCGGCGCAGATCGCGAGACCTTCGGCGCCCTGGTCGGTCGGCTCAAGTCCGGCGACGAGGCCGGCCGCACCGAGGCGCTGCGCGCCCTGGCCACGTCCCCGGCCATGGCCGACAATCCGAACGTCACCAACTTGTACCGGTCGCTCATCAACTATCAGGATAAACTGGACTCACTCACGACCGGTCCGTGGCGGAGCTCGGCCACCAACCCGGACGTGATTCAGCTGAAGGCACTGGCTACCAACACGCAGACCAGGTTGGGCGACGCCGTGAGCAGCCACGTCAAGGCCATCGACGCCCGCATGGCTTCGCTCACCGCCCTGCGCCGCCGGACCGGCACCTCCATGGAAACACTTCCGGCCATGGAAGAAGAGGAGATGCGGCTGAGGCGCCGGGTGGAAGGGCTCGCCAACATGGGTGACGAGGTGCGGAGGGATTACCAGCGCGCCCGGATGGCCGAAGCGGTCGAGGCCGGCGACGTCGACGTGGTGGACCTCGCCGACCTCCCGTACTCGCCGCTGCTCAGCGGCTCGGCGCTCAAGCTCGCGCTCGGGCTGGTGCTGGGCTTGCTGCTCGGACTCGTGCTCGCGTACGTGCTCGAGGCACTCAATACCTCGATTCGCCGGCCGGAGGACCTGGAGGCGTTCCTGCACGTGCCGGGGCTCGCGGTCATCCCGCGCATCCAGGGCGGCTCGGGCAATGGCCGGTCGCGCCTCAAGGGATTGCTCGGCGGGGGCAGGCCCGGCGGCACCGAATCCGGATCGCCGATGGCCGGGGGCCAGACCTTCTCCATCGGGATCGAGGCCTTCCGCAACCTGCGCACGAGCCTGATCTGGTCGGACGGCGGCGAGGCGCTCAAGACGCTGGTCGTCACGAGCGCGGCACCGGGTGAGGGGAAGACTATGACGGCCGCCAACCTGGCCGTCACGCTCGCCTACGACGGCCTCCGCGTGCTGCTCATCGACTGCGACATCCGCCGGCCGCGCGTGCATGGGCTGTTTCACCTGCCGCGCGCCCCGGGGCTGATGGAATTGCTGGTGTCCCCGAGGACCCAGAACGGCCAGCCCGCCACGCCCCCCAAGGCCATCCGGGACACCTCGGTGGCCGGGCTCTCCGTGCTCCCCTGCGGCGCGCTGCCGTCGAACGCGGCCAACCTGCTCAGCGGCACCCGCATGCGCATCCTGCTGGAGGAACTAAAGGAGCGCTTCGACATCATCGTGCTCGATACCCCTCCCGTTCTGGCCACCGCGGATGCCGGCATCGTGGCATCGCTCACCGATGGGGTGCTGCTCGTCGTCCGCGCCGGCACGACCGATCGGAACGCGGCCCAGCGTGCCTATCAGCAGCTCGCCAACGTGGGCGCTCGGGTGGTCGGCACCGTCCTCAATGATCCGGGCGGCGAAGTCGCGAAGGAAGGCGATTACTACTACCCGTATGACTACGCCGCGGAGGAGCAGTGATCCCCCTCCACGCACCGCGCGGATAACTCTCACTCGCTTTGAATCGATGGGCGCACGGGTGCGCGGGCGCTGGACCGGCGGTGGCAGGAGACCGTCGGTGGCGCCGTACGTAGCCGCAGGGCGCCTGTTCCCCGACCGCAGCCGCGGAGGCTTGGCTCACTAGAATGTCGTCTTCCATCGCGTCGCTCGAACCGCCCGTCGCGGCCCCCGCGGGGTCGCAGCAGCGGATGAACATCGTGATCGTGGGTCACGTCGACCACGGCAAGAGCACGATCATCGGCCGGCTGCTGGCGGATACCCACTCGCTGCCCGACGGCAAGCTCGAGCAGGTGCGGGCCCAGTGCGAGCTCAATTCCAAGCCGTTCGAGTACGCCTTCCTGCTCGACGCGCTCAAGGACGAGCAGGCGCAGGGGATCACCATCGACGCCGCGCGCGTATTCTTCAAGACGGCACAGCGCCACTACCTGATCCTGGACGCGCCCGGGCACATCGAGTTTCTGAAGAACATGATCACCGGCGCCGCCCGCGCGGAGGCGGCGCTGCTGGTCATCGACGCCGCTGAAGGCGTGCAGGAGAACTCCCGGCGCCACGGCTACATGATCTCGATGCTCGGCGTCCGCCAGCTCGCCGTGGTGGTGAACAAGATGGACCTGGTCGGGTGGGACCGCGGCGTGTACGACCGGATCGTCAGCGAGTACGGCGCGTTTCTCGATCAGGTCGGCACTCGGCCGTCGGCGTTCATCCCCGTGTCCGGTCGCGGCGGTGACAACATCGCCGACCGCTCCGAGCACCTCGCATGGTATGAGGGTCCCACCGTGCTCGGCGCCCTCGACGCGTTCCGGAGCGAGCCCGCGCCGATCCACCGCCCATTCCGCATGGCCGTCCAGGACGTCTACAAGTTCACAAAGCAGGGCGACGACCGGCGCATCGTCGCCGGCACGATCGACTCCGGCACCGTGCGCGTGGGCGACTCGGTGATCTTCTATCCGTCGGGGAAGAAAAGCCGGGTCAGGAGCATCGAGGCGTTCAACCGCCCGCCGCAGGACTCGGCCGAAGCCGGATCGGCGGTCGGCTTCACCCTGCAGGAGCAGATCTACATCACGCGCGGGGAGATGGCGACGCTCGAGACCGAGCCGCGCCCGCAGGTGACCACACGGCTCCGGGTCAGCCTGTTCTGGCTGGGCAAGGACCCGATGATCAAGCGGAAGGAGTACCTGCTCAAGCTCGGCACGGGCCGCGTGACCGCGCGCCTCGAGGATGTCCTCCGGGTCATGGACGCGTCGACACTGGATACGGCGGAACAGCGCGCCGCCGTGCAGCGGCACGATGTGGCCGAGTGCGTGCTCAAGCTCGATCGCGCCATCGCGTGCGATCTGGCCACGGATGTCCCGGCCACGAGCCGGTTTGTCATCGTCGACGACTTTGAGATCCGGGGCGGCGGCATCGTGCGCGAGGCGCTGCCCGATCGCCAGGCCGCGGTCCGCGACCGGGTGATCCTCCGGAACTACAAGTGGGAGCCGAGCATCATCGAGCCCGAGCGCCGGGCCGAGAAGTACAACCAGAAAGCCGCGCTGATTCTCGTCACCGGGGAGCACGAGGCCGACCGGAAGAGCGTCGCCAAGGCGCTCGAGGGCAAGTTGTTCGAGGATGGGAAGGTGGTGTACTTCCTCGGCATCGGCAGCGTGCTGTACGGGATCGACGCCGACATCGAGCGCAAGCCGGAGAACCGGCTCGAGCACATGCGCCGGCTCGCGGAGGTCGCGAACCTGATGCTCGACGCCGGGATCATCCTCGTGGTCGCGGCCGCGGAGCTCACGCAGGATGACCTCGACGTGATCAAGGCCTCCGTCCAGCCGGACTGGATCGAGACCATCTGGGCGGGCGACGCCATCACGACCGATCTCGCGGTGGACCTCCAGCTCCCCGGCGGCGCGGTCCCGGAGGCCGTCGACCGCCTCAAGGCCCACCTGCAGGACAAGGGCATCATTTTCCGCCCATGGTGACGCCGACGCTGCGCGCCGCTGTGCTCGACCTCGCGCGCGAGGCCGGCCGCGCCACGATGACCTTCTACGACGATGCCACGCCCGCGGACGTGCGGCACAAGGAGGACCACAGTCCCGTGACGCTGGCGGATGAGGCCGCGCACGAGATCCTGGTGGCTGGCCTGGGCCGGCTCGACCCCGACACCCCGGTCGTCTCCGAGGAGGCCGCGGCGGCGTCGTACGATGTCCGGCGTGCCTGGCGGCGCTTCTGGCTGGTCGATCCGTTGGACGGCACCAAGGAGTTTATCAAGCGGCGGGCGGAGTTCACCGTGAACGTCGCGCTCGTCGAGGATGGTGAGCCGGTGTTCGGCGTGGTGCTCGCGCCCGCGCTCGACCTGCTCTACTGGGCCGTGAAGGGCGCCGGCGCGTGGCGCGAGGCGAAGTCCGAGCCGGCCGAGCGGATCTACTCGACGGCCCAGGCGCCCGGCACCCCGCTCACGGTGGTGGAGAGCCTGTCGCATCCCTCGCCCGAGCTCGAGCAGTACCTCCTCACGATTCCCGTCGCCCAGCGCGTGAAGGCAGGCAGCTCGCTCAAGTTCTGCTGGGTGGCCGAGGGCCGCGCGGACATCTACCCACGCCTGGGCCCCACGATGGAGTGGGACGTGGCGGCCGGTGACTGCGTGTATCGGCAGTCGGGACGCGACCGGGAGCGGCCGTCGCCGCTCACCTACAACAAGCCCGACCTCCGCAACGCCAGCTTCGTCATCGGCCTGTGAGCAGCACGACCTCACCGAGCCCGGTGGTGTGGTTCACCGGGTTGTCCGGCTCCGGCAAGAGCACGATCGCCACCCGAGTCCACGAGGCGCTGGTGCGCGGGGGCACCGACGTCGAATACATCGACGGCGACGCGCTCCGCGAAGTGTTCCCCACCACTGGCTTCACCCGGGCCGAGCGCGAGGAGCACCTGCGCCGCACCGGGTACATGGCGAGCCGGCTCGCGGCGCACGGGGTGACGGTAGTGGCGTCTTTCGTCTCGCCCTACCGCGCATCGCGCGACTTCGTCCGCGGGCTCTGCCCCGCGTTCCTCGAGGTCTACGTGGACACGCCGCTCGAGGAATGCGAGCGGCGGGACGTGAAAGGCCTGTACGCCCGCGCCCGGCGCGGGGAAATCCAACACTTCACGGGCATCGACGACCCGTACGAGCCGCCCGAGCACCCGGAGCTGACGCTCGATACCCGCGCGCTGAGCGTGGAGCAGGGCGTCGCCAGAGTGCTCGAGCGGCTGGGAGGCCAAAGCTGATGACGGACGACATCGATCATCTGGACGAGCTGGAACACCGGAGCGTTCACATCCTGCGGGAGGCGTACGCCAACTTCAAGAACCTCGGGATGCTCTGGTCGATCGGAAAGGACAGCACGGTCCTGCTCTGGCTCGCGCGCAAGGCGTTCTTCGGGCACGTGCCGATCCCGCTCGTGCACATCGACACCGCCTACAAGATTCCGGAGATGATCGAGTACCGCGACCGGCTGGCGCTGGAGTGGAACCTGACCATGATCTATGGCCAGAACCGCCAGGCGCTCGAGGAGAAGCGGACCTTTCCCGACGGGGCCGTGGACCGGATCGCCTGCTGCAAGGCGCTCAAGACCGACGCGCTCAAGTACACCTTGAGCGGCGAGTGGCCGCGGTACCGCCTCAACCACGCCAAGCGGGTGTACGAGGTGGACCGGAACACCGAGCCCTTCACGGGGGTGATCGTCGGCGTGCGCGCCGACGAGGAAGGCAGCCGGTCTAAGGAGCGCTACTTCTCGCCCCGGACCACCCAGTCGCAGTGGGACGTGGGCGACCAGCCGCCGGAATTCTGGAATCAGTTCAAGACGGAGTTCGCGCCGGGCACCCATCTGCGGATCCACCCGCTGCTGGACTGGACCGAGCTGAACATCTGGGAGTACATCAAGCGCGAGAACATTCCGACCGTCTCCCTCTACTATGACCAGGGCGAAGGCCGGCGCTACCGGTCGCTGGGCTGCTATCCGTGCACGCACGCGGTGGACTCGCAGGCCCACGATGTCGACGACATCATCCTCGAGCTCCGCTCGGGCAAGTTCGCCAACATCGCGGAGCGCTCCGGGCGCGCGCAGGACAAGGCGGGCGGCGGCGGGCTCGAGACGCTGCGCCGCGACGGCTACATGTAGCCCGTGAGTCACCGATGACCGAGATCGTCAAGCCAATCATCATCCTGGGCACCGGCCGCTGCGGCTCGACGGTGTTGCACCACCTGCTGGCGCGCCATCCGCGGGTGATGTGGCTGTCGAACGTGTCCCAGAAGTACCCGGCCAAGCCCGCCTGGAACCGTCGCGCGGTGTCGGCGCTCGGCCACCCGATCGTGCACCGGCTGCTGGGCGACCGCATTCTGCCGAGCGAGGCCTACCGGTTCTGGGACTTTTATGCGTACGGATTCGCCACGCCGTATCGCGACCTCGTGCGGGACGACGTCACGCCCCGCATGAAGCGCCAGGTGCGGGCGGCCATCGCGCCGATGCTCACGGCGGACCGTAACCGTCTGCTCGTCAAGATCGCCGGCTGGTCGCGCATCGGGTTCCTGAACGAGATCTTCGAGGACGCAAAGTTCATTCATATCGTCCGGGACGGCCGCGCGGTGGCCAGCTCGCTGGTGCACGTCAATTTCTGGCGGGGGTGGGATGGACCGTCCAAGTGGGGCGCCGGGCCGCTCTCGCCCGAAGACGAGGCGGACTGGGAGCGCCACCACCGCTCGTTCGTCGCGCTCTCGGCGCTGCAGTGGCGCCTGCGCACCCGCGCCATCAGTGCGGCACAGCGGCAGCTCGAGCCGACCCGCTTCCGCGAGATCAAATACGAGTCATTCTGCGACCGGCCCGTCGAGTGCATGCGAGAGATCGTGGAGTTCGCGGAGCTGCCTCCGTCCGACGCGTTCGAGCGAACCGTCCGGGCCACCCCCATCAAGGACAGCAACCGATGGCGGGCTGACCTGACCCCGGCGCAGCAGGCCGCGCTCGACGACCTGCTCCGTGACGATCTCGCGCTGCACGGCTACGACGCCTCCGCCAGGCCTCGCTGAGTCGCAGGGGGTGGGTTTGGTGTTCGGGCTCAACTATGTGGACGGCGGCGACGGCTCCAGCAAGATCCTCGGGACGTACACCAACGCCCGCCAGGTCAATCGCTGGCAGATGTCGGCCGCGGAGGTGCGGAAGGTCGGCTCGGGTCGCCGGCTCGTCCTACGCCTGCGCGCTGCTGAGTTGGGAGTACAACTCCACGTTCGTGAAGCGGAGCGGTATGTCGAGCGCGCTGAGTGCGGTGGCGTCGGTGGCGAAGAACCGCGAGCGTTCGCGCCTATGGGCTCACGTCCAGTGCCGCAGATCCCGATCCATCACGCGGGAAAACAGCGCCACCTCCTCGCGAAACGTCTGCACCAGCTCGGCGCGAAACTCGGGCGTGAGCGGAGGGCGGCGCTCCTTCGAGGTATTGATATCCAACAGCTTCTGCCTCACGGCTCCCACCCCCCCGCCGCCCACTCGCCGCTTCAACCCGCGAAACGCGCGCCGCAGAAGCGGCGGCGGCTTCCGGACGAAATTCCGCAGCCAGGTCAGCTTCGCCCGTTTGTTCTCGTTGAACCGCGGGAACTCGGTGCGATGGTCCTGCGGCAGATCCAGAAACTCGATCACTTCCTCGTATACCGCCTTGGGCGACGCGGCGAAGTCCTCGAACAGGATCAGCTTGACCTGCTCGCGGGGAAAGGTCGCGAGCATCCGCTCCGTCTGGGTCCCGAACTGACCGATCCGCTCGTACTGCAGCCAGAATGGCTCCCGGCAGGTGCCTGGCAGCTCCTCGCCGCGGCGCCGCCGCTCCTGGAGCCTCCAGGCCCGCTCGAAGTCGCGCTCCGTTTCCTCCGACCAGTACAGCAGCTGGGAGTGGAACGAGTGGACCAGGTCCACGGGATTCCGATACATCGCGATCAACTTCGCGTCGGGGTTGAACCTTCGGATGTCCGGGATCGCGGCCGACGACAGCAGGTAGGACGCGGACGCTTCGCCGACCCTCGGCTGGGCCGCGGTCGCTCCGGCGAACAGCCCCCGGTACTCCGCCATCGAGTTCACCAGGTGAAAGGTCACCAGGTCGCTGGCGAAGAAATGCGGCTCCTTGAGTTCCGGCATGAAGATGCCGGGATGCAGGCGGAGATACTCGTACAGCGCCGTAGTCCCACACTTCGGGGCGCCCACGATAAAAAAATTCGGCGTGACGGCCAAGGCGACACTCCAGTCCGGGATCTCGGGATGCAGTTCGTATGTGACGGTGGTAGATTGCCTTACCCCGTGGTGAGGGTCAAGGATCGTGCCGGTATATGACCGCCGACTGCAACATACTGCGGGTGCTCGGTATGGGGCATGGATCGTGCTCAGGCGACGACCGCGACGTCAGGGAATTGGCCAGGGCGGCGGCCGGCATCTTTTCGGAGGAGCGTGCATGAAAGTCGCCGGCCGGCCGGTCGAGCAGGCGGAGAGACGTGAGCCCTAAGCCGCGCAGCCTGACCCAGCGGACGATGAGCGGCATGGCGTGGGCGGCGTGGGGCAGCGGGGCTATCGCCGTCCTGAAGGTTGTAGTCCTGATCGTCCTCACCCGCCTGCTCTCGCCGGCGGATTTCGGCGTCGTCGGCGCCGCGCTGGTCGTCATCCACTTTTCGCTCATCTTCTCGCAGCTTGGTCTGGGACCGGCCTTGGTGCAGCGCCCCGTGCTGGAGCCACGCCACATCAGCACGGCGTTCTTCGCCTCGACCGGGTTGGGGCTGGCGGTCGCGGCGCTGATGTGGGTGCTCGCGCCCGCGGTCGCGGCCTTCTTCCGCATGGACCAACTCGTGCCGGTCGTGCGCGCCCTGGCCTTTGTGTTTCCGGTCGCCGGCGTCTCGGCGGTCGCCGAAAACCTGACGCAGCGCGAGCTCCGTTTCCGGAAGCTCGCCAACATCGACGTGGTCGCGTACGGCTTTGGCTACGGGCTGGTCGGGGTCGGCCTCGCGGTGCTGGGCTGGGGCGTGTGGGCGCTGGTCGCGGCCCAACTGACGCAGCAGGTGTTGCGGGCCGCCATTCTGCTCGGCACCACGCCGCCCGTGCTCCGCCCGCGGCCCTCGTGGACCAGCTTCCGCGAGTTGTTGTTGTATGGCGCCGGATTGAGCGTGGCACGGATCGGTGTCCTGCTTGCCAATCAGGCCGACAACCTCGTGGTCGGTCGCTGGCTGGGCGCAGCCGCGCTTGGCTTGTACAGCCGAGCCTACCAGCTGATGTCGGTGCCGACGGCACTCCTGGGCGATGTGCTCGACAAGGTCCTCTTCCCGACGATGTCGCGCGTCCAGGAGGATCGGCGGCGCCTCGCATCGGCGTACCTCCAGGGCACCGCACTGATCGCGCTGGTCACGTTGCCAGCCGGCATCGTCGCGGCGGTGGTGGCGCGCGATCTGGTGCAGGTGGCGTTCGGCAGCCGGTGGCTCGCCCTGGTTCCGCCGTTCCAGGTGCTGGCGCTCGGCATGATGTTCCGGACCAGCTATCGCATGAGCGACTCGCTCTCGAGGGCGACCGGAAAAGTGTACCGGCGCGCGTGGCGGCAGGGGCTGTACGCGGCCATGGTGTTCGGTGCCGCCTGGATCGGGCACCACGCCGGGCTCAGCGGCGTGGCCGCGGGAGTGCTGGTGGCGTTATTCCTCAACTATCTGCTGATGGCGCAGCTCAGCCTGACGGTGGCCGGCATCTCCTGGCTGCAGTTCTTCGGGGCGCAGTTGCCCGCGGTGCTGCTGTCGGTCGTGGCCGGCGCCGCGGCGCTTGCGGCCACGGGTGCGGGCCGACATGTCGGGCTGCCCGCGCCCCTGGTGCTGGCCATCGCGTCGGTGGCCGCCGTCGTTGCCAGCGTGCTGACCGCGTGGGCGGCGCCAACGCTCGCGCTCGGACCACACGGGATTCGGATCCGGGACACCCTCGGCCCGCACCTGATGGCCAAGCTGCGACTCGCCAAGCTGCGGGAGACGGGGTGAGCGGGAACGGCACCATCGCCTTCTTCCTGCCGTCGCTGCGCGGCGGCGGCGCCGAACGGGTCATGGTCAATCTCGCGCAGGGCATGGTCGAGCGCGGCATCCGGGTCGATCTCGTGCTCGCCTCCGCCGAGGGGACGTTTCTCGATCACGTGCCGGCGGGCGCTCGCGTGGTGGATCTGCGTTCGCGCCGGGTGCTTCGAAGCTTCGGCCCGCTAGTCCGGTACCTCCGGCGGGAGCGTCCCCGCGCCCTGGTCTCGTCGATGAGCCACGCCAACCTCGTAGCGCTGTGGGCGTCACGGCTGGCCGGGCAGGGCACGCCCGTCGTGGCCACGGTGCACAACACGATGTCGCAATCCACCCGGCGGAACGGGCGTCTGGCCGCGGGTCTCTGGCCCCGACTGCTGCGTGCGTTCTATCCGTGGGCGGCCAGCGTGGTCTCGGTCTCTCGCGGGGCCGCGGACGACCTGGCTCGCTCGTCGGGGCTGCCCCGCGAGCGCATGGAGGTGGTGTACAATCCGGTCATCACGCCGGGCATGCTGGCCCTCGCGCGCCAGGCGCCGGACCATCCCTGGTTCGCGGCCGGCGAGCCTCCCGTGCTGTTGGGTGTCGGACGCCTGACCGCACAGAAGGACTTCCCGACCCTGATCCGAGCATTCGCCGAGGTGCGCCGCCGCCGCCCCGCGCGTCTGCTCATTCTCGGGGAGGGCGAGGACCGTCCGGTGTTGACGGCGCTCGCGGCCGAACTGGGCGTGGCCGACGACGTGGACATGCCAGGCTTCCAGGAGAACGCGCTCGCATACATGGGCAGGTCGGCGGTCTTCGTGCTATCCTCCGCGTGGGAAGGTCTCCCCACGGTGCTCATCGAGGCGCTGGCGGCCGGGACCCGGGTGGTGTCCACGGATTGCCCGAGCGGCCCGCGTGAGATCCTGCAGGACGGACGGCTCGGCGCGCTGGTGCCGGTGGCCGACCCGAACGCCCTGGCCGAGGCCATCCTCGCGACGCTCGACCGGTCTCCGGGGGCCGTTCCTCTCGACGCGTTGACGCCCTTCATGCGCGACACGGCGGTCGACCATTACCTTCGCCTGATCGAGAAGGCTCGATGACTTCAGTCGCATACGGCGCACTCTGGTTCTTCACCTTCGCCCTGCCGTGGGAAAACATCATCGTGATCCCGGGCGTGGGCACCATCAGCCGGCTCGCGGGCATGTTGGCGCTCGGGCTTGCCGTGCTCGCCGCGGTGGTCTCCGGCCGATTCCGGCGATGGCGGTTCTTCCAAACCGGGGCACTCCTGTTCGTGATCTGGAGCGCGTGGAACACGTACGGTGGCGGGTACGCCTTTTATGGCGACTACGAGATGATGACCGCCAAGTTCCGGACTTACGTGCAGCTGCTCGCGGTGCTCTGGATGATCTGGGAACTCGCTCCCAATGAGCGCCGTGTGCGCGGGCTGCTCGTCGCGTTCGTGGCGGGCGCCGCTGTCGCGTCGCTCAACACGATTTTCGTGTATCGGACGCAAGGCGGCACGCACAGCCGATTCGCGGCGGTGGGATTCGATCCCAACGACCTCGCGGCGACGCTGGCGCTGGCGCTGCCGATGGCCTGGTACCTGAGCATCACGTACCGCCACCCCGTACTCCGCTGGGCCAGCCGGCTCTACCTGCCTCTCGCCTTCGTCGCGATCGGGCTCACCGGCTCTCGCGGCGGCGTGTTGGCGGCCTTCACGGGGCTGCTGATCGTTCCTGCGACGACAACGCGGCTCTCAGCGGGGCGGATCGCGATGGCGGCTATCACTCTGGTCGCGTCCGCGGCCCTCGCCTTGGCCTACATCCCGGACGCGTCCCTGCAACGCATCGGCAGCACCAGGGCCGAGGTCGAGGAGGGCACCATGAACGGCCGGCTTCGGATCTGGAAAGCCGGCGTCGAGGCGCTCGTCCAGGAGCCACTGATCGGCTATGGCACGGGCGGGTTCGATCGGGCGGTGCGCCCCATCCTCAGGTACGGCCAGGTGGCGCACAACACCTTCCTGCAGGTGATCGTGGAGCAGGGGATCCTCGGCTTCGTGCTATGGCTGTTGATGTATGGAGCGGCGTTTCAGCAGGTGCTTACGATGCCGCTGCTGCAGCGACGATTCGGCTATGTGGTTCTGGCCACGCTCGGCGTGGTGTTCATGCCGCTGACCTGGGACAACCAGAAGGCGGCGTGGGTGATCCCGGCGCTGCTGGTGGGTCTCGCCGCTGCGGTGGTCAGGGCGAATGCGGCGGCGACCGCGGAGTCGCCCCGCCGCCCGGCCATGGCCGCCGCGCGTCCCATGCGCCCCGCGCGCCCGATCGTCGTATCCCGGATGTCGCGCGATGCCTAAGGTGAGTGTGGTCACCACCGTGTACAACGGGATGGCGTATTTCGATCGAGCCATCCCGGGCATTCTGGCGCAGCGGTTCACCGACTTCGAGTTCATCATCGTCGACGACGGCTCCCAGGACGACACCGTCGAACGCCTGCGCGAGGTGGCGAGCCGGGATTCCCGCATCCGGATCTTTACGCCCGGACGCCTCGGGTTCGCGGCAGCCGTCAACTACGGAATCCAGCAGGCCACCGGCGAGTACATCGCGCGGCAGGACTTCGACGACACCAGCTACGCGGACCGGCTCCAACTGCAGAGCCAGTATCTCGACGCCCACCCCGGCGTGGGCGTGGTGGGGTCGTACTATGTGCTCGTGGACGACAACCGCGGCGAGCGCTACGTGCGCATGCCACCGACCGATCACGCCGGCATCATCTCCGCGATGGCGCGGTACATCCCGTTCGCGCACACCATGGTCATGTTCCGCCGCCAAGCCTGGGCCCAGGCCGGGGGCTACCCGGAAGTGCCCAACCTGGTCGATCTGCGATTCTGGCTCGAGCTCGGCAAGCTCGGTTGGCGCTTCGCCAACCTGCCCGAGGTGCTGGGCGAACACTACGTCCACGCCTCGAGCTTCTTCCACCAGTCGTTTCGCTACGTCGAGCGCCAGCGCGACCTGGCCCACGTGCAGGCGCGGGTCGTCCGCGAGCTTCGGCTGCCCGGGTGGATGTACGTATACTCGCTGGGGCGCCACGCGTACGCCTACCTGCCGGTGGGGCTCAAGCGCGCGCTGCGACGGAGCATCGGGGGGCTCAAGGAACGCGACGTATGAGGATCTTCCTCCTCTCGACCAGCATGGGCATGGGGGGAGCCGACCAGCAGATCCTGATCCTCGCCCGCGCCATGCAGGCCCGCGGCCACGAGGTTCGCATCGTCTCGCTCACCCCGCTCGGTCCGATGGGCCTGGAGGCCCAGCGGGACGGGATCCCGACCGAAAGCCTCGAGCTCCAGCGCAACGTGAGCGATCTGCCCCGCCTGCGGCGGCTCGTGCACATGCTTCGTGCCTGGAAGCCCGACGTGCTGCACAGCCACATGGTCCACGCCAACCTCCTCGCCCGCGCCGTGCGTCCGCTGTCGGGGATGCCCCCCCTGGTGTCCACCATTCACAGCAGCAACGACGGCGGCCGGCTTCGGATGGCCGCCTATCGGCTCACCAGCGCGATGGTGAATCGGTTCACCATCATCAGCCGGCTCGCGGCCGCGCGCTACGTCGCCATCGGAGCCGTGCCCGCGGACCGGCTCACGGTCGTGCCTAACGCCGTCGACCCGGACCGATTCACCCAAGTGCCGGGCGCCAGGGCCGCCATTCGCCTCGAGCTCGGTCTGGGGGAGGAGTTCCTCTGGCTCGCCGTGGGACGGTTTCAGGAGGCCAAGGACAGCCCCACCATGATCGCGGCGTTCGCGCGGCTGGCCCTGGCCCGTCCGGATTCACGGCTGCTCCTGGTGGGCAAGGGCGCGTTGCAGGGCGAGGTCGAGGAGCTGGTCCGGGAGGCAGGGCTGTCGGAGCGGGTCAGATTTCTGGGCGTGCGGCGGGACGTGCCGGAGCTGATGAGCGCCGCGGACGGCTACCTGTTGTCCTCGGCGTGGGAGGGGATGCCGGTGGTGCTGCTCGAAGCCTCGGCGATCGGACTACCCATCGTGGCGACGCGCGTCGGCGGGGTGGCCGAGGTCGTGGAAGACGGCTCCAGCGGCTTTCTCGTGCCGCCCCGCGACGCGCCGGCGCTGGCGCGGGCCATGGAGCGCCTCGAGGCGTTGAGCCCCGCGGAACGGCGGGCAATGGGCGAGCGTGGCCGAGCGCTGGTCGAGCGGCAATACGGCACCGCCCGCGTGATGGACATGTGGGAGCGGATCTACCTCGAGCTGGCCCCGGCTTCGCGCGTGGCTGCCACCGCGCAGCGGTAGATCTGCAACTCGTTGTTCCGGAAGTCCAGTCGGGCGACGCCGATCGTTGTGCGCAGCCGGCAGTTATCGTAGATCCATGTTTTCAGAACGCCGACCTTCCGGCCGGTGCGATGGCCTCCCGCCGCGGCCGTGTACGGCGCGACGATCCACAGCGCCTGGCCGTTTCGCGCTCCGGCGAGCGTGCGCACCGATGCCCCAAGGGCCGCGGTGTCGCCCTGCAGCGGCTCCGCGCTCGCCGCGGGGAGATAGTGGCGGAGCACCTCGACCTGATCCGAGTAGACCAGATCACCGGTCGCCACCCGCTGACCGAGCCAGTCCGCGGCCGCCTGGAAGTCGTGGCGGCGCCCATCGCGATACTGGGAAAAGAGCGTCGGCAGCCCGGAGTAGAGCATCATCGCCGCTACCCCCACCGCCACGAGCCAGCGCGGGCGCGTGCCGTAGTCCACGCCGGCCAGCCGGTCGAGGAGCACCCCGGCGCCGATGAAGAGCGGCGGCGCGGCCGGCAGCAGATACGAGGTCGAGACCGGGGTGCGGAGCGACAGCAGCGCCAGGAAGACCACGGGCACGATCGCCAGGCATACCAGCAGCACGCCGAGCGCCCGGTCACGGCTCTGCCAGAGCAGGTAGATGCCCAGCACGCCCGCGAGCACCAGCGGTATGGTGAGCCCTTCGACGTAGCTCACCACGTAGAGGATCTGCTTGAGCCCCGGTCGGGTCGGCAGGTGGAGCAGGTGGTCGCCGACCCGGCCCTCGTCGTGCGCGCCCACCCATCCCCGGAGGATCGGGGTGTAGCGCACCGCGATGGCCGTGCCGAGCGCGATGATCGCCAACGCTCCCCACCGCAATCCCTTCTGCGACCAGAGTTCCGCGAGACTGATCCGCCGGAGGTAGGTGAGCGCGAGCCACAGCGCCAGACCGCCCACGAGCAGCACGGCGACCGGATGCGAGAGCGCCCCCAGCACCAGCGTAACTAAGCCGAGCGCCAGCGCGCGCCCGTTGCGCTCCCGAATGCCGATGAACAGGGCGTACGGGTAGATGGCCGAGAACAGGAAGACCAGCGACCAGTAGCGGGCGTTTTGCGACTGGTACACGTGGACGGTGCTGAGGGTCAGGAACAACGCGCCGAACAGGGCGGCCCGCGTGCCCACCAGCCGCCGTGCCATGGCATAGAACGCCGGCACGGCCAGCACGCCGGCGAGCGCCGGCAGGAGCCGCAGCCCGAACTCGTCCAGCGGGACGAACGGGCGCACGACGAAATGGTTGAGGAGATAGATCAGCGGACGGGGGTTGTTGGGCCTGAGGCTGAGCGAGTCGCGCAGCGTGAAGATCTCGTCACCTTCGAATCCCCAGTCGCCCAGCCGGTAAAACCGGAGTGCGAGGGCGAGCACGATGAGTGCGGCGAGGACAGCGGCGGGGAGAGGACCTGTGCGGCGCTCCGCGGTCCCCGCGCTCACCACCCGCCGCGGCGCAGGAGGATGACGGGGATGGTTTTGAGCATGATGCGGAGGTCCTCGCGCAGGCTCTGGCGACGGATGTACTCGAGGTCGTAGCTCACCTTGGTACGGACGTCCTCGAGCGAGCGGTCGTAGTGGTGGTTGATCTGGGCCAGGCCGGTGATGCCCGGCTTGGCGCGCTGGCGCAAGGGGTACTCGGCGA
>JACCSZ010000308.1 GCA_013812695.1 Gemmatimonadales bacterium | reverse complement strand
AGTCGGGCGACCGGCTCCTGCTGATCGACGACGCGGTCGGCACCTACCCCGGGCTCGAAGAGATCGTGGTGGACCTGGCGCGCCGGCACACGCCACCGCCCTCTCCGAAGTTCCGGCCGCGCATGGTGACGCACGCCCGAAAGGAGCCGGGCACGGTGCACCTGGTCGGCGGCGGGCCCGGGGATCCCGGGCTCATCACATCGCGCGGACTCGAGCTGCTGCGCGCGGCAGACATCGTCGTGCACGACCGGCTGATCGGTCCGGAGCTGCTGGCGGCGGCGCGCGCCGGCGCCGAGCTGATCGACGTGGGGAAGGGACCGGGCCACCTGCCGTACACGCAGCCCGCCATCAACGCGCTGCTGGTGGCCCAGGCTACGCTCGGCCGCACGGTGGTCCGGCTCAAGGGCGGCGATCCGTTCGTGTTCGGGCGCGGGAGCGAGGAGGCGGCGGCGTGCCGCGCGGCGGGCGTCCCGGTCTATGTCGTGCCCGGGGTGAGCAGCGCCATCGCGGCGCCAGCGGCGGCGGGCATTCCGGTCACGGCGCGCGGGCTCGCGCGCTCGTTCGCGGTGGTGACCGCGCACAATGCCGGCCCCGACGGCGAGACCGTGGACCTCCGAGGACTGGCGGCGGTGGACACGCTCGTGATCCTGATGGGCCGGGCCAGTCTCGGAATGATCGCGGAGCAGCTCGTGGCCGCCGGCCGCGACCCGGACACCCCGGCCGCCTGCATCCAGAGCGCCACGACCCCCGAGCAGAGGGTCACCCGGGCCACGCTCGCACGTATCGCGGAGGCGGCGGATCGGGACGGGCTGGAGAATCCAGTCGTCACCGTCATCGGCGCTGTCGCGGCGCTGGGCGACGTGGAGATCGAGCTCGCGGCGGGGGGCCCGGCGCTGGTGGTCGCGGCCGGGGCGTGACCGCTCGGTGGTAGTGCTCCGAGAAACGGCCGCTTGAGTCGGGTACGCCAACGCGGTAGTCTTGCTGATCGTTATTGCAGACTTGGTAGGCGGCTTCAGTTTGGATTTGCTGGACGGCTTTGGCTGAACACACCGGCGTTGGTCATCGTCGCAGTTCCCCCCAATGCTTGCGGCGCACCTCTGAACGACCGCGCTTTAAGCATGCGGGACAGCCGCGGATGGTATCGATCAAGCCTCGGGGAGTAGTGCGGACGGAGTGTTCCGGTTGGATTCACGGCCAGCCTGACAGATCTGGCCGCTAATGCTTCCAGATCCAGGCCGCCGCCGGGGGGGGGGACGGTGACCCGCCGGGAGCGTCAGCGCCCGCCCCTCCCTGCGATCTTTCCCACTCACGCGCTGCAGCGACCAGAGGATCCGCCGTCCCCCCCGGCGGCGGCCGACACACCTCCCCAGATCCCCGGAGCCCGACAAGATGGACGACAAGCGCCGAATGCTGCGCCACTTCCTGGCGGCGCTGGCCTACCGCACCCAGAAGGCGCTCCACGATGCGCCCCCGGAGTTCGGCGCGTTCGTCCCCCTCGAGCACGTGCGCTCCCCGCTGGAGCAAGTCCGCCACATGACGAGCGTCCTCGGCTACGCGCGGACCCTCTTCATCGGCGGCCGCTATCGTCCGGAGCCACTCGACTCGCTGCAGGCCGAAGCGGACCGCTTCCATGAGATGCTGGCGAGTCTTGCCGGGCACATCGAGAGCGACGCCCCGCTGCTGCAGGACATCACCCCGGAACAGTTGCTGCAAGGTCCCTTCGCCGACGCGATGACCCATGTCGGACAGTTGGCCTTGTTGCGCCGGCTGGCGGGCCGTCCCATTGCGCCGGAGAATTTTCTGTTCGCGGCCATCGATGCCGGCCGCCTGGGGGCGGACCAGCCGGCGCCGGCCAGACCCGATGAGGTCTGGCCGGAGGCACCGCCCGGCTGGATCCCCCCATCACGGCAATGACCGCCAGACGGGATCCCGCTCACCCCGCCGCCCGCGCCTTGCCCTCCAGCCGACCACGCCGCTCGTCCAGCACCTCCCGCACGCGGCGCATCAGCGCGGCCGGTGTGAACGGCTTCTGCAGGTAGGCGACCCCCTGCCGGAGCACACCTTGCCGCAGGATCGTATCCTCGTTGTAACCCGAGATGAACAGCACACTCATCGTCGGCCGGAGCCCGATCAGAGTCTCCGACAGGCGCGGCCCGCTGAGCCCGGTCATGATGACGTCGGTGAGGAGCAGGTCGATCGTCTCGTCGTACTGCGCGGAGACCCGGAGCGCCTCGTCGGCGTCGCGCGCGGTGAGCACCGTGTAGCCCGCGCGCGCCAGAATGCGGCGGGTGAGGCCTCGGACCGAATCCTCGTCCTCGACCAGCAGGATGGTCTCGGTGCCGGCGGTGCTCCGATCCTCGGGCGCGGGCGCGGGCGCCGACGGCAGTGGCATGACTACGGCGAGCGGAAGGTAGACGCGCATGGTGGTGCCGGTCCCGGGTGTGCTGTCGACCGCCACGTACCCGCCGCTCTGCTTGACGATCCCGTAGACCGTCGCCAAGCCGAGGCCGGTGCCTTTGGCCTTGGCCTTGTCCTTGGTGGTGAAGAACGGCTCGAAGATGTGTTGTTGGATCTCGGGATCGATGCCCACCCCTTCGTCGATGACCGCGAGCATCACGTGCGGCCCGGGCAGCGCCCCCACGTGCGTGTCAGCGAAGGCCGCGTCGAGCACCACGTTGGCGGTTTCGATCCGGAGCCGCCCGCCCTCGGGCATTGCGTCACGGGCGTTCACGACCAGGTTGACGATCACCTGCTCGATCTGTCCAGGGTCGGCGAGCACGCGGCCGAGCGTCGGGTCGAGGGCCGGGACGAGCTCGATGTGCTCGCCGATCAGCCGCCGCAGCATACCCATGATGTGGCCGATGGCGGTGTTGAGCTCGAGCACCCGGGGCTCGATCACCTGCTTGCGGCTGAAGGCCAGGAGCTGGCTCGTGAGGTCGGCCGCCCGCTCGGCCGCGTGCCGCACCTCGCCGATATCCTCGCGCAGCGGATGGCCCGGGGCGAGCTCGCCGAGCATCAGCTCGGTGTGGCCCAGAATGCTGGTGAGCAGATTGTTGAAGTCGTGGGCGACGCCGCCGGCCAGCCGGCCGATCGCCTCCATCTTCTGCGATTGCCGGAGCTGCGATTCGTTCATCCGAAGCGTGCGTTCGGCTTCCTTCCGCTCGCTCACGTCCTGGCCGATGCCGATCGTCGATCCGTCCGACAGCCGCACGAAGGCCCACGCGGTGTCCACCGTCTCGCCACTCCGAATCCGCGTCCGGCAGTCGAGCCACTGGGAGTCGGCGGCGCGCATCAGCGCCACCATCTGCTCGCGCTCGCGTGCGCCGGGATAGAACTCGGCCAGCATGTCGCGCGCCGCCATGTCCTGGAGCGACCATCCGAGATGCTCGCGCCAGGCCCGGTTGACCCACTGGAACCGCCCCTCGGCATTCAAGAAGCAGATCATCGCCGGCACGTGGTCGACGATGGCTTGGAGGAGTTCCTTCTGGAGCGCGGTGGCGGTCTCGGCGGGATCGGGAGCGGCCACGGGCCCGGCCTCGTTGGGAGCATCCAGCCGTCGGCGTCCGCGGTGCGGGACGACGGCAACTGAACTTTGTGTGGGGGACGGAAAGGATAACGCCATGGTGCGTCCCCAGCCACTACCCGGCCCGCGCGCGCGGCTGTTCCGCTCGGGCCGGTGGCCGGGTATACTATCTGGCACCCCTCGGACCCCGTCGCTCCGCACCACGATCCCGCGTGGCGCCTTCGGCGCACTCGCATCCGCGTTGCCTCTGCTACGAGGATCACCGGTATGCGGCGACATTCGCCAGTCGTGCGCGCTCCGCTGCGCTCCCTCTGCCATTCGCTCGTAGTGCTCTGCCTCGTTCCCATCATCGCGGTCGCGCAGGAGACCGGGAGCGTCACCGGCAGTGTCACGCGCGCCGGCGAGGGCGCCTCGCTGAGCAGTGTCAACGTAAGCGTCGAGGCCACCGGGCAGGCCACGGTCACCGGCACCGACGGCCGCTACACCCTGCGGCGGGTGCCGGCCGGGCCGCAACGCATCGTGTTCCGCTGGCTCGGCTACCGGCCGACCCAGGTCGAGGTGAGCGTCGAGGCCGGCGGCACGGTCACCGCCGACGCCGGGCTCGAGGCGGTCACCGTCTCGCTCGGCGAGATCGTCGTCGAGGGCGCATCGCGCGCACCCGAGCGGATCGTCGAGGCGCCGGCGGCCATCTCGGTGGTGGCGCCGGCAGTGCTGCAGAGCGCGTCGATCACCGGGCAGGCGCCGGTGGCGCTCCAGTCGGTGCCGGGCGTGGACGTGGTGCAGAGCGGCGTCAACGACTTCAACGTCAATACGCGCGGCTTCAATTCTTCGCTGAACCGGCGGGTGCTGGTGCTCCAGGACGGCCGCGACCTGGCCATCGCGTTCCTCGGCTCGCAGGAATGGAACGGGCTCACGCAGTCGCTCGAGGATCTTGGACGGGTCGAGATGGTGCGCGGCCCCGGCTCGGCGCTGTACGGCGCCAACGCCTTCAGCGGCGTCGTGAACATCACGACCCCGACCGCGCGCGAAGCGATCGGCAGCAAGTTGTCCCTTGCAGGCGGCGAGCTCGAGTCGATTCGGGGCGACCTCCGCCACGCGAGCCTCTTTGCCGACGACCGGCTGGGCTTCCGCGTCAACGCCGGCTACAACCGGAGCGACACCTACTCGCGCACGCGGACGCGGCTCGACGGCAGCTCGCTCCAGCGCGAGTACGCCGACGCCAGCGACGAGCCGGCGGCCCCTGCCCGCGAGGTGCGGGCCCTCGCCGGCCAGACCATCGACCCGGCCACCGGCGACGCCATCGGCGAGCGCGATCCGCTGGTCAATGGCTACGGTTCGGCCCGGCTGGATTACTACGCGAACAACGGCTCGGTCTTCACGCTCGACGGCGGCGCCTCGCAGGTGCAGAACGAGATCTTCGTCACCGGCATCGGCCGGGTGCAGGTCAACAAGGCGATCAAGCCATTTATCAGAGCGGCGGTTGCGGCCGACCGCTACAACGTGTTCGGCTACTGGCAGAGCCGGACCTCGATCGATCCGCAGACCTCGCTCCAGTCCGGCCTGGAGCTCGAGGAGCGGAGCGACATCTTCCACGTCGAGGGGCAGACCAACTTCGGGTTCCAGGAGGACCGCGGCCGGGTGGTGACTGGCGCCTCGCTCCGCAACACCCGCGTCAACACCAGCGGCACGCTGATGAACCTGGCCAACGACGACCGCGCCGACGACCTGTACTCGATCTACGGCCAGGTGGAGTATCGGCTGATCCCGGAACTCCGCGCGGTCGTCGCGCTCCGCTGGGACGACGGTGACCTGATCGAGCGGCAGTTTTCGCCCAAGGGCGCGCTGGTCTACAGCCCGACCGAGGACCACTCGTTCCGGTTCTCGGTCAACCGGGCATTTCAGACGCCGAATTACTCCGAGTTCTTCCTGCAGGTGCCGGTGGCGGCGCCGACCGCGAGCCCGCGGACCCTCGAAGGCGGCGTCGAGCAGTACTACGCCTCGGTGCGCGGGAGCCTGCCTGCGGCGGCGCTTGCCGGCCTCACCCTCACCGACGACCTGCCCTGGGACTTCTCGCCCCAGACGCAGGCGCTCGCGCTCGGCAACGCGGACCTCGCGGTCGAGAAGGTGACCGGCTGGGAGCTCGGCTACAAAGGCAGCCTGTCGAACAGACTGTACGTGACGGTCGACGGTTACATCAACAACCTCACCGATTTCGTCACCGACCTGCTGCCCGGCGTGAACCAGGCGCAGTACCCGACGTTCAGCCTGACGACCGGCGTGGACCTGCCCGCGGAGCTGGCGGCGCTCGACCAGCGGATTCAGGGCCTCCAGGCGGGGGGCCAGTTGACCGCGCAGCAGGCGGCGCAGCTCCGCGCGCCAATCCCCGTGCTGCTGGGCGGCTACGGCCAGCTTCAGGCCGGGACGACCATTCAGGGCGCCAACGCGCTGGCCACGCTACCGGACGGCAGCCGGGCGATCGTGCTGTCCTACACCAACGCCGGCAAGGTCGAGGAGCGGGGCGTGGAGGTCGGGCTCGGCTACCAGATCACACCGGAGATCCGCGGCGACGTGTCGGTCACCGGCTTCGATTTCACCGTCAAGTCCCAGCAGACCGGTGACCAGCTCTTGCCCAACACGCCGAGCAAGAAGGGATCGATGTCGCTCAGCTACGCGGGCGAGCAGGGGCTCGACGCCAACGTCACGGTGCGGCTGGTGGATGGGTATGCCTGGTCGGCGGGGGTGTTCCAGGGGTACGTGCCGTCGAGCGAGTTCGTGAACGTGAGCGCGGGGTACCGGGTGAACAACTACTTCCGCGTGCACGCTACGGCGACAAACGTGCTGGATCAGGAGCGGTATCAGTTGTATGGGGGGTCGGTGATCGGGCGGCGGGTGTTGGGGGGGATTACGGCGTCGTTCTAGGTCCGGCTCTGCTACCCCGATGACATCGGCGATCGAATGGGGGCATGCGCTCCACTTCGACCAGGCCTCTACGTTGGGCTACTTCCCGGGAGGGCCCCATGCAGCAGATCAAGGGGGCCGTGCTCAAGTCGCGGCTGGCCTTCGCCCAGGATCATGCGGGCAAGGAGGGGCTCGAGCGCGTGCTCGCGGTCATGGCCGAAGGTGATCGCCGGACCCTCAAGATGCTGTTTACGTCCAACTGGTACCCGTTCGTGCTTGGCAAGGCGCTGGACGAGGCCATCGTGCGAGTGCTCGGCGGCGGCAGGCCGGAGTTCTTCGAGCGGCTCGGCGCCGCGTCCGCCGAGAAGAACCTGTCGACCATCCACAGCGGCTACCTCACCAAGGGTGACGCCCACGGGTTTCTGGCGAAGTCGGCTTCCTTCTATGCGCTGTATTACGAGACCGGGCGCCGGGAATACGCGCCTGCCGGGGCGAAGGAGGGCGTCTTCACCACGTACGACGCCGAAACCTTCAGCGCTCCGGACTGCCTGACCGTAGTGGGGTGGTACCGGAAGGCGCTCGAGATGTGCGGGGTGGCCGGTGTCAAGATCACGGAGGAGGAGTGCCGCGCGCTCGGCGGCTCGGTCTGCCGGTACCGGGTGAAGTGGAACTAGGCTCGTCCGTGTCCGTGGTCACGGCGCTGTCCGAGCAGCCTGCGAGTTTGCAGGACGCCGGACACTGCCATGCGGCGGCGGGAGATCAGTCACGTAATTGCACCGTATAGGAGTGAACTTATGGCTACCGTACAACCGATCACCCCATGCTTGTGGTTCGACAGCCAGGCCGAAGAGGCGGCCCGGTACTACACGGGGATCTTCAAGAACTCGAAGCTCGGGACCATCTCGCGGTATACCGAAGCTGGACGCGAGGTGCACGGGAGACCGCCGGGCACGGTCATGACGGTCGAGTTCGAGCTCAATGGACAGCCGTTCACCGCGCTCAACGGCGGCCCCGTATTCACCTTCAACGAAGCCATCTCCTTCCAGATCATGTGCGGGACGCAGGAGGAGATCGATGATTACTGGAACAAGCTTTCCGAGGGCGGCGATCCCAACTCGCAGCAGTGCGGCTGGCTCAAGGACAAATACGGCGTGTCGTGGCAGGTGGTGCCGACGGCGCTGGTCGAAATGATGAACGATGCCGACAAGGAGAAGTCTGGACGAGCCATGGAGGCGATGCTGCAGATGAAGAAGCTCGACATCGCGAAGCTGAAGCGGGCGTATGCCGGAACGGAGCGCACGTCGACCGCTGAGACTCGCTAGCCGGGAGGCGGATCGATGAGCAACGCCCAGGGTTCGCAGCCTGGGCGTTGTCATTCCCGGATTCGGGCGAGAGGCCTGGAGCCGCGCCTACTCGGCCGTCAGCACCTCCCCCAGCGCGTCCAGCCGTGCCGTCCAGTACTGCTTCGCCCGCGTCACCGCGGCCCGGTCCGGCAGCCTGCCGTGCGACAGCGCGACCTGGCTCTTCGCGGCCCCCCGACTCGAGAAACCCACCTCGACCGACGTCCGGTCGGGCCAGGTGATCCGCATCGACTTGCCCCGTGTGGCAGTCCGGACCGTGAGGTCCACGCCGGGCAGCCAGCGCGCTCGCGTGCGCGCGTCGTGCCATGCGCGGTAGAGTCGCACGAGCGGCACGGCGAACGTCCTGCTCTTGTTGGCCTCGAACGAGCCGTCCCGCCGCTGCCCGACCGCGCGCAGACCCTTGATGCGCTCGTAGCCCACGGTGACGGTCTGCGCCCACCAGCCGGGGATTTCGTAGTGTTCGTGCACGTGCTTCGCGATCTCCCGGTGGGTCCAGGTGTACGCCTGGGCGTGGTCGAGCGCCTTGACCCAGCGCTCCCAGGTGCAGCCGGTTTTCTCCTTGAGTATGGCATCCGTTCGGCCGGCGAGCTTGGTGTTGTCGATCGTGGCAGGAGGAGCGGCTTTCGCCGGAGCAGCGGCGGGCTTCTGTTTGACGAGATGGGCACGGGCGGCGGCGTAGGATTCGCCCGTTTTCTGCATGCGCCCGCGGACCAGGCGCTTGAAGTCTTTCTGGATAGGCATCGTGGGAGGTCCTTTGGTCAGGCCACGGGCGACACGTCCCCCAGCGACGACACCTGTGGCGTCCAAAGGCATGAAGCAGGCGGATCCGGGAGTGTGCCCCCCTTTGCCTCTCGAGGGCCGTCGCTGGGGGAGGGCCGAGGAGGTTGGGCGCGGATCGTCGCCCGTGCTCTATTGTGCATGGGCGCTGCCTGGGAGGCAAGACGTACACCTGCACCCGACAACTCGAGATCCTGAATCACGGGACGGGAGCGCGACGCCACACAGGTTCACGCCTCACCGAGCCGGGTGGAGCGCTAGCGCCCGATGTCCTCGTCCCACAGCTCGGGATGCGCACCAATGAACCCGCCCAGGATCCGCCGGCATTCAGGATCGTCGACCACCTCCACCACCACCCCGCGGCTCCGCAGCAGGTCCTCCTCTCCCAGGAACGTCCGGTTCTCCCCGATCACCACCCGCGGAATCCCATAGAGCAGGATCGCGCCGCTGCACATCGCGCACGGCGAGAGTGTCGTGTACATCGTGCAGCCTCGATACACCGCCGCGGGGTGCCGCCCTGCCCGTTCCAAGGCGTCCATCTCGCCGTGGAGGACCACGCTTCCCGCCTGTTGCCGGCGGTTGTGACCGCGGCCGAGGATGCGGCCCCCCGAGACGAGGACGGCGCCGATGGGAATGCCGCCCTCCCGAAGTCCCTCGCGAGCCTCGTCGAGTGCGGCTTGCATGAACGGGTCAGTCACGCGAGCTCACGGCGACAACCGCTCCATCCGCCACCCCTCGCCCTTCCGCACATACCTGATCCGATCGTGCAGCCGGCTCGGCCGGCCTTGCCAGAACTCGACCGTTTCCGGCGCCACGCGGAACCCACCCCAGTGCGCCGGTGTCGGCACGTCACCCATGTCACCCACGTCACCCCGGCCGAAGCGCTGCTCGACCTCCCGGAGGTCATCCTCGAGCGTCTTCCGCCCAGGGATCACCAGGCTCTGGTGCGACGCCCACGCGCCGAGGCGGCTGCCGAGCGGCCGGCTCCGGAAGTACTCGTCCGATTCTTCGCGCGTGGCGAGCGTCACCAGGCCCGTGATCCGCACCTGGCGCTCCAGCTCGCCCCAGTAGAACACCAGCGCCGCCCGGGGGTTGGCCCCGAGCTCGGCACCCTTCCGGCTCCGGTAATCGGTGAAGAACACGAACCCGCGCTGGTCGAACGCCTTGAGCAGGACGATCCGCGCCGATGGCGTCCCGTCGGCGCTCGCGGTGGCCAGCGTCATCGCGTTGGGCTCGAGAACCTGCGCCTCGAGCGCCTCCGCGAACCATCGGGCGAACTCGACGACCGGATCGTGACTCACGTCCGCCTCGTCGAGCCGGGCGCGTGCGTACTCGCGCCGGAGATCGGCGAGCGACATGACTTACGCCACTTCCGCGGCCGGCTCGAGACCGCGGGCCGCGGAGCCGACCAGCTCGGCATAGATCTCGAGGTGGCGGTCGACGGCCCGGCTCATCTCGAACGTCACCCGCACGTAGGCCGCCCCGCGAGTGCCGAGGTCTCGCCAGCGGTCCTCCTCGAGCAGGAACCGGAGCCCGCCCGCGAAGTCGCCGTGCTCCACCCGCGCGCCGAAGCTCGACGCGAAGCCGTCCGGGTCGACCGCGCTCAGGATCGCGCAGCGGTGGGCGGCCGCCTCGATGAACGCATTGGGCAGACCCTCGCGCGCGGCGGTGTTCGCCATGATCCAGCTTCGGCTCAGGATGGCCGACAGCCGCCCGGAATCGAACTGATCGACAAAGCCGGGGAGCTCCAGGTTCGGCAGGCCGCCGTAGGTCGCGCGGAGCTGGCGGTCGTACTCCGCGTCGCGCGCACGCCCCACCGCGATGAAGCGCACCTGCGGAAACCGCGGCACCAGCTCGAAGAACAGCTCGGGCCGCTTCCGCCGGTCCCAGCGGGCCAGGTAGCAGACCGTCGGCTGCTCGGCCTTCCGCACCGCGGCCGGCACCAGGACCGGCGTCGGCAGCAGCGCCGGCGCCGAAGGCAGCCGGTATTTCCTGGCGGACTTGGCCCGAATGCAGTGCGCCGCACAGAATACCGCGTCCGCGCCGCGGACCGCCCGGTGCACCAGCGGATTGTCTTCGTAGAGGATGTTGGCGAGCACCTGGGCGCGGCTCAGGGAAGGATGCGCGAGCTCGGTGCGCCAGTCGGGCCAGGTGTGCGGATCACGGAGCGTGACGACGTGCGCCCGGCCGGGCATCGCGCGCATGGCGAGCCAGGTGGCCGTGGACGGCTCCTGCGAGTGGTAGACGTCGGCGTCCGCCGTGCGGCAGAGCCCCGCCGCCCGCCAGGGCGACAGGATCGGGTAGCCGAGCACGGTGATACCGTCCAGCGACTCGACGGGCTGCTGCTCGCCGCGACGCGGCACCACGGCGAAGACCTCGACACCGCGCCGTGCCAGCTCGCGGCCGATCGTGCGCGTGGCACGCCCGAACCCGCCGTGTTTGCCCCAGGCGAAGATCTCGGTGCTGAGGAAGCACACTCTCATCGTGCTCAAGCATAGCAACATCGCCACATCGTCCCAAGGCTAAATTGCGGCATGAGTCGCATGCGTGGCCTGACGATGGATTACCCCCTCACCCTCGACGTCATCGCCCGGCGTGCGGAGACGCTGTTCGGCGACCGGCCGGTCGTGAGCCGGCGTGCGGACCGCTCGATCCATCGCACCACCTACACGGCGTGCCTGCACCGCGCGCGGCGGCTCGCGTGCGCGCTCGGTGCGCTCGGCGTCCGCCCGGGCGACCGCGTCGCCACGCTGTGCTGGAATCACGACCGCCATCTCGAGGCGTACTTCGGCGTTCCGCTGGCCGGCGCCGTGCTCCACACGCTCAACCTCCGGCTCCATGCCGACGAGCTCGCCTACATCTCCCGACACGCGGAAGATCGGGTGCT
>JACCSZ010000260.1 GCA_013812695.1 Gemmatimonadales bacterium | reverse complement strand
CTCGCGCTGGGCGTGCTCGCGGCCGCCGTCCCATGGGTCTGGGCGCAACGCGCCGGCCGGGTGCCGCCCATCCACGACATCACCACGGACACGCATGACCCGCCCGCCTTCCTGGCCGTGCAGCCGCTTCGCGCGGATGCCCCGAACCCGGCGACCTATGGCGGCCCGGAGATCGCCGCAGCACAGCGGCGGGCGTATCCCGACCTTGGCCCGCTGGCGATGGCGACGATGCCCGCGTCCGCCACATTCGCGCGCGCGCTCGATGCGGCCCGCGCCAGCGGCTGGGCGATCGTCGCGGCCGATTCCGGGGCCGGGCGGATCGAAGCCACAGCCGCGACGGGATGGTTCGGATTCAAGGATGACGTGGTGGTCCGGGTCCGGCCGGCGGGGGCGGGCAGCGTGATCGACGTGCGCAGCGTGTCGCGGGTGGGCGTGAGCGACGTGGGGACCAACGCGCGACGGATTCGGGGGTACCTGGACCGCTTGCGCGCCGATTCACCGCGGGAGTGACCGGGACGATGAGCACGATGATTCACCGGCAGGTGGACGCCGCGGCGCTGGGCGAGCTGCCTCGAGCGATCGCGCGCGTGCCGTCGGGGTGGGCGGTACTGGGGGATCCGCAAATCCTGCCCGGATACTGCGTGCTGCTGCCCGATCCCGTGGTACCCGACCTGAACGCGCTCGGCGGCCGTCCCCGCGAACAGTTTTTGAGCGACATGGCCCGGCTCGGCGATGCCGTCCTCTCCGTGACCGGCGCCGAGCGGATCAATTACGAGATTCTGGGCAACGTCGAGCCGGCGCTGCACGCCCACGTGATCCCGCGGTACGCCTGGGAGGCACCCGACCGGCGCCGTGCCGCGGTGTGGATGCATGATTGGGGCGCGGCTCCGGCGTTCGCGGCCGAGCGTGACCGGCCGCTGATCGCGGCGCTGGCGCTGCGGCTCGCGCGGTTCTGACGAAAGCCTCAGCCCACCACCCGGCCGGCCTTGACGACCAGCACCGGCCGCTCGAGCACCCGCACGTCGCGCAGAGGATCGCCCAGCACCACGACGAAGTCGCCCGCGGCGCCCTCGACGATCTCACCGACGCCCCCCGCGACGACCCCGCCCTCATCGAGCAGCCGGGCGGCGTTCAGCGTCGCGGCGCGCAGCGCCTCCAGCGGCGACAGTCCCGCTTCGACGAGTGCGACCAACTCCTGCGCATTCCGGCCGTGAGGCAGCACGCCGGCGTCGGTGCCGAGGACGATCGGCACGCCGGCCTCGTGCAGGAGGCGGAAGGAGCGGCGCACGCGATCCCCGGCTGGGCCCGCCGTGAGGGTCACGAGCGTCGAGATGACGTAAGTGCGCCTTGCCCGGAGCCGGTGAGCGCCCGCGGAGTCGACGATCGGCGTGTGCGCCAGGGCGCGTATGCCGCCGTCCGCGGCCAGGAGCGCGCCCGCCTGGCCGATCGCGTGCGCGAAGACCGGCCGGCCCGCCGCGCGGCCGGTTTCCAGCACGCCGTTCAGCAGGTCCGGCTTGAGCTCGACCGAGTCGGGAAACGCGGCCGCGTCCGCCGCCCAGCCGGTGACGCAGACCTTGAGCAGGTCGGCGCCCGCCCCCAGATCGGCCTGGGCCCTCGCGCGCGCGGCCGCCGCCGTGGCGACGGTGGCGCCGCCAAACTCGCAGACTCCACCTTTGGACCCGATCCACGACCCCGCGGCGACGATGCGAGGCCCAGGCACCTGGCCCCGCGCGATGGCCTCGCGCAGCCGGGCTCCGCCGGCAGCGGCCGACCCGAGGTCGACGACGGTCGTGAAGCCGGCCCGGAGGGTTGCCGCCGCATTGGCGATGGGGTCGCCCGCGAGCGTCAGATGCACGTGGGCGTCGATCAGGCCGGGGAGGATGGTGCGTCCGTCCAGCGCGAGCACGCGGGCATCCGTGGCTGGTTGCCAAGTGCTGCCGGGCGCGTGGACCGCGACGATCCGGCCACCGCGGACGACTATGGCGCCGTTCGGGCGCAGCACGCCGGCGCGCACGTCGAGGTACGATCCGCCGCTCAGGACGAGCGTGGTGTCGGACGATGGCCCGACGTGC
>JACCSZ010000231.1 GCA_013812695.1 Gemmatimonadales bacterium | reverse complement strand
GCCGGGAGCCAAGCCGGCGTACCATGCGGGCGCCGTCATGGTCTCCAACTACGCCGTCGTGCTCGCGGCAGTGGCCGAACGGTTGGCTCGCGGCGCCGGGATGCCGTCGCTCGAGGCCGGGGCGATGTACCTCCCGCTGATGTGGGGAGCCGTCGCCAACTTGCCGCTCGGGCCCGTGGCTGCCCTCACCGGTCCGGTGCGGAGAGGCGACGCGGCGACCGTCCGGACGCACCTCTCCGCGCTTGGTCCAGTGGAACGCGACCTGTATCGTGCGCTGGGCCTCGAAGCGCTCAGACTTGCTCGGGAAGCGGGCTTGGACGACGCGGCGGCAGCGGCGGTGGAGCGGGCGCTTACGGAGCCTGGTTAGTCGAGCTCAGCGGCTCGGATTCGCTCACTGATCCACGACCCGGACGCCGGACGGCACCTCGAACACGAAGGTCCGCGCCGGGACGGGCGGATTGACCCGCACCTTGGTGAGCGTCAGCGTACGTCCGGTTCCGGAGTGCTCGGCAATCTCGAGCCGGCGGGGCAGTCCGTCCTCGCGGTCGAGCCACACTACCGCACGCTCGAACGGCAGATCGGGTACGGCCGGCACGAGCTGCACGATTTCCACCGCCCGCCCATGGAGTTTGTCCGATCGCACGTAGGATGCGGTGTAGCGCTCCGCCGGACGATCGAGCAGCCACGCCAGAATGTTGAAGCCGTACACCGGTCCGCCGCTGGGTACGGGCGTCCGGATCACCTGGCCGGGGGTCGTGCTCGGGGTGTAGATCCATACCGAGCGTCCGTCGATGACGATCGCCTCGCCGGGGGGATCGGTGAACCGCATCGCGAGCTTGCCCGCGCCCGCCTGCACCAGCGTGCCGCGGCTTTCGGCACTATCGATCATCGGGTTGTCGATCACCTGCACGAAGTCCGCGCGGAGGCTCGAGAGCGAGCGGTACACGCGCGACGACCGTTCGACGATGGCCTTGGCATCCTGGGCCTGGGCGGCGGCAACGGGCGCCACGACCAGCCACAGCAGGACCAGCACCCGGCCGCAGGCGCCCGCCGTCATGCGCGCGCTCCTACGGGCTCAGCGACACGGCGGCCGATTGCCTCGGCGATGAGCCGGATTTCCTTCATCATGCGCTCGAACTGGTGGGGATGCAGACTCTGCGCGCCGTCCGACAGCGCGCGGTCGGGATGCGGGTGCACCTCGATCAGGAGGCCGTCCGCCCCGGCCGCGACCGCGGCACGCGCCATCGGGATGACCATGTCCCGGTGCCCGGTCCCGTGACTCGGATCGGCGACGATGGGGAGGTGGGACAGCCCGTGCACGACCGAGACGGCGCTCAGATCCAGCAGGTTTCTGGTCGCCTGGTCGAAGCTCCGGATCCCGCGCTCGCACAGGATGACGTCGCGGTTCCCTTCAGCCAGAATGTACTCGGCCGAGAGCAGGAGCTCCTGAATGGTGGCGGAGAGACCGCGCTTGAGCAGGATCGGCTTGCCGCAGCGGCCGGCGTGCTTGAGCAGGGAGTAGTTCTGCATGTTGCGCGCGCCGATCTGCACGATGTCGGCGGCCTCGACGACCTGATCGAGGCCTTCGGCGTCCATCGCCTCGGTGACGATCAGGAGACCGGTTTCCTCGCGCGCCCGCGCCAGCAGCTCGAGTCCCGTGCGGCCCAGACCCTGGAAAGCGTAGGGCGAACTGCGCGGCTTGAACGCGCCAGCCCGGAGCACGGTGGCCCCGGCTTCGCGCACCGCTCGGGCGGCCTCGAGGATCTGTCGCTCGCTCTCGACCGAGCAGGGCCCGGCCATCACCACGACTTCGTCACCGCCGACGGTGAGTCCGCCCGGCAACCGGACCACCGTGGACTCCGCCTGCCACTCGCGAGAGACCTGCTTGTACGGCTTGGTCACGTGCAGGATTTCCTGCACGCCGGCGAGGGCGGCCAGGCGCGAACCGTCTACCCGGCCATCGTTGCCCACGAGGCCAACGGTCGTGCGCTGCTTGCCCGGCATCGGCCGGGCCTGGTAACCCATCTCCTCGATGGCGGCCACGACGGCCCGGATGTCCTCCTCGGCCGCCGTATGGCGCATCACGATCAGCATGGCGGTCTCCGGGTGACGACGCCCAACTCGGACGCATGCTTCCGCAAGCCCCGCACCACGCCCAGCCGTCCCCTACGCCACGTGTTCGGGCTCACCGAGCCGCACCCCGACGATCGACGACACGCCCGGCTCCTGCATGGTCACGCCGTAGACGGCGTCCGCGGCCTGCATGGTGCGCGGGTTGTGCGTGATCACCAGGAACTGCGTCCCCGTCTTGAACTCGTCGAGGAGCCGGGTGAAGCGGCCGACGTTCGCGTCGTCCAGCGGCGCGTCCACCTCGTCCATCAGGCAGAAAGGACTCGGCTTGGTGAGATAGATGCTGAACAGCAGGCTGACGGCCACCAGCGTCCGTTCGCCCGAGGAGAGCAGGTGGATTCGCTGGGTCCGCTTGCCGCGCGGGGCAGCGTGGATGTCGATCTCGCTCTCGAGCGGGGCTTCGGGATTGGCCAGCCGGAGCTCACACTCGCCGCCGCCGAACAGCGTCTGGAACACGCGGGCGAAGTTCGCTTGCACCGCCGTGAAGGTCTCGACGAACATAGAGCGGGCCGTGCCGTCGATTTCCCGGATGGCCTGGATGAGTGATTGCCTCGCGCCTACGAGATCATCCCGCTGGGTCGTGAGGAACTCAAGCCGCTTGACTTCCTCGGCGTGCTCTTCCATTGCGAGCGCGTTGACCGGACCGATCGACTCCAACGCGGCCGCGATCCGTGCCGCTTCCGATTCGAGGGTGTCGAGGTCGAGATCGAGCAGCGGCGCTTCGTCGAGGAGGCGCTCGAGCGGCTTCCGCCACTCGGCCTCGACCCGCTCCACGATGCTGCGGCGGGTGCCGGCGGCTTCCGTGAGCCTGACTTGGAGCGCGTGGCTCTCGTCCCCCGCGGCGTCGAGCGCGCCGCGCGCGGCCGTCACCTCGCGGTCCGTCGCCCCCAGGGCGAGCACGGTACCGGCGAGCGCGGCGTCATCCTCGGCGCTGGCGGCCTCCAGCTCGTGCAGGGCGACGTGACGCTCCGCGCGCCCCTCGCGCCCCTCGGTCTGTTGCGCGATGTACGCCGCCGTGTCGGTCTCGAGCTGCACGAGCTCGCCGCCGAGCGCCAGCAGAACGCGCTCCGCCTCCGATCGCATGGCCCCCGCGCGCTGTAGCCGCTCGTCCGCCGAGCGCAGGCCGGCCGCGACGTGCGCCTCCTGCACCTGCCAATGCACCCGATCCTCGCGGGCCGACTCCTGTTCGGCCTCCAACTGGCTCAGGCGTGCGCGGCCGGCGTCAAGCTCCTGGTCGAGCTGTCGCCGCGCGAGATCGCCTTGACCGAGTGCTGCCTCGATTTCGCCCAGGCGGCGCTCGGAGCGCTCGAGCCGCTCGGTGACCCGGCCGACCTGCGCCTCGGAGTCGGCCGCCTCGCGGGTGAGGTTGGCGACGACGCGCACGGCGTCCTCCCGCCCCGCGATCGCCTGGCGCTCCGATTGCCCAGCCTGCTCGCCCGTGGCGGTGACGGAGGCGAGGATCTGCTCCCGCTCGGCCAAACGGCCCGTGGTGGCCCGCAGCTCGGCTTCTGCGGCGGTCAAGGAGGCGCCCGCCCGCTCCACATCCCGCGCCAGCGAGGACAGCTCCGCCCGGCGCCGGAGCGGGCCGGAGGGCGTGGCGGCACCGGACAGAAAGATCGCGCCGCTCGCCCGGCGGAGCACGCGGCCGGACGTGTCGAGCACCTCCGACCCGGCGAGCGCGGCGCGAACCCAACCCGCCGCGGGGCCCTCGGCGCGCAGCCGGTCGTCGAGCGGCTGGCCTTCCCCCTCGACTTGCGGGCCCGGGTCGAGCGGGAGGAGGACGAGTGAACCCGGCTGATGCTCGGCATGCCACGCCTGGATCTCAGCGACGGTCTCCCGATCGCGCACGAGGACGGCGTGCATCCACTCTCCCAGCAACCGCTCAGCCAGCTCGGCGTCGTCTCGGGTCGTGCTGACGAAATCGCTGAGCGGCCCGAGGACCCCACCGTTGAACCGGCCTCGCGTGGCGAGCAGGGCGGCCGCGGCCGGCGCGAGTCCGACGCGGTCGCGCTCGAGCTCCTCGAGCGCGTGACGGCGAGCCGTCATCTGGCCCAGGGACTCTTCGGCGCGGCGGCGGTCCGAGCGGTGGACCGCCTCCCGCTCGCGGGCCTCGGCAACCTGGAGACGAGCGTGATCCGACTCTGCGCCGGCGCGCTCGGCCTCGTGCCTCAGGACGCCGGCGCGCTCGATCGCGTGGTCCCGACGGCGCTGCGCACCGGCCAGCTCGCCCTGCAGGCGCATGCGCTGATCCTCGGCGGCGACGGAGCGCTCCCGGAGCGCGGCGATCTCGCCTTCGAGGGCGGCTCGTTCGCCCTCGAGCGAGCGCAGGGTCTCCGCGTGCGCTTGGAGGGCCTGCTCCCACTGACGCACCTGTGCGCGCTGCTCGGCGAGCCGCCGGCGCACGTCCTCGTCGGCATCCGCGCGGCCGGCCAGCTGGGCGCGGATCCGTTCGTGCTCGATCCCGGCCGCCTCGTGATCGCCGGCGGCGGCGTCACGCTCGAGGAGTGCCTGCCGGGCCCGGACCTCCATCTGACCGCGCTCGTCCTGCGCCCGGAGCCTCCGGGCGGTGGCGTTCGCGAGCCGTTCGCCGGCGAGCGCCAGGTCGCCGTCGAGCTTGCCGAGCTCGACCCGCGCGGCCCCGAG
>JACCSZ010000226.1 GCA_013812695.1 Gemmatimonadales bacterium | reverse complement strand
CCGCGAACGCCTACGATCTGCTCCGGCGCACCAGCGGGATCGAGGTTCACGAGCAGGGTCAGGGTCCGGGGTTCGCCTCGGACGCCGTCATCCGCGGCTTCGCCTCCGATCACTCGTCGGACGTGCTCCTCACCGTCGACGGCGTGCCAATCAATCTGCCGGTGCACGGGCACACCGAGGGATACTCCGACTGGAGCATCCTGTCGCCGGCAGCGATGAGCTCGCTGCGCGTCATCACCGGCCCGGCCAGCCCGCACTACGGCGACTTCTCGCTCGCCGGCGTCGTCGAGGCCTTTACCGCGGCCGACGCGGCCGGCACGTCCGGGAACCTGTCGGGCTCGAGCTACGGCGACGCCGGCGGCTGGCTCCGGACCGGGCGGCGCGCCGAGACCGGCGGATTCCTAGCGGCCGGCGAAGGACGCCGCCAGCAGGGCTGGCGCGACCATTCGGCGTACTGGCTCGGCAACGGCATGCTGCGTGGGTGGCGGCGGGCCGGCGCGGGCCGGCTCGAAGGCGGCCTCGCGCTCTACGGATCGAGCTGGGATTCGCCGGGGTTCGTGAGCGTGGAGGACTACAACGCCGACCGGGTGACCGGCGCCCTGGATCGTACGGACGGCGGCTCGGCATTCCGGGGCATTGCGCACGCCCGGTTCAGCGGCGTGACGGGCGAGACCGGCCTCGAGGCCACCGCCTGGGCGCAACGCGTGCACTCGAGCGTCTACCTGACGATCCCCGAAGACGGTGCGCTGGGCCAGAGTGACGAGGAGGAGCGTCGCACCATCGTCGGTGGCCGGCTCCAGGTGAGTCGGCCCGCGGGCACCGGTGATCTGAGCGCCGGGATTGACGGCCGCGCCGACGTCACCAGCTACGATCTCTACGCCACGGAAGCGCGCGCACGGCAGAGCCCGACCCGCGCGCTCGACGCCCGCTATGCTGGCGCCGGCGCGTTCGTCCGCTGGCGCACTCTGGTAAGCACCCGGGTGGCCCTCGACCTCGGCGCCCGGGCCGACGCCACGCACTATCGCACGCTGGACCGGCTGGCCGCCGGAAGCTGGCGGAGCGCCGGCCATCTGATCGTGAGCCCGAAGCTCGGCGCCCGTTACTTCCTCGGTGGCGGCTGGTCGGCGCTGGCATCGCTGGCCCGAGGGTTTCGCGGCGCGCCTGGGGTTATCGCCGACCCCGCGCTGGATCCGATCCGCGGCTGGAGCAAGGAGCTCGGCGCGCGCTACGACGGCGAGACGGTCACGGCGCATCTGGCGTTGTTCCGGCTGGACGTGTCGCACGAGCGCATTCAGGATCCCATCACGCGCGAGGTCGTGGCCTCCGGCCGGAGCAAGCGCCAGGGACTCAACGCCACCGCCGAGCTGCGCGTCAGCCCCATGGTCACGCTCTTCGCCGACGGCACGATCAACGACGCCCGGATCAAAGGCGAGCGCTTCTCCAGCCAACCGACACGCGCCGCGCGCGTGCCCGATCTCCTGGTCCACGCCAGCAGCCGGCCGTTGAGGCCGTCATTCCATATCGAGCCGCTCGAACCCGGCTCGTGGGTACCCAACGTCGCTCGCTGGCTGGGAAGGATCGGGGTCGAGGCGGCCGTGGCGCCGCGGCTGGCGACCCGCGCGACCCTCCGGTTCTCCGGGCCATATACGCCGATCGGTGAGCCGGGCGTCACGACCCGTTCCTACGCCATCCTGGACCTCGGCACGTCGGTCCAGGTGGCGCCGTTCGGGGCGGTCCTCGACCTCGAGCTGCAGAACATCTTCGATGCCAAGTTTCCGGAGATTCGCGCGTCCGGCTTCCTGAACCCGGGCGCTCCGCGCACGCTCCGCGGGGCGCTCCGCTTCGCCGAGCGTCCGTGACCCGAGTGCGTGTGACCCGGTTTCCATCCGAATATCCTATCCCCTCTCACCCAAGGATCGCGCGATGACACCGTACCGCTCCCTCCTCCGCCTTGCCACCGTCACATCGCTTGCCGCAGGCGCGGCCGCGGGCACAGCCTGCGGCAGCGACGAGAGCCAGGCCGGCGACGAGCACGTCCCCGTGTCGTACACCGTGCTGGTCGACGACGTCCCGGCGTCGGCGCCATTCGTCCTGACCCAGGGCGAGACGGTGAGAGTGCGGCTCGAGTTCGTCACCGCCGGCGGTGAGGATCTCGACGACGCCGAGGCCGATCACTACGCCGGCCTCACGTTCACGCCGACGTCACTCGCGAGCGCGACCCGCGTGGCCGACCGCAACTACCAGTTCGACGTGACCGGGGGCACCGCGGGCACCGGCACGCTCGTGGTTTCGTACGGACACGATATCGAAGCGGACGAGACCACCTTCGACGCCGCGGCGGTGACCGTGCAGGGGGCGCAATAGCATCGCCGTCGCTCTGGCGCTGGTCCGCACGCGGCGTAGCTTAGCACCGAGAGTCCTTCCTCCTGTCCCGGAGGCGCTCATGCTCGATGGTATCCGCGGCGGCATCATCCTGGTCGTTGTCGACGAGGCGCCCGTGCGGGCGCGACTCCGACGCCAGTTGCTGGACGGCGGACACACGGTGCTCGGGGCGGGCAATGGCGTCGAAGCGCTGCACCTGGTGCGCCGATGGAACGGCGCGATCGACCTGGTCCTGAGCGATGCGGTCCTTCCGCGCATGCCCGGCGCCGAGCTCGCCAGCCGGGTGGGGGCCGAGTTCCCCGGCGTTCCCGTGCTGCTGATGTCAGGGTTCGATCCGGCGCAACTCGATCAGGTCGTCGCGCTGGCCTTGCAGTATCCGGCGTCTCCGCCCGCCGGGGCGCGAACGCCGGCCGTGTGACCTGGCCCACGGGTCCGCCAGGCCAGAGGGTTAGCGTAGTCCGTCGCTCGTGATCGTCATTCGCCCGTCGTGCCAACGGAGGCTCGCGTGAGAGGTCTTGTCGCGCTCGGTGTCCTGCTCCTCGTGCTGTGGGCCATCGGCTTCGTGGTCTTCAAGGTCGCCGGCCTGCTCATCCACCTGCTCCTCATCGTGGGCGCCGTCATGCTCATCCTGGGCCTCATCCGGCGCGTCACCGGCAGAAGCACGACCTGAGGCAACAGGAGATGTGGCTGCCCCGCCACTTTGCCGCACGCGGAGCGGGCGGTATTCTCCGTGCTTTCCCCACACCGGAGGCGCGTGGTGAATGACGCCCGAGGGCGCGAGGCTCGGCTGCGGCCGGCGTTCGACTATCTGTACCCCGACATCGAGCCCGGCACATGGCAGCCGGTGGAGGTGCTCATCCACCGGGTGGTGACCATGCTCTATGGCGACCGCGCGAAGTCCGGCGTAATCACGGGCGAGCGCCTCCTACGGGAAGACCACTTCGAGTTCCGCGGCGCGTCCGCCCGCCCCAGCGGCCTCCCCTCCGAGCTGAGCCGGCTGAGCGACGCCGGGGCCGACCCAGAACACACCGGTCGCGAAGTCGATGCCCGCCGATCGTCCGAGCGACCCTGAGCGACCTGCCATGACGGATCCGGGGGCCGCATTGGTGGTCCACAAGGCCGCGCGCGAGTGCCCGATGATCGAGCCGCACCGGCGGGAGATTTGCGGATTGGTGATGGCGAGAGAAACGCTGCAGGGCACGCGCCCGCCGACGAAGCCGTAGCGTAACACCGCGGGCCCTCAGGCCCGCGTCCGTCCGATCGTGAAGTGAAACGTCGCACCCTGTCCGAGCATCCCCTCCGCCCAGACCCGGCCGCCGTGCCGGTGGATGATCCGCTGCACGGTGGCGAGCCCGATGCCCGTGCCGGGAAACTCCGAGGCGAGGTGCAATCGCTGAAACGGCCCGAACAGGCGGTCGGCGTAGGCCATGTCGAAGCCGACACCGTTGTCGCGGATGAAGTAGGCGGGCTCGCCGCCGGCGTTCGATTGCCCGAACTCGATCCTGGCGGCCGGCGTGCGGGCGGTGAACTTCCAGGCGTTCTCCAGCAGGTTCTCGACCGCGATCCGGAGAAGCTGGCCGTCGGCGGCGACCATCACGCCAGGCCGGACCTTGACCTCCACCTCCCGGGCGCGCTCCGCCTCCCGCATCCGCTCCAGCCACAGCGTCACCAGCCCGCTCAGGTCGACCTCCTGGTCGCGCATCTCCGCGCGGGTGACGCGCGCCAGGTAGAGCACGTCGTCGATGAGCTGTGACATCTGCTGGCTCGCCTCGCGCACGCGGTCCAGGTAGCGCCGGCCATCGGCGTCGAGCCGTTCGGCCTGGCTGTCCTGCACCGCGCGGCTGAAGCTTTCAATGCGGCGGAGTGGCGCCCGGAGATCGTGCGAGACGGCGTAGCTGAAGCTCTCGAGCTCCCGGTTCTTGTGCTCGAGATCCCGTACCAGCTCCGCCCGCGTGTCCGCCAGGTCGCGCGCCTCCTGCTCGCTCGTCCGGAGGAGTTCGGCCTGCCGCCGCAGCAGCTCGTTCTTCTTGGCCAGCTCGACGAACACCACCACCTTCGAGCGGACGAACTCGGGCACCACCGGCTTGACCAGGTAGTCGACCGCGCCGACCGCGTAGCCGCGCACGGCCTGGGTGTCGGTCTTGTCCGCCGCGGTGAGGAAGATGATCGGCGTGTGGCGCGACTTGTCGCGCTGCCGGATCAGGGTGGCCGTTTCGAAGCCGTCCATGTCCGGCATTTTCACGTCCAGCAGGATCACCGCGAATTCGTGCGCGAGCAGCCATTTGAGCGCCTCGCGTCCCGAGCTGGCTTTGACGAGATGCTGGTCGAGGCCATGCAGCATCGCCTCGAGGGCGATCAGGTTGGCGGGCTGGTCGTCGACCAGCAGGATGTTGACGCGGTCGGTCGGCCCGTCGGACGGACTCCCGGGGGCCGGACCGGCGCTCACCGGGTCGGACGCATCCTGTCCGCCGGCTGGCGGCGCCAGGGCTGGCGGCGCCAGGTCGGGCGCCTCCGACGACGGCTCACCCGTCACCGGTACAGCCAGACGCGAAGCAGCGAGAGCAGCTGCTCCATGTCGACCGGCTTCGCGACGTAGTCGGAGGCGCCAGCCTCGATGCACTTCTCGCGGTCGCCCTTCATCGCCTTGGCGGTGACGGCGATGATCGGCAGATGCCGGAACTGCGACATCCCGCGGATCGCCTGCATCGTCTCGTACCCATCCATCTCGGGCATCATCACGTCCATCAGCACCACATCCACCTCCGGCGTCTCCTGCAGCCGGGTGATGCCGTCACGTCCGCTCTCGGCGTAGACCACCTTCATCTCGCTGCGCTCCAGGAAGGTCGTCAGCGCGAAGATGTTGCGCACGTCGTCGTCCACGATGAGCACGGTGCGGCCCGCGAGCGTCGGGTCGGCGCGGTGCAGCGCCTCCAGCATCTGGCGCTTGCCCTCCGGCAGGTTGGCCGTCACCCGGTGCAGGAACAGCGCGGTCTCGTCGAGCAGCCGCTCGGGCGAACGCGCGTCCTTGATCACCACCGACTCGGCCAGCCGAGCCAGCTCGGCCTCCTCGCGCTTGGTGAGCTGCTTTCCCGTGTAGACGATGGTCGGGAGCTTGCGGAGCCCGATCTCTCCCTTCACCCGCGTGATGAGCTGGAACCCGGTCATGTCCGGCAGGCCGAGATCGAGCACCATACAGTCGTACCGGTCGTGCTGCAGGGCCTGCAGCGCGGCCTCGCCGCTGCCGACGGAGGTGGTCTGCACGTCCCCGCTGCCGATCAGCTCGGTGATGCTCAGCTGCGCGGCCTCGTCGTCCTCGACCACCAGCAGCCGCTTGACCGGCCGGTCGAGGAACTCGTGCAGCGTCGTCAGCGCGTCGCTCAGGGATTCCTTGGTGGCGGGCTTGGTCAGGAAGTCGATGGCGCCGAGCCGGAGCCCGCGCTGCCAGTTCTCCTCGACCGAGATGATGTGCACCGGGATGTGCCGGGTGCTCGGATCGTGCTTCAGCCGGTCGAGGATCGTCCAGCCGTCGGCGTCCGGCAGACGCAGGTCCAGCGTGACGGCCGTCGGCCGGTACTCGCGGGCGAGCGCGAGCGCCCGGTCGGCGCGTTGCGCCACGATGCCTTTGAAGCCCCGGTCGCGCGCGAGATCCAACAGGATCTGCGCGAAGTTCGGGTCGTCCTCCGCGATGAGCAGAATCCGGTCGCCGTCCTCGATGGCGCTCCGGTCGTCGCTGATGGCCCGCTCCACCACCGGGGCCAGCATGACGCGCGAGCTGGCGGTGGGCATCAGTTTGGCCGGTTCGCCCGCTCCGTCGGCCTGGCCGTCGGTGTCGCCGCCGGGTGAGGTCGCGGGCGAGACCGGATACATGATCGGCAGGTAGAGCGTGAAGCTGCTGCCGGCGCCCGGCGAGCTCTCGATCCGGATTTCGCCGCCGAGCAGCCGGGTGATCTGGCGGCTGATCGAGAGGCCCAGGCCGGTGCCGCCGTACTTGCGGCTGGTGCCGGTGTCGTCCTGCTGGAACGCTTCGAAGATGACGCCGTGCTTCTCGCGCGGGATGCCGATGCCGGTGTCGGTGACGCGGAAGGCGACGACAGAGTTGGCGGCGTTGAGCAGCTCTTGCTCCGGGTTCCACCCGCCGGTCGCGAGCGATGCTTTGAGCGCCACGCTGCCGCGCTCGGTGAACTTGAAGGCGTTGGACAGGAGATTCTTGAGCACCTGCTGCAGCCGCTTGGTGTCGGTCTGGAGCGCCGGCGGCAGCGCGGGGTCGACCTCGACCTCGAACTGGAGCCCCTTGAGGTCCGCCATCTGGCGGAAGGTGCTCTCGACGAACTTCCGCACCTCGCCGAACGACACGGCGCTGATGTCCACCGCCATGGTGCCGGACTCGATCTTCGACAGGTCGAGGATGTCGTTGATGAGATCGAGCAGGTCGGAGCCCGACCCGTGGATCGTCTGCGCGAATCCGACCTGCTTGGGCGTCAGGTTGCCGTCGACGTTCTCGGTCAGGATCTGGGAGAGGATGAGCAGGCTGTTGAGCGGCGTCCGGAGTTCGTGCGACATGTTCGCCAGGAACTCCGACTTGTACTTGGAGATCAGCGCGAGCTGCTCGGCCTTCTCCTCGAGCGCCACCTTGGCCTGCTCGACTTCCTTGTTCTTCTGCTCGACTTCGGCTTTCTGGCCGGCGAGCAGCTGAGCCTTCACCTCGAGCTCTGCGTTGGTGCTCTGCAGCTCGTCCTGCTGGTTCCGGAGCAGCTCCTCCGACTGCTGCAGCGACCGGGTCTGCTGTTCCAGCCGCTTGTTGGTCTCGGTGAGCACCTCCTGCTGCGACTGCAGGCCCTCGGTGAGCGCCTGGCTCTGCTTCAGCAGCTCCTCGGTCCGCATGTTGGCCGCGATCGTGTTGAGCACGATGCCGATGCTCTCGGCGAGTTGCTCGAGGAAGGTCAGGCGGATCTCGTCGAACTCGTCGAACGTCGCCAGCTCGAGCACCGCCTTGGTCTCGCCCTCGAACAGCACGGGGAGGACGACGAGGCTCCGGGGCTGAGCCTCGCCGAGCCCGGAGCTCACCTGGATGTAGTCGTGGGGCACCTGCCCCACGGTGAGCATCCGGCGGTCCTTGGCCACCTGGCCCACGAGCCCCTCACCCATCTTGAACTCGGAGGTGACCTGCTTACGGTCCTGGTAGGCGTAGCTCGCGAGCAGCTTGAGCGCAGGCGTGTCGCCGGTGCTGTCCACGACGTAGAAGACGCCGTGGTGGGCGGTCACCAGCGGGGCCAGGTCAGAAAGGATGAGCTGGGACACGGCCGCGAGATCCCGCTGGCCCTGCAGCATGCGGCTGAATTTGGCCAGGTTGGTCTTGAGCCAGTCCTGCTCCATGTTCTTGCGGGTGGAGTCGCGGAGGTTGCGGATCATCTCGTTGATGTTGTCCTTGAGCTCCGCCACCTCGCCCAGCGCCTCGACCGCGATCGAGCGCGTCAGATCGCCCTTCGTGACCGCCGTCGCCACGTCGGCGATGGCCCGCACCTGCGTCGTCAGGTTGGCGGCGAGCTGGTTCACGTTGTTCGTGAGGTCGCGCCACACGCCGCCGGCACCCGGCACGCGGGCCTGCCCGCCGAGCTTCCCTTCGACGCCCACCTCGCGCGCCACGTTCGTCACCTGATCGGCGAACGTGGCGAGCGTGTTCGTCATGTTGTTGATCGTGTCGGCCAGGGTGGCGATCTCGCCCTTGACCTCGACGCGCAGCTCCTGCTTCAAGTCGCCGTTCGCGACGGCGGTCACCACCTTGGCGATGCCGCGCACCTGCGAGGTCAGGTTGCTCGCCATCCAGTTCACGTTGTCGGTCAGGTCCTTCCACACGCCCGCGACGCCCACGACCTGCGCCTGGCCGCCGAGTTTGCCGTCGGTGCCCACCTCGCGGGCCACGCGGGTCACCTCGGAGGCGAACGAATTGAGCTGGTCCACCATGGTGTTGACGGTGTTCTTGAGCTCGAGGATCTCGCCCTGCACATCCACCGTGATCTTCTTGTTGAGCTCGCCGCGGGCCACCGCGGTCGTCACGTCGGCGATGTTCCGGACCTGCGCCGTCAGGTTGCTCGCCATCCAGTTCACGTTGTCGGTCAGATCTTTCCAGGTGCCGCCCACCCCGGCCACCCGCGCCTGGCCGCCCAGCTTGCCCTCGGTGCCGACCTCGCGCGCCACGCGGGTCACCTCCGACGCGAACGAGTTGAGCTGGTCGACCATCGTATTGATCGTGTCTTTCAGCTCGAGGATCTCGCCCCGCACGTCGACGGTGATCTTCTTCGACAGGTCGCCGGTGGCCACGGCGGTCGTCACCTGCGCGATGTTCCGGACCTGGGCGGTGAGGTTGCCCGCCATCGAGTTCACGTTGTCGGTCAGGTCCTTCCATACGCCCGCGACGCCGGTCACCTGGGCCTGGCCGCCCAGCTTGCCTTCGGTGCCCACCTCACGGGCGACGCGCGTCACCTCCGAGGCAAACGAGTTGAGCTGGTCCACCATCGTGTTGATCGTGTTCTTGAGCTCCAGGATCTCGCCCTTCACGTCCACCGTGATCTTCTTCGACAGGTCGCCATTGGCGACCGCCGTCGTGACCTCGGCGATGTTCCGCACCTGGCCGGTCAGGTTGCCGGCCATGGAGTTGACGCTGTCGGTCAGGTCCTTCCAGGTGCCGCCGACGCCGGCCACCTGGGCCTGGCCGCCGAGCTTGCCCTCGGTGCCGACCTCGCGGGCGACGCGCGTCACCTCCGACGCGAACGAGCTCAACTGATCGACCATCGTGTTGATCGTGTCCTTGAGCTCCAGGATCTCACCCTGCACGTCGACGGTGATTTTCTTGTTGAGCTCGCCACGCGCGACCGCCGTCGTCACCTCGGCGATGTTTCGGACCTGGCCCGTCAGGTTGCCGGCCATCGAGTTGACGTTGTCGGTCAGGTCCTTCCAGGTGCCGCCGACGCC
>JACCSZ010000224.1 GCA_013812695.1 Gemmatimonadales bacterium | reverse complement strand
AAGCGCGCCTCGAGCTCGCCGACTTCCAGCGCCCTGAGCGCGATCATCAGGAGGCTGCCGACCGCCCGGCTCCGCTCGTGGCCGTTCGGCTGGGCGAGGGTCTCGTGCACCGTCCGCTCGAGCACGGTCTGAATGCTTCCCACGTCACGCAGGGCGTCCGGCATCTCCCCAATGGCGAAGAGGTGCGGTGTCCGCCGAGCCTCGCCACCGCGCCTGCGCGCCACCGCCCGATCTGGTGCCCGCTCGGGGGCATGGGTGAAGCACAAGTCACTTCCGACCACCGGGGCCATGCGGCAAGGCGAACCTTGGCGATTCCTTGCGTTGCAGAGGCGCCGGGGATGAGCAGGGCCGCGGTTACTCGTGCTCATACGTGCCCGGGGAGCCCTCCTGCCTACCTGCCACCGGCGGGCCGCTGGACGCCACCCACCGCTCAAGGCCCAACTCTGAGAACCGGAGCGCCTTGGCCGAGAGCTTTCTCGTGAAGGGCCAATGGGTAGCCTGCCGATAGACGTGGCTCCGCGAGACGCCTAGGCGCTCTGCGACCTGGTCCACTGTCAGGAGCCGGTCGCTGGTCATGGAGATCTCCCCCGCCCGAGCAGGGAAGGGCTGGCCGTCAAGCTCACCGACGAGGCTAGACACGTCAGCGATGATCCCCTCAAGGCGGCGGAGAATCTCCGACCGCTCAAGGACGAGTGGCTCATGCTCTGCGTATTTGCAGCTTGCTAGCTCATCGTTGCCCATCGTCGTCCATATTTGCCTGTTGTCGCCGATGGTCTCCCATTTGGGTGAACATGAGCTAACAACCCTGCTGGCTACACGGGCGGCCATCCCCCATGGGTAGGCCCTTAGAATCCCGACGTCCGCCCGAAACGAGAACGCGGGGAAGCGGCAGCTATCAGAACGGCGCAGTGGCGGAACATCGGCCCGCAGGGTCGGCGGACCTGGTCGGCACGGCTCGACCGAGAGCTGGTAGCGCCGGAGCGCACCCATGGCCGTGCTGGGAGCGGGGGTGCCCACCCCCCGCGACTTTTCGGCAGGTGCCTCGCGCCAACGAGCACCACCGCCCGGTCGAGCCCCCCGCAGCACGGCGGGTTCCTCGACCGGAGACCGGAGAGTCTGGCCACAGAACTCCGGCCGCCACTGGCATCCCGTTTTTTTCCGCGACCTGCCCCGCCGCGGCCGGCAAAACGGTGTCCGAATACCGGGTCGTGCGCATGCTAGGAGCGCCCTCGGCCAGTGGCCGGGCGCGTGGCTCGATGTGACGCTAGGAGTGGGCGACTGTACATCTGCCCTTGTAGTGAAAGTGGCGCCTGCTGCGGCGCATTTTGTTTAGGCCTCCGGCTGCCGGTGGTGCTCATCCTGCAAGCGCTGGACGGAGGATGCGGTCACCTGCCACCTGCCATTGATCTGTCGGCCCTCAAGCTCCCCGCGCAGCAGCTTCCTCCAAGCCACGGGCCAGGAGACACCAAGCCGTCTTGCGGCGGACGGCAGACTGACAGTTTCTGCGACTGTTGGGCTGACCATGTTGCGCCCTCGCGTGAGTCCCCGTATAATCCGACCTAGCGGTTGCCCGCGCTATTTTTCTCTCTAACCGCGTAAAATCTAGCGGTTTAGGTGTAGAATTGCAAACCCACGGCCCACTCCATGACGCTTGCTGATCGAATCAAGGTGTTGATTCGAGACCGCCATGCGGGCAGTACGAACGCGGCGGCCAAGGCCATGCGCATCCCTCAACGCACGCTCCTCGATTTGGTGAGCGGAGTGGCAACCAACCCTCGATCGGCAACCCTCCAGACAATTGCTGGTCATCATCGGGTAAGCACCGACTGGCTGCTGACCGGAGTGGGCCAAGGGCCAGACGCGATCGACCCAATTATGGCTGCGGCGAAGGAAAGCGTGAGATGGACTGAGTTTGTGCTCGACCTGCACCTCGAAGAACCGGCGCACTCAGCTCTGCTGGAGCTGCCTGGGATGATCGGAAGCGCGGCGGCGACCTTTCGTTTTGCTTGGCAAGGCCGCGGAACGAAGCGGCGCCTCCCGGGTCACCCGACCTCTGAACTGACGGTAGCCGTCGCCCCGCGGATTGTGGAGGCGGCGGCGCTCGAGTATCGGGCGTGGATTACCTTTTTCGAGGACTGGATTGCAGCAGACGGAAAGGCCAAGGTGATCAGTGAGCTCTACAAGAACGTCGCCTGGCTGCAGTCCCGGTTCAAATGGCAAGCCTATTTCTATTTCCATGGTCAATTGGCCAAGAAGTACGACGAGCGAGTAGCCGCAGACCAACTCCAGCCGGGCACCCCTAGCGCGTTCCGACCCGACGACATCGGTAAGGGCACCCCGAAGACACGGGTCAAGAAGAAGTCGGGAAAGAAGGACGCGGGATAAAACCCCCGCCCTTAAAACTTTCTGTCAGGCCAACAGACTAAAACGGTTCTCCCACGCGGTCGGCCTACGCACCGCCAAGGCCATTCAGGTCCCATGCTCTGTCTTGATGTGCCTGGCGCTGATGTGCTCCAGGCGCGCGGCGACCGACACATCACGGCCATCGCGCAGTCCTCTAACGGCCGCCAGGTAATGACGTCACCGGGCTCGATGTTCAGATCCGGCACGCTCTTCGTCACGCGGTATATCGTGGTATCGTCGGGCTCCTGCTCTTGGCTCGCGGGGACCGACGGGACCGCCCGGTGTTGCATGTTACTTTCTCGCGTTCTCAAGGTTCACGGTCGCGAGCGCAAGCTGATCCTGTTCTCTGCGCAGGTCGGTGCGGGATTCGCCCATTACGCCCTCAGATCGTCGGTGCTGGGCAGGGTAGTCGATGAGCACGCGACGAACTTCGCCCTTGGCCTCGGCGCCGGCCTCGTGCTGCCCCTCACCCGCCGGCTCGGCATGGAGGCCATGCCGAAGGACTACATCGTTTCCTTCAAGAGTATCCGGGACCTGGCAGCGTTTGGGATCGAGGGCCAGCGCACGCATAGCGTGCTGCTCCTGCTCAGTGGGCGATTCGGTCTCTGAGGCAGAATGGCAATAGGGGAAATCGGCACACCCAACCCACTCCAGCAATGCGATCCGTAGGTTCCCGGCGACCCGCCGGCATCCATGGGTGGTCACGTGCCTGGTCACGGTGCTTGTCAACCGGGTGCAGCAAGCCCTTCACCATGGACGCCGTGTGCGACGGCGCGTGGCAGCAGGTGAAACGTGGGCAGCAACCGCCGAGCGTCGTTTAGCACGGACGGAAAATGTCAAAGCACCTCAACGGATCGACAACACTTCTCGCTCGACGAGCTCCCTGCATGACGATCCCCCCCGGCTACCACCTCTGCGGTCCCGAGATCCGGCTTCTTGAGCACTGCGGGGAGGGCCGCACGTTCGTCCCGGCAGACGCGGTGGATGAGATTTCGAGACACTCGTGGGCCGGCTCAAGAGCCTCCGCGATCGGGGGCGGGTCAGGCTCGACGACGGGCGCTGTATGAGGAGCCAGCGCGGCACTCACCTCCGCGCGGGGCCGTGCGACCTCACGGACGCGGGTCGCGCAGCGCTTGAACAGGAC
>JACCSZ010000189.1 GCA_013812695.1 Gemmatimonadales bacterium | reverse complement strand
CCGGTGTACGCCGGGCCGGTCGCGGCGGGGTTATCGCTCCCCACAGTCAGGGTCGCCAACGCTTTCAGCTTGTTGAAATCTGACTGCATGTCCGTCGGGTTGAGGGTCGCATCCACGACGCTCTTCGGATCACCGTCGAAGGTGCCGTTGCCGCTGGTCCTCAGGGTCCCGTCGTTATAGCGTACGCCGGCAACACTGTCCAGCGACGGGCACTGGACGCCGGTGTCCCACGTGGGCGGGACCGCGTCCATGCCACTGACCTCCGCGCCGCCGGTGATCGTCACGTTGCCGAGGGCGGTCAGGCCCGCCTTGACCTCGATGTCGGCCTGCACCAGCCGGATGAGTTGGCCGATGGAGCGCGCGGCCAGTTGCGCGCCGTTGGCGTCGGCCCGGGTGCCGAGCGAGCGCACCAGGAACAGGTTGTCGGAGAGGCGGTTGATCGTCCGCGCGGCCGTCACGCGGCTGCCCGCGTTCACGGTGAGCGATCCGAGGCTGGAGGCATCCGCGGGATCGGGATCGATGGGCAACGCGAGCAACGCCCCCGAGGACTGGCTCGCGATGGCCTCGTTGAGACCTGCTTCAGCCGCCTCGGCGGCCTGCGCGGCGAAGAAGGTGTTCATGCCGGTCTGCTGCTCGAGGCGGCCGGCGAAGAAGATGCCCGCCACGAGCGCTCCGATCACCACCAGGGCGAACACCGCCACGGCCAGCGCGATGCCGCGTTCGTCAGCCAGCCGTGGAGCTCGCATGCGTGTCTCCTTGTGGGGTGAACCGCTCATGGCCGAATCGAGTTGCGCAGCAACACCTGCGTCACCAGCGTCTCCTCGGGACGGCCCAGCGTGCCGGACCCGTTGGCGCGCACCGCGTCCTCCGTCAGCCCCCGCACGCTGACCCGGATGCTCTTGACGGCGTTCTTATCCGCCGTCACCGCGCCGTTGCTGCCGAGGTACGTGAGCGCGAACCCGCCCGCAGTAAGGGGTCCGAGCACCGGCTGGGTGTTCTCACCGGTCTTCACCGAGCGGGCGCCGAGCCACCACTGGCCGTCGGCCTGGTGCAGCTTGAGCTCCATCACCTCGAACAGCCGGACCGGGGTGTTGAGCGTGACGGCGGGAAGCGCCCCGACGGTCAGGTCAAAGCTTGGAGTGCCGCCGCAGTTGTTGCCCGAGCTGACCGCGGTCACGGCCACTTGCTGCCATACATCGTCGTCCACATCCTGCTCGTCGCCATCGACGAACACGTACAGGTTGTCAGAATTTGCGGCTGGGTCACGCAGGCCGGTCCAGCTCGACTTGGCGATCCGCAAGGTCGTGGCACCCGCGGCCGCGGTCTGGCACGCGAACCCGAGGCCGCGCATGGCGCGATACTCGATCAGGTTGGCGTTGTTCGTGATGATGTCGTTCTGCGGGACCGATCCGGCCAGCACGGTGTTGAGCTCCCGCAACTCGTTCGGCACCACCAGCGAGCCCGTCCGCACGTTGGACTGGAGGCTCACCTGCTCGGCCTGCGCGAGGGAGAGCCGCTGGCTGTTGACGAGCAGCTTGTAGACGGCGCCGGTCACGATGCCCATGATGGTCATGGCGACCAGGACTTCGATCAGGGTGAAGCCGCGGCGTAGGCGCATGGGGGTCAGCACTCGATGTAGGTGGTGAGTGTCTGGGTACGCGTGCCGGCCACCGTGGCGTACGAGGCGTTGACGGTCAGGGTCCGCCCGGTACCGGTGACGGCAACGTTCCACGAGAGCGTGACGTTAGTGGTGGGCTGCGGCCCGCCGCTGAGTAGCGCCGTACAGCGCGGCGTGGTGGAGTAGGCGATGAGGCGTAACGCCTCGACCTGCTGGGTGGCCAGCTGGGCGGCACGGGTGTCGATCTTGCCGCGGCCGACCATCCGGGTGACCATGGCCGAGGAGCCGGCCAGGGCCACGACGCCGACGCCGAGGATCATGACGGCCACCAGGACTTCGACGATGGTGAACCCGGAGCGTGCGCGTTTCATCATCGTCACTTGGTGACCCTCCCGAGGCCGTCGATCGTGATCGAGGAGTTGTAGCCGCCGCGCGAGAGCTGAATCGTGACGCCGTTGGTGCTGAAGCCGCTGCCGATGCCCCGCGGGTCGAACTGGATCGAGTCGACACCGGCAGTGAGGACCGAGAGATTCACTTTGTACACGCCGTACAGATTCTGAATGCCGCCCACCGTGTCCGCGCCCTGGGCACCGCCCACGCCGTCCACGCGGGGCCGCGCCACGACATAGGCGGTGTTGCCAGCGAACCTGACC
>JACCSZ010000172.1 GCA_013812695.1 Gemmatimonadales bacterium | reverse complement strand
TGCCCACCCGCACGCTTCCGTCGTTGGCTTCATCGCCGCTTGCCGTCGACGATGCGTTGGCGCTACCCGCCGTACCCATCCATGCCGAGCCGCCGCTCGCGCGCACGATCTCGCGCACGACAACCATGCACGGCGATATCCGCGCTGACGAGTACTTCTGGCTCCGGAACCGTGAGGACCCGGAAGTCCTGGCGTACCTCGAGGCGGAGAACAGGTATACCCAGGCCGTGATGCGGCCGACCGACCCGTTGCAGGAGCGCCTGTTCACGGAGATGCGCGCGCGGATCAAGGAGACCGATCTCTCGGTGCCGGAGCGCGTGGATGGGTGGCTGTACTACGAGCGAACCGAGACGGGAGCGCAGTATCCCATCTACTGCCGGGTCCCCGCGGAGGGCGAGGGCGCCGAAGAAGTCCTCCTGGACCTCAACCCGCTCGCGAGCGGCCATGCCTACTTTCGACTGGGGGCGCTCGAGGCCAGTCCCGATCACCGGCTGCTGGCCTACGCTGTGGATACGAGCGGCGCCGAGTCGTTCACGCTGTATGTGAAGGAGCTGGCGACCGGCACGTTGCTGGCGGAGACCGTCACCAACGTCTCGCCCACGGTAGCGTGGTCGAGCGACAGCCGCACCCTGTTCTACATCGCGCTCGACGAAGCCCGGCGGCCTTGTCGCCTGTACCGCCACCTGCTCGGCGCCAATCCGGCACAGGATGCGCTGGTCCACTTCGAAGCGGACGAGTCGTTCTTCCTCGATGTCCACCGCACGCGGAGCCGCGCTTTCCTCCTGCTCGAGCTCGCCAGCCACTCGATGTCCGAAGTGCGGTTCGTGCGCGCGGACAGGCCGGAGGACCCCTTTCAGGTCGTCGAGCCTCGGCGGGCGGGCATCGAATACACGGTGAGCCACCACGGCGACAGGTTCTTCATCGCCACCAACGACCAGGCGCCGAATTTCCGGCTGGTGAGCGCGCCGCTGAACGACCCGTCGCGCGACCACTGGACCGAGATCCTGGCGCATCGGCCGGAGGTCAAGGTGGACTCGAGCGACGCATTCGCGGAGCACCTGGTCGTTTACGAGCGCGAGGCGGGGCTCAGGCAGATCCGGATCCTCCACCTGAAGAGCGGGGCCGACCACCTCGTGGCCTTTCCGGAGCCGGTGTACACCGTGCACCAGCACGAGAACCCCGAGTTCGACTCCGCGCTGCTCCGGTTTACCTACACCTCCATGGTGACGCCGGCGTCGGTGGTGGAATACGACATGGCCGAGCGGAGCTGGACGGTGCGAAAGCAGACGCCCGTGCTGGGCGGGTACGATCCGGCACGGTACCGGTCGGAGCGGCTGTTCGCCACCGCCCCGGACGGGTCGCGCGTGCCGATCTCGCTCGTCTATCAACTCCCATTCGAGCGGCCGGGCGGACCGCGTCCGCTGCTGCTCAATGGGTACGGCGCCTACGGCGTCAGCTACGACCCGGCGTTTTCGTCGAGCAGCCTGAGCCTGCTCGATCGCGGGTTCGTCGTGGCCATCGCCCACGTGCGGGGCGGCGAGGAACTGGGACGGGCCTGGTACGAAGGCGGGAAGCTGCTGAACAAGCCGAACAGTTTCCTGGACTTCATCGCGGCCGCGGAGCACCTGATCGCGGAGGGCTACACGTCGCCCGGCCGGCTGACGATCAGCGGCGGCAGCGCGGGCGGGCTGCTGATGGGCGCCGTCACCAACCTGCGGCCGGAGCTGTTCCGGGCGGTGCTGGCGGAAGTGCCGTTCGTGGACGTCGTGAACACCATGCTGGACGCGTCGCTGCCGCTCACGGTCATCGAGTACGATGAGTGGGGCAACCCGAACGACCCTGAGTACTATCGCTCCATGCGTTCCTACTCACCCTACGACAACGTCCGGGTGCAGCCCTACCCGCACATGCTGATCACGGCGGGGCTCAACGATCCGCGGGTGGCGTATTGGGAGCCGGCCAAGTTCACCGCCCGGCTCCGGGCCCGGAAGACCGATTCGAACCGCCTGCTTCTCAAGACCAACATGGGTGCCGGGCACGGGGGGGCGTCGGGGCGGTGGGACTACCTGCGCGAGGTGGCGTTCAAGTACGCGTTCGTGCTGGACGTGCTGGGGATCGAGACCACGTCACCCGGACTTGCACCAGGCCCCCCCGCCGCGCGCCTCGTCCAGCCGCCGACCACACTCAGGAGCACCGACCCAGCCACCACCCCGAAGATCACCTGACCGCTGGGCACCCAGTGCAGTCCGATGGTCGCCAGGAGCCAGAACTTGGGAATCCGGCCCACCAGGAAGGCCAGCAGGTAGCGAGCGACCGGATAGTGTGCGTGCGATGCGAGGATCCGGGCGGCCCAGTCGGGAAGCGGCGACCACGCGCACACCCAGACCGCCAGGAAGGGTTGCCTCGCGAAGACCGAAGCTACCGCCCGGGCCGGACCACTCCGCATGACGCGGTCGAGTGAATCGCACCCTAGCAGCGTGCGGTAGAGGTGGTAGTTGAGACACTCGGCCCCGACGCTCGTGAGCGCACCGACCACCGCGATCAAGAGCGGCGGATGGAGCTGGCCATACAGCAGGAGGATTGGCTCGAACATCGCCGGCAGGAACGGGGACAAGGGCCCGTGGCAGGCGACGGTCAGGAGTACGAAGCCCACCAGCTTGGTAGTCCTCGGCAGCCACACCGCCAGCGCGGCCGCTCCGAGTGCGGTGGCTGTGGCCGCGGCGAGCACTCGGGTCTCGGTTGGGGCCTTACTTCCGGGGCCGGCGGTGAGCCGTGCCGTCATGGGACCACCTCCAAGTCGGGTACAAAGGGCGTCGTGCGGTACGCAGCCTCGACGAGTTCGAGGCCGCGCTGCGCGCGGGCGAGCGACATGAGGGGCTCGTGGCCGGTGCGGATGCAGTGCAGGAAGTCGCGGAACATGGCGCGGTAGCCCCCGATGTCGCGGAGGCCGGGCACGATGAACCGCTGGCAGGCACCGGTGACGCGGACGAACAGCCCGTTGGACTCGAACAGCACCGAGCCGCGGGTGCCGTAGATCCGGGAGAGGCGGAGCCCGCGCCACGGCGACGGGATCTCCCAGGAGTGCGCCAGCGTACCGACCGCCCCCTCCTCGTACTCGGCGACGACCAGCATGCTGCGCTCGCCGCCGCGCCAGTCGCCCGGCCGGAAGCCGTGGACGGCCTCGATCCGCGGCCCCAGGTTGGCGAGCAGGTCGATCCAGTGGATTCCCCCTTCGAAGAGCGCGCCCCCGCCACCCGAGCCGGGATTCGCGCGCCAGCCCTCCACGCGCTGGTGTTTGACGGCGTCGAGGTGGATGAAGCGGATCTCCCCCAGCGCGCCGGAGTCGACCACCCGGCGAAGCACCCGGGCGAGCGGCTTGTAGCAGTAGTTCTCGGCGACGAACACGCGCCGCCCGCTTCGCGCCTCCGCCGTGCGGGCCAGCTCGCAGTCAGCCGACCGGAGAAAGGCCGGCTTCTCGACGATCGCGTGCTTCCCGTGCGCGAGCGCCTCGAGCACGAGGTCGAGGTGGGTGTCGGGGGGCGTGGCGACGAGGACCGCGTCCACGTCCGGGTCGGCGATCGCCTCCGCGTACGAGCCGAAGGCGCGGGCGCCCCAATGCTGCGCGGCGAACTCCGCCGCGCGCGCGGGCTCCCGGCTCGCGTAGTGACAGCGGACCTCGCCGCGGAACCGGGTGAGCGTGCGGCTGTGGGTGCGGGTGATGCCCCCGCAGCCCAGGAAGGCGAGATCAACGACCGATGGCGACATGGCGAGCCGGCTCCGTGAGGCGTGGGAGGTGGCGGACGAGGCGGTGCGCCGCGCGGAGCGCGGTGGCCGCGATGGTGAGGCTGGGATTCACCCCGGCCGACGACGGCAGCGCGCTGCCGTCCACGATCCAGAGGTTGTCGAGCCCGCGAAAGCGGCCGTCGCGGTCGAGCGCCGACCCCCGGGGGTCGGTCCCCATGCGTACCGTGCCGAGCGCGTGGGAGAAGGTGTCGATGCGGTGGCGGTAGAACGCCCATGCGCCGGCACGACCGAGGATGGCGCGCGCGCGGCCGCCGAGGGTCCGGCCCGCGGCGACATCTCGCGCGGAGTAGTGGTGATCGATGCGGAGCGGAGGCAGGCCGTGGCGGTCGGCGGGTCCCCCAGCGAGCAGCACGCGGTTGTGGTACTGTGGCTGATCCTCGGCGATGACCAGCAGGCCGGTCAGGTGGTCGACCCACGGCGCGCAGACGCCACCGAACGGCGCCGGTAACTGCGCCCGCACCAGGCCCGCGGGCGGCGTGGCGAGCTGCTGAATGCCACCCAGCTTCCCGAAGGGCCGTCGGACGCCGGGGATGCCGTGATAGAAGTCGTGGATGGCGAGCTGCTTGTGGAACCCACCGCCGGGATTCGGCGGCGCCGGGAAGATGCCGAACACGATCTCGTTGTAGTGCCGCATGAGATAGCGCCCGATGACGTGACCGCCGGGATTGAGCCGATGCAGGCCGGACGCGAGCAGGAGGTGCGGCGTAGCGAGCGCGCCGGCGGCGAGCACGACGGCTGCCGCGGTCAGGACGTTCTTCACGCCGCTCTCCCGGTCGGTGATCTCCACGCCGGTCACCAGTCCCTGCGATGCGAGGAGCCGGGTGACGACGGCGTTGGTCCGGAGGTGGAGCCCGCGCCGGAGCAGCGGCTCCACGAGCACGGTAGCCACGTCGTTCTTGGCGCCGACCGCGCAGGCAAAGCCGTCGCAGGTCCCGCAGCCCACGCACGGCTGCCGTCCGGTGGCGGGCGCATGGTTGATGGCCATCGGCAGCCGGAACGGATGGCAGCCGAGCGCGGTGGCGGCGCGCGCGATGCGTGAGGAGATCGGCGCGAGCGGGCGCGCCGCGGCGGGGTATGGAGCGCTGCGGGGCGGCTCCGTGGGATCGACGCCCGTCTCGCCCGAGACACCAAGCAGCCGCTCCGCCTCCGCGTACCACGGCTCCAGTTCGTCGTACGCCCAGGGCCAGCGGGCGCCCGACGCGCCCGCGATCTCGGGATCGTGCTCGAAATCCTCCGCGCGGAAGCGCAGCGCCACGCCGCCATAGAACACCGACGGACCGCCCACGCAGTGAAACGCCCCGACCGTCCTGTCCCGCCGCGCGCCGGTGACCCGGTACGGCGACTCGGTCACGTAGTGCTGAGTCAGCGGACCAACGGCGCCCGCCGACCAGTTGTGCGTCCCGCGCGACACCCAGTCGCCGCGCTCGAGCATCAGGACCGACCATCCCGCGTCGACCAACACGTGCGCGGCCATCGCTCCCCCGAAGCCGCTTCCCACCACGATCGCGTCGTACGACCCATCCGGCGCCCACGCTGGCGTGCCCATCGATCCGCTCCAGGAACGAGACGGATCCATGTTCCGGTGCGCCCGTGGCCGTGGCGTGCTCGTGGGCGTGACCCGCGGGGAGGCTGGCGTGACCTGGCATTCCGCTGCGGTAAGCCGTCATCGTGACGACCCGTCATCGTGGCGACCCGTCATCCTGAGCGAAGCGAAGGATCGCTCAACGCATGCGAGTGAGCCCCGGGCTCACTCGAACCACCCACCGGATCCTTCGCTCCGCTCAGGATGACGAGCCTCGCCCGCTCAGCGCGCGCTCCCCAGCGCCGTCGCCGGCCCGCGGGCGATGCGGTCGATCAGCCCCGCGAGCGCCTCGGGTTGCTCCTCGAACAGGTACTGGCCGGCGCCGGGCAGGCTGTCCACCCCGAAGTCCGGCAGCCGCTCGCGCATGAGACGGACCTGCTTGTCCTCCACGCCGCCCTTGTGCGGGGCGGTACCGACGATCAATCGAACGGGGCAGCGGATCTCGGCGAGATGCGGCGCGAGGCGCTCGGGCTCGCGCGCCTCGGCCATGGCCAGAAAAGCGAGCAGGGTGCCGTCGAGATCCGCGGCGGCGCCCGCGGTGTAGCCATCCATCACCTGATCGGTCACCCAAGAGCTGTCCCCCGATGCGGCGATGAGGTCGTTCCGCATTTTGGGTCGGACGCGCTTCATCCCGCCCATCCACTTGATCCACGGGGCGTACCGCATGGCGCGCTGGAACCCGCGGGTCGTCGCGGTCTCGGCGGGCCCGCCGTCGAGGGCCACCACCGCGCGGACCCGCTCGGGGTGATGCCAGGCGAGCCGGAGCGCGAGCGACGCGCCCATCGAGTGCGCCACGATCACCGCCGGCCGCTCGCCCCGTCGCTCCAGCACCGTCGCGAGGCGCTCGGCCTGGGCCGTCAGCGAGTAGTCGGCCCCCCTGGGCCGGGGCGAGCCGCCGATGCCGAGCGGCTCGATCACGACCGCGCGGTAACCGGCCGCCGGGAGCAGCGCCAGCAGATGGCGATAGCCGAAGGCCGAGCCGAACAGACCCGGCACCAGCACGATGGTCTCGCCGGCACCGGCTTCCGTCACCCGGAGCGATTCGGCCGGGGAGACGGGCACCAGCGATTCGTGCACGGCGGGCGGTGGCGCCTGGGCGAGCACTGCGCCGAGGGGCAGGCAGGTGAGGAACAGCGCGGAGCGTTTCATCAGGGCCTCCAGTCGTGGGGCGGAGCCGCCGGACGGCCATTGCCGTTCCTCCGGGCGGCTCTTACGTTCGTGACGCTGGCAGCCCTGCGTTGCCTCGCCGTTTCCCCCGCGTGACGTAGCCATGATTCGCTTCCACACCCTCGGCGTCCTCGACCTTCGCGGTCCGGACGGCCGGGAGCTTCGCACGGTGCTCCAGCAGCCGAAGCGGCTGGGGCTCCTGGCCTACCTGGCCGTCAACACGCCCCGCCGCTTTCACCGCCGCGACTCGCTGCTCGCCCTGTTCTGGCCGGAGCTGGACCAGGAGCATGCGCGGGCCGCGCTTCGCCGCGCGCTCTACTTCCTGCGCGCGGAGCTCGGGGCGGAAGTGGTGAGCGGACGGGGCGATGAGGAGGTCGGCGCGCCCGACGCGGCGCTGTGGTGCGATGCGACGGCGCTCGAGCAATCGCTCACGACGGGGGACGCCGAAACCGCGCTCGCGCACTACCGTGGACCGCTGCTCGACGGGCTCTACGTGGCCGGCGCCGCGCCCGAGCTCCAGGATTGGCTGGATCGGGAGCGGGTCCGGCTGCGCGAGCGGGCAGCGACGGCCGCGCGCGCGCTCGCCGGCTCGGCGGAGCATGCCGGGAGGCTGGGGGATGCCGCGGCATGGACGCGCCGCGAGCTCGAGCTGGCGCCCAACGACGAGGCGGTCCTCCGCCGCTACGTGAGACTCCTCGACCGCACGGGCGAGCGCTCGGCGGCGCTCCGTGCCTACGAAGACTTCGCGCAGCGGCTGGCACAGGAGCTGGAGCTGGAGCCCTCTGCCGAGACACGCGGGGTCGTCGAAGCGCTCCGGGCGCGAGTCGAGAGCCAGCCCGTACGCCCGTCGCCCACGCCTCCTGCCGGGGCAGTCGGGGCCGCGCCCGCGACACCCTGGACCACGATCGCCGTCCTGCCGTTCTCGATCCGCGGCGCCGAGCGGTTCAGCTACCTCGGCGAAGGGATGGTGGACCTCCTGGCGACCAAGCTCGACCGCGCGGGCGAAATCCGCACGGTGGATCCGCGCGCGCTGCTCCGCTCACTGGACGGCGTCGGGGCGACGGTTGAGGAGGGCGCGGACACCGCGCGCCGGTTCGGCGCGGGACGCTATCTGGTGGGAACGGTCGTGGAGGCGGGCGGGCGGCTCCAGGCTACGGCGACGCTCTATCGGCTCGATGGCGCGACGGTGGCCAGCGTCCACGCCGCCGCCGCCGGCGAGGGCGAGATCTTCGAGCTCGTGGACGAACTCGCGCGCCAGCTCCTGGCGGTCCACGGCGTGGCGCCGGGAACGCGGCTCAGCCGCATCGCGGCGCTCACCACCGATTCGCTCGACGCGCTCAAGTGCTATCTGCTCGGTGAGCGCGAGCTCCGGGACGGACGCTACTTCGACGCGATGGAACGATTTCAGGCGGCGGTGGATGCCGACGCCTCATTTGCCCTCGCCTACTATCGCTTGGCGGCGGCCGCGGCCGGGTGCGCGCTGCCCGACCTCGCGCGCGAGACCGCCGACCGCGGCGCCGAGCACCAGGACCGGCTTTCGCCGCATGACCGCCTGGTCTTCGCCGCGCAGCGCGCCTGGCTGCACGGCGCGGTGGATCGAGCCGAGTCGCTCTACAACACCATCACCGGCGCCTACCCGGACGACGTCGAGGCCTGGTTCCACCTCGGCGACCTGCTCTTCCACTCGAATCCGCTCCGCGGCCGCTCGGCGGTCGAGGCGCGCGAGCCGTTCGAGCGGGTGCTGCAGTTCGAGCCGGATCACGTCGCGGCGATGGTGCACCTGGTCCGCATCTCCGCCATCGAAGGGAAGACCGGGGCGATGGTCGACCTGATCGAGCGGATCCTCCGCGCGAGCCCGGACGGCGATCAAGCGCTCGCCATGCGTGCCCTCCGCGCCTACACGACGCGCGACAGGTCGGCCATCGCGCAGGTGAATGCCGAACTCCAGCAGGCGCGCGCGATCACCGTCGCCATCGCGTTCGCGGACGTGGCGCTCTACTCGGGCAACCTGGACGGCGCGGCCGGCCTCGCGCGCGGGTTCCTGCAGGTGGCCCGCTCCGCCGAGCTCCGGGCACTGTGCCACATCCTGCTGGCGCACCTGGCGCTCGCTGGGGGCGACGCCGACGGCATGCGGGCGGAGCTTCGCACGGCGGAATCGCTCGACGCGACCTGGGGGCTCGAGATGCGGGCGCTGTTCGCCACGCTGCCGTTCGTCGACGTGCCGGAGGCCGAGCTCCGGGAGACCCGCGACGCGCTCGAGCGCTGGAACCCGGCCGAAGCGGCCCCGAGCATGTTCGTGATCTTCGCGATGCACAACGACCTCCACCCGGCGATCCGGGCCTACTTGCTCGGCCTGCTCGAGCTGAGGCTCGGCGAGCCGGCGCGGGCGGCCGAGCGGCTGGAGGCGCTCGCCGAGCTGGAGGCGGGCGGTCCGCTGGTGCGGAACCTGACGGTGGAGCTCGACGCGGCGCTCGCCCAGGCACGGGGGAAGCCGGCGGAGGCGCTCGCCCGCCTGGAGCGGGCGCGCCCGGAGCTGTGGTTTCAGCTCACGGTGGCGTCGCCGTTCTTCTCGCTGGCCTCGCAGCGCTTTCTTCGTGCGCGGCTGCTGGAGGAGACGGGACGGCCGCGAGAGGCGGCGGGGTGGTACCGGTCGATGGCGGAACGGTCGCCGTACGAGCTGGTGTATGCGCGGGCGGCGGGAGAGGCGCTGGAGGGAATACGGACGGAAGGACGGAATGACGGAAGGACGGAATGACGGAAAGACGGGAAGACGGGAAGACGGAAAACGGGGTGGTAATTTTAGCTACGCTTCTTTCTCTACCATTCCGTCTTTCCGTCATTCCGTCTTTCCGTCTTTCCGTCTTTCCGTCCCCGTCCTTCCGTCACTCTATCCGTTCACCGTCTTCATCCCCGCCGCGTGGTACCGCTCCCCCGCCGCTACGCCGAGCGGAGCGACTTCATCGATCTCCTCCAGGTCCGCTGGCGTGAGCTCCACCTCGATGGCGCGCACGTTCTCCTCGAGATACTTCCGCTGCTTCGTCCCCGGGATCGGCACGATGTCGTCGCCCTGCGCCAGCACCCACGCGAGCGCGAGCTGTGTGGTCGAACACTTCTTCCGCCGCGCAATCTCCTCGACCCGCTTCACAAGGTCCAGGTTCTTCTGGAAGTTGTCGCCCTGGAAGCGGGGCGACTGGCGACGGTAGTCGTCCGGCGGCAGGTCGTCGATGGTCCGGAAGCGGCCGGTGAGGAAGCCGCGGCCGAGGGGGCTGTAGGCTACGAAGCCGATGTCGAGCTCTCGGCAGGTGGGAATGACCTCGTCCTCGGCGTCGCGGGTCCACAGGCTGTACTCGGTCTGCAGCGCGGTGATGGGATGCTCGCGCGCGGCTCGGCGGATCGTCTCCGGCGCGGCCTCGGAGAGTCCGAGGTGGCGCACTTTGCCGGCGCGCACCAGGTCGCCCATGGCGCCGACCGTCTCGGCGATCGGAACCGTGCGGTCCACGCGGTGTTGGTAGTAGAGATCGATGTAGTCGGTGCCGAGCCGCTGGAGCGACGCGTCGCACGCCCGCTTCACGTAGTCCGGCCGGCCGTTCACGCCGAGATAGGAGCCGTCCTCGCCGCGCTCATTCCCGAACTTGGTGGCGATCCGCACCTCTTCCCGCCGGCCGGCGATGGCGCGGCCGACCAGTCGTTCGTTCGTGAAGGGGCCGTACATGTCGGCGGTGTCGAGGAAGTCGATGCCGAGGTCCAGCGCGCGGCGGATGGTGGCGAGCGACTCGTCATCGTTCCGGCCGGCGTAGAACTCGGACATCCCCATGCAGCCGAGGCCGAGGGCGGACACGTCGAGGCGGTCGGCGCCGAGCGTGCGGTGGGGGAGTTGTGGCATGGAGTGCTCCTGTCCAGTGAGTTGTGCGCCGAAGTCCATGGAGCCGGAGTCATCCTGAGCGAAGCGAAGGAGCCGAAACCCGAGGCATGGCTCCTTCGCTTCGCTCAGGATGACTCCGGCTCCATGACAGCTACGCCTGCCCCGCGCTAATTTCAAGGCTCCCCAGCCCCTGTCCCCTCGCCCTAGGCACCCACATGGCCACCGACCGCCCCATCGCCCGGCTCTGCGTGTTCTGCGGAACCAACGCCGGCTCGCGCCCGGAGTACGGCGCGGCCGCGCGCGAGCTGGGCACGCTGTTGGCCGAGGAGGGCATCGAGCTGGTGTACGGCGGCGCGAGCGTGGGCATCATGGGCGAGCTGGCCGACGCGGTGCAGGAAGGCGGCGGCCACGTCACGGGCATCATCCCGCAGCAACTCATTCAGAAGGAAGCGGCCCACCGAGGCATCCAGGATCTCATCGTGGTGGCCTCCATGCACCAGCGGAAATCACAGATGGCGGACCTGAGCGACGGGTTCATCGCGCTTCCGGGCGGGATCGGCACCCTCGAGGGGTTCTTCGAGATCCTGACCTGGGGCCAGCTCGGCATCCACGCCAAGCCGTGCGGCATCCTCAACATCGCCGGATACTTCGACGCCCTCACGACGTTTCTGGATCACGCGGTCGAGGAGGATTTCCTGACCGAGGCGCACCGCGGGACGGTCATGATCGAGTCGAGCCCGCAGGCGCTGCTGGAGCGGATGCGCGCGTACGAGCCGCCGGAGGGAGCGCCGCTGATGGGAAGGGCGAATCGGTAGATCCCTCGCTCCGCTCGGGAAGACAGCGCCATTTTCCCAGCGGCTGCGACGGATTCGGGGCGGGCCCAGATGGTGTGGGCGTTACGTGGCCACCGGATTCGCGGGGGGCTTGGGGGCGGGTTCGAGCTGCGGGGGCGAAGGATCGTGGGTGGCGTGCTTCTCGGGCGGCGGGGCGCCGCGGACATACTCGACGTAGTACCGGGTGAACTCGGCGCCGACCAGCACGACCTGCGCCGAGTAGTACACCCACACGAGCAGCACCACGATCGACCCGGCCGCGCCGTAGCTCGAGGCCACGCTGCTGGTGCCGAGGTACAGGCCGATGAGCTGCTTGCCGATGCTGAAGAACCCCGCGGTCACGAGCGCGCCGACCCAGACGTCGCGCCAGCGAAGCTGGACGTCGGGCAGAACCTTGTACACCATGGCGAAGAGCAGCGTGACGACGCCGAGGGACACCAGCACGTTGCTGGCCTCCCAGAGCACGGTGAGCCCCGGAAACGCGTCGCCCAGATAGCGGTTGAGCGCGGAGAGCGCCGTGCTCACGACCAGCGACACCAGCAGCAGAAAACCGACCCCCACCACCAGCCCGAACGAGACCAGACGCTCGACCAAAAACGTCTTGACGCTCACGTCCGGACGCGGCTTGACGCGCCAGATGGCGTTGAGAGCCGTCTGCAGCTCGATGAATGCGCCGGTGGCGCCCAGGAAGGCGGTGACGCTCCCGATCACGGTGGCGAGTATGCTGGCCGACGGCTTGGCCGCTCCCTCGAGCATCGCCTGCACCGCCTCGGCGCCTTGCCGGCCGACCAACCCCTGGATCTGTCCGACGATCTCGCCGCGCACCGCCTCGGGCCCGAAGAACAGGCCGGCGACCGCGATGGCGATGACCAGGGTCGGCGCGAGCGCGAACAGCGTGTAGTACGCCAGCGAGGCACCCAGGCGCGGCACGTTGTCGTCCCACCATCCGACAAACGCCTTCTTCAGGATGCACCAGAGCGACCGGGCTGTCATCCTGCCGCGCCTCCTCGCGGTGTCCCCCAGCACCGGGCTCACGGCTGCGGGGGCACCGGCCGGCCACCGGGCTTCCACACCGGCGCCTCGCCATCAGCCAGCAGCCGGGCGGCGCGGGCGGTCGCGTCCACCAGCCGCGCGAGGTGCGCGACGTCGACGCGCTCGACCTCGTCGTCGGGGTGGTAATCCGCGTGCAGATTGTAGGACGAGAGCGTGTGGGCGGGAACGCCTCGGAGCGCAAAGGCGATATTGTCGCTCCGCTCGAAGAAGCGCTGGTCGGGACGCGGGTCGGCCACGATCGGAATGCCGGCGGCGGCCAGCCGCTCACCCATCGTGGAGCGCTCGAAGCCGGTGAGCCAGCCGCGTCCCGCACCGCCGGCCAGCGAATCGGGACGGCCGACCATCTCGATCTCGAGATTCGCCACGGTGCGCTCGAGCGGCACGACCGGGTGAGCGATGTACCAGAGCGTGCCGAGCAGGCCAAGCTCCTCGCCCGTGGTGGCGAGAAAGATCGCCGTGCGCCGGGGCGGCGGGCCGCTCGCGAGCGCGTGCGCCGCCCCGAGCACCGCGACGATGCCCGACGCGTCGTCGTCCGCGCCGTTGTAGATCGAATCGCCATTCAGCGGCGCGCCCACCCCGAGGTGGTCGTAGTGCGCGTCGATGAGCACGGCCTCGTCCCGGAGCTCGGGATCGGTTCCCCGCACGAGCCCGACGACGTTCAGGCCCCGCGTCGTGGCCGCGGGCGCCGCCGCCGCGGTAACCAGCGCAAGGCGCCGGGCGCCGTCCGGGCCGGTGCTCGCGGCGAGCGGCACGCGCTGGAACCAGCCGCTGTCGCCCGCGGGGACGAGACCGTACTCCCGCATCCGCGCGGCGATGAACGTGGCCGCGCGGTCACCGCCGGAGGTGGCGGTACCGCGGCCCGCCATCGAATCGGCCGCGAGCGGGCCGATCAGGGAGGCCACATCCAGGGTCGAGGGCGCCGGTGGCGCGCCGGCCGCTGAGGGCCGTCCGCCGCAGGCGGTCACCAGCAGGCACAGCGCGAACAGCGGTCGAATCATCGGCGTGTCTCGGCACGTTCGAGTGGCTGGGCAGGCCGGCCGCCGGCGAGCCAGGCGGGATCTACCCGGACGAAATGATAGGGCGCGGACTCGATCGAGAGGTGCCACTCGTCGGGCTCGCGCGCCAGGTCGGCATCAAAATAGTGGCGCAGCACATGACCCAGCACGTTCACGACGGTCACGGAGTCGCCCAGGGCCGCGGCGGCGCCATCGGGAAGATAGTACGCCCCGAACGCTCCGAACCGCTCCCACGCCGCCCCCGCGGGCACCCGTTCCGGGCTCGGCGCGGCCCAGAACCGCAGCATGCTGGAGCCGTGGTCGCCCTGCAGGAGGATCACCGGCGGAACATCCGAGTCGCGGATGAGCCGGGTCACGGTGGCCAGCAGCATCCGGTTGAGGCACTGGACCTGCCCGAGATAGTCTGCGGTCCGTTGCCGGCCCTCGACGTAGCGCGGCGGCGTGCCGCAGGTGCTGT
>JACCSZ010000154.1 GCA_013812695.1 Gemmatimonadales bacterium | reverse complement strand
CGCCGGATAGCCGGTCACGACGAGCATGATCGGCCGCTCGTTCGCGGGACGTTCGAGCAGCTCGCACAGGAAGTTCATCGGATTCGGCGTATGGGTGAGCGCCACGAGGCCCGCGTGGTGCAGTGCCGCCAACAGAAACCCCGTCGCGATGCCGACCGATTCGTTCACGTAGTAGTGTGTCCGCCGCGCTCCCGCCGCGGTGAGCCCGTAGCGCTCCGCGAATACCGCGATGAGATACGGCGCGGTCTCCAGATACGGCTTGTGCGCGTCGGTGCCGAGCGGCGCCAGCGCGGCCAGCCATTCGGGGGGCGCCGTCGCGTAGAATTCCGCCTCGGCGCGTTCGGCCGCCTCCCGGATCCGCCGCTTGGTCTCCGGCGCGCTCACCGCCACGAAGTGCCACGGCTGCAGGTGCGCGCCGCTCGGGGCAGTGCCCGCCGCCTCGAGGCACGCCTCGATGACCGGGCGGGGCACCGGCCGATCACTGAAGTGGCGTGTGGTCCGGCGGCGCTGCATCTCGGCTGCAAAGGCGCGGCCCCGGTCTTCCATTTCGGCCGCGGGGTACTCGCGGTAGGCGGGGAGCGGCTCGAAATCGGGCTCGGCGTGCGGCTGGATCATGGATAAGCTCCGGCGGCAGGATCGTTCAAAACTGCGCACTGCCGGCGCGGGCAGCAACCTGCCTCGCCGCCCGGCCGAAACGACTCAGGCATCCGATGCCCGGCGCACGATGACCGGCGCTACCTTTGAGCAGCCCATGCCCCTCGAGCGCATCCCCACCATCATCGTCGACGACCCCGACGAGCTCGGCCGCCTGGTCGCCCGCCGGATCGCGGACGTCATCCGCGCCAGGATGGCCGCGGGCGGTCGCGCCGTGCTCGGGCTCGCCACCGGCTCCACGCCGATCGGCGTCTACCGCGAGCTCATCCGCCTGCACCGGGAGGACGGACTCAGCTTCGCCCACGTCCTGACGTTCAACCTGGACGAGTACTACCCCATGGACCCCGGGAGCCTACACTCCTACAAGCGGTTCATGTGGGAGAACCTGTTCTCGCAGCTCGACATCCTGCCGGCCAACGTGCGGATCCCGCGCGGCGATCTGCCGCGCGACCAGCTCGAGCAGGAGACCCGGCGCTACGAGGCCGAGATCCGCGCCGCCGGCGGGATCGACCTCCAGCTCCTCGGCATCGGACGCACCGGGCACATCGGGTTCAACGAGCCCGGCTCGGGCGCCGAAAGCCGGACCCGGCTGGTGACGCTCGACCTGGTCACGCGAACCGATGCGGCCGCGGATTTCTTCGGCGAGGAGAACGTCCCGCGTGAGGCGCTCACCATGGGCGTGGCCACCATCCTCGAGGCGCGCGAGATCCTGATCCTCGCCACCGGCGAGCACAAGGCCGGCATCGTCCACCGGGCGGTCGAAGGCGACGTGGACCACGAGATCGCCGCCACGTTTCTCCAGCAGCACCCCGCCACCACCTTCTACATCGACCGGCCCGCGGCGGCAGCGCTCACGCGTGAGGCGACGCCCTGGCTGCTTGGCGCGGTCGAATGGACCCCCCAACTCGTGGTCCGCGCGGTCGTGTGGCTCTCGCAGCAGGCCGGAAAGGCGGTCCTCAAGCTCACGCAGCGCGACTACGCCGAGCATCGGCTGTCGTCGCTGGTGGCGCGCCACGGCTCGCCGGGCGCGCTCAACGGGCTCGTATTCAACGCGCTCGGCGCCAAGATCCGGGGCCGCTCCAAGCTGCCGCGCGACCAGCGGGTGATCTGTTTCTCGCCGCACCCGGACGACGACGTGATCTCGATGGGCGGGGTGCTGCGGAAGCTGGTGCAGAACGACAACGAGATCACCGTCGCCTACATGACGAGCGGCAACGTGGCGGTGTTCGACCACGAAGTGCGCCGCCAGCTCGACCTCCTTCGCCGGCTGGCCGCCGAAGGGCACATCGGCGGGGAGGCCGTGGACGCGCTCGGCCGGCGGATGGACGATTTTCTGGGGACCAAGCGGCCGGGCGACGTGGACATCAGCGAGGTACAGGACGTCAAGCGCATCATCCGTGAGACCGAGGCGGTGGCGGGCATCCGGACGCTCGGTCTGGAGGATCACGCCGCGCGCTTCCTGAACCTGCCGTTCTACCAGACGG
>JACCSZ010000143.1 GCA_013812695.1 Gemmatimonadales bacterium | reverse complement strand
GTCGGTGCACCCACTGGCGGTAGGTTCCATCCATCACGGATCGCCACCACCGCTCGTTGGCGAGATACCATCCGAGCGTCTTGCGGATACCGGTCTCGAAGGTCTCGCTCGGGCGAAAGTCGAGCTCGCGCTCGATCTTGGCGGCGTCGATCGCGTACCGGCGATCGTGCCCGGGCCGGTCTTTGACGTAGGTGATGAGTTCGGCGGTCGGACGCGCCGAGGCGGCAGGGGCCCGAGGAAATCGCTGCCGCAGTGTCCCGTCCTCCGCGAAGGCCTCGTCCATGAGCGTGCACAGCAAGCGGACGATGTCGATGTTCTTCCATTCGTTCCGCCCGCCGACGTTATACGTCTCGCCCGTGCTCCCGGCCTCGAGCATCCGCTCTATGGCCCGGCAATGGTCCTCGACGTACAGCCAGTCGCGCACGTTGAGTCCGTCCCCATAAACCGGCAGGGGCTGTCCGTCCAACGCGTTGACCAGCATGAGCGGGATCAGTTTCTCGGGAAACTGATAGGCGCCGTAGTTATTCGAGCAATTACTCGTGGTGACCGGCAGCCCATAGGTGTGATGGTAGGCCCGGACGAGATGGTCCGAGGCGGCCTTGCTCGCGGCGTACGGCGAGTTGGGGGCGTACGGGGTGGCCTCCCGGAACCGCGGGTCATCCGGGCCGAGCGAGCCGTAGACCTCGTCGGTGGACACGTGGTGGAAGGCGACCTCGGCCGGGCCGCGCTCCTCCAGCCACACCTGCCGAGCCGCCTTCAACAGTTCGTGGGTGCCCAGCACATTGGTGTCGACGAAGGCGTCCGGGCCGTGAATGGAGCGGTCGACGTGTGACTCCGCCGCGAAGTGAACGATGGTGGTGATCCGATGGTGCCGGAGCAGCTCCGCGACCAATCCGGGCGTGCGGATGTCTCCGTGTACGAAGGTGAGCTCCGGGAGCGCGCGGACCGGGTCCAGGTTGGCCGGATTCCCGGCGTACGTGAGGGCGTCGAGCACCACGATGCGCTCACCCGGATGGTGCGCCAGCCAGTAATGGACGAAATTGGCGCCAATGAATCCGGCCCCGCCGGTGACGAGAAGATTATGCAAGCGAGGGCGACATGGGGCGCAGGGACTCCTCCTTGCCAGGGCCGCAGCGGGATCGGTTCACACCGAACCCGTAAATAAAGCCGGGAAACGCGAGGGCCTCAAGCGCGTCCGACCGCCAGTTCGCGCAACATCAGGCGAAGGCTCTGTCGCCAATGCCGGACTGGACCGCCGAGGGTCGCCCAGGTCGAGCTCTTGTCGAGGACGCTGTGCGCCGGTCGTCGAGCTGCCGTGGGGTATTCCTCGGTGCGAATCGGCCGGATGGGGACCGGCCGATCCAGTAGCCCGATGGCGAGCGCCTCCTCCTGAACGGCCACCGCGAAGTCATACCAGCTCGCTGCCCCCGCATCCGTCCAATGCAGCACGCCATGCAGCTCCGGCCGCCCGGCCGCCGTCCAGAGCGTGTCCGCCAGCGACCGCGCCCATGTGGGCGTCCCGATCTGGTCGCTGACCACCCCGACCTCGTCACGCTCCCGCATCAGCCGGAGCATCGTCAGCACGAAGTTGCGGCCATGGCGCGAGTAGACCCACGCCGTCCTGACGATGAGCGCGCGGTCGCCGAGGATTCGCGCGGCCTCCTGCTCCGCCACGAGCTTGGTCCGGCCGTAGACTCCGAGCGGATTCGGCCGGTCGTCCGGCGCGTACGGACGGCCGCTCGCCCCGTCGAAGACGAAATCCGTCGACACGTGCAGCAGCCGTGCCCCCACCTCGCGCGCCGCCTCGGCGACGTGCGCCGTGCCGAGCGCGTTCACCGCCTCCGCCCGTTCGGCGGAGGCTTCCGCCGCGTCGACGGCGGTGTACGCGGCGGTGTGGATGACGACCGTGGGCCGCTCCCGCCGCAGCACCGCTCGCACGCGATCGGCTTGGGTCACGTCGAGCTCGTCCGCGCGGCAGGCGGTGACCGCCCAGCCGTCCGGCATGCGCTCCTGCAGCGTTAGGCCCACCTGACCCCCGGCCCCGGTGATCAGCGCCCGGCCGGGCGGCGGTGCCGTCACGGATACGTCTCGGCTTCCCGCAAGAGCGGAGCCTCGGCGTCCTTCGCCGACAGCAGCGGCGGGATGGCGTCGGTCAACGGCCAGTCGATGCCGAGCGCCGGATCGTCCCACCGGAGCGCGCGGTCGAGTTCCGCCGCGTAGAGCGTCGTACACTTGTAGATGAGGTCCGCCGGGCCGCTGAGGACGTAGAATCCGTGGGCGAACCCCGGGGGCACCCACAGCTGGTGATGATTCTCGTCACTGAGCACGGCGCCGACCCAGTGTCCGAACGTGGCGGACGATCGGCGCAGGTCCACGGTCACGTCGAAGATGGCGCCCACGGCCGCGCGCACGAGCTTGCCCTGCGGCTGGCGGACCTGATAGTGCAGCCCGCGTAGCGTGTGCGCGGCCGAGCGGCTGTGGTTGTCCTGCACGAACGGACCGTGGATGCCCGCCGCTGCGTAGCGCGCCGCGTGCCAGGTCTCGACGAAGAAGCCGCGCTGGTCGCCGTGGGCCGTCGGCTGCACCAGCAGCACGTCGGGGATGGCAGTCGGCGTGACGATCACGGATGTCGAGGGTCGTGCAGAATCTGAAGCAGGTACTGACCGTACGTCGTCTTCACCAGCGGTTGGGCCAGGCGCGCCACCTGTTCGGCGTCGATGTAGCCCATCTTGTAGGCGATCTCCTCCGGGCACGCGATCTTGAGGCCCTGCCGGTCCTCGATGGTCTGGATGAAGGTCCCTGCCTGCAGCAGTGATTCGTGCGTGCCGGTATCCAGCCACGCGGTGCCGCGCCTGAGGATTTCGACTTCCAGTTCGCCCAGTTCGAGATAGCGCGCGTTGAGGTCGGTGATCTCCAGCTCGCCCCTCGCCGAGGGCTGGATCTCCGCCGCGATGTCCACGACGCGCTCGTCGTAGAAGTACAGTCCCGTCACCGCAAAGTTGGAACGCGGCTGCGCGGGTTTCTCCTCGATCCCGGTGGCCTTGCCGGTCGCGTCGAACTCGACGACGCCGTACGCCGACGGGTTCTGCACGTGATACCCGAACACCGTCGCGCCGCGCCGGCGGGCACTGGCCCGCCGCAGCGTGGCGCTCAGATCCTGCCCGTAGAAGATGTTGTCGCCCAGGACCAGGCAGCTCGGGTCGCGGCCGATGAACTCGCGGCCGAGGAGGAAGGCCTGCGCGAGCCCGTCGGGCGAGGGCTGCACCATGTAGCTGAACGAAAGCCCCCACTGGCTGCCGTCGCCCAGCAGCCGCTCGAACGCCGGCAGGTCCTGCGCCGTGGAGATGAGCAGGATCTCCCGCATGCCGCCCAGCATCAGCGTCGACAACGGGTAGTAGATCATGGGTTTGTCGTAGATCGGCAGGAGCTGCTTGCAGATGGCGCGGGTGACCGGATGGAGCCGCGTCCCCGAGCCGCCGGCCAGGATGAGGCCTTTGCGCGCGGCGGTGCCGTCGGTGCCCACGCTCAGACCTCGAGCGGCAGCGCGACCCGCCGTCCGTCCCGGGCGGAGATGTACGTCGCGATCAGGATCTCCAGCGAATGGAGCCCCTCGCGACCGTCGGTGTCGGGTATCGCCTCGCCGCGAACCGACTTGATGACGTTGTCGTAGTAGAGGGAATGGCCGAAGCCGTAGACCGACGTGGTGTCGTAGCTGGCCTCCCCGACCTTCGCATCCTCAGGCTCCTCATCGGCGAAGGACCAGTGCTCGATCTGATTGACCGCCACGCCGCCCACCCGCACCGTCCCTTTCTCGCCGAGGATGGTGATCGAGCCCTCGAGATTCTTGGGGTAGGTGAGCATCGTGACGTTCATGCTGCCGAGCGCGCCGGTGCGCCAGCGGATGCTCACCACGCCCGTGTCCTCGACCTGGATGTTCCGCGCCAGCGTCGCGGTGTACGCCTGCACGCTCTCCACCGGGCCGATCAGCCAGTCGAGCAGGTCGACGTAGTGGCTCGCCTGATTCATGAAGGCGCCGCCGTCGAACTCCCACGTGCCGCGCCAGGACGCACCATCGTAGTAGGCCTGGGGCCGGGCCCAGAAGACGTTGATGTTGACCATGTAGATCCGGCCGAATCGATGCTTCTCGACCGCCTGCTTGACGAGTTGCAGGGTCGCGTTCCGCCGGTTCTGCTTCACCACGAAGAGATGGACCCCGGCCTGATCGCACGCCTGGACCATCCGCTTCCCATCCCGCCAGCGCGTGGCCATCGGCTTCTCGGTCATGACATGCCGCCCGGCCGCCGCCACCTGGGTGGCTTCGTCGGCATGGAGCCCGCTGGGCGTGGCCAGGATCACGACGTCGGCATCCGTGCCCGCCAGCAGGAGATCGAGCGATCGGAAGCCGGGAGCGCCGGTCCGCGCCGCTGCCCGGGCCAGGGCCTCGCCGTCGATGTCGCACACCCCGACCAGCTCCGCGCGATCGCCGTGGCGCTCGAGGGCGTCGAAGTGGTTGGCGGAGATCCGCCCGCACCCCACGAGCGCGAACCGGATCTTCCGGTCCCGGACGAACGGCTTGGTGATGAACATGGGTCTCGATGGGTATGGGTCGAGTCGCCCCAATCTAAGCAGCACCCGGCCCCACAAGGAATTGCGCCAGCGTGGCCGGGTCCCCAGACTACAGGGTCTGGCGCAATGGCGGCGTCATACTCATATTGTGAATAGTTTCACAATCTCTGGGCCCACACCCCCGCACCGTGGCCGAGCCGCGCGGCGACCGACGCGGGTAGGGCGCCGGTATCCATCCGAAGGAGAGCTGCAATGGCGACTGCGACCCCACCGGTGTCCTCCAAGATTTCCTACCCCACCGAGGCGGTGAGCCGGCTGTTCGCGCCCCCGGAGAGCGAGGTGCCGGCCGACAAGCTGCGGCGGCTCCTCCACGAGGCGCGCGACACGGGATCCTTTCTCCATACCGCCGGTGCGTACGACGCGTTCACGTCCGCGATCATGACTTCGCTCGGCTTCAAGACACTCTACGGCAGCGGCTGGCAGCTCGCGGCCACCAAGAGCATGTACCCCGACATCGGCATCTACCAGTCGCATCAGATGGTGGAGCTCGTGCTCGAGATGCGGAAGGGCATCGAGGGCGCGCGCAACACGCACTGGTACGACACCGAGGGGAAGGACATGCTCGACGCCCCGCCGGCCTTCGTGGACATGGAAGCCGGCTTCGGCGGGCCGACGCAGACCTTCACGCTGGCCACCGAGCTCATCCGGGTCGGCGCCGGCGGCGTGCACCTCGAGAATCAGGATCCGTCGAACCGCACCTGCGGGCACATCGTGAACGTGGGCAAGCAGAAGCGGAACAAGGTGCTGGTGACGCGCCAGCAATGGCTGGCCAAGCTCAAGGCCATCAAGGCCGCGGGGGAGGCGACGGGTGTGAACGTGGTGATCATCGCCCGGACCGATTCCATCGACGGCGCGCTCCCCGATCAGGAGTCCGGCGGCGTGAAGATGGCCATCGAGGACGCGTTGGAAGCGTCCGAGCTGGGTGTCGACGTGATCTGGCCGGAGTTCAACAACACCGAGCTCGACCAGCCGCAGGAGTTTTCGGAGGGCGTGCGGAAGTACTATCCGAACCAGATGCTCGGCTTCAACCTATCGCCGTCGCTCTACTTCGGGAAAGCCAAGAGGGCGGGCACGCTGATCACCAACCAGCAGCTCGCCGACCTCGGCTTCATCCTGCAGTTCTCGACGCTGTTCAACTTCAGAACCGCCGGCATGGCGCTCGAGAAGGGGCTGCGAAAGTTCCTCGACAGCGGCATCGAGGCGCTCGCGGACCTGCAGATCGAGGAAGATGGTCAGCAGGCGTCGCCGCTCACCAAGATGCACCAGAAGTTCGCCGGGATGAACCGGTGGCTGGTGTTGGAGCAGGTGTTGAGCGACAAGTGACATGCAAAAAAGGGACAGCCACGGGCTGTCCCTTTTTTCTGTCACCCTGACCCCGAGCGTAGCGAAGGGGAAAGGTGCCCATCCCCGCCTATCAAAACTGGATCGCCGCGTCGTGGTCCCTCCCCCTACGCCCCCGACGCCTTCCGCAATCCCGGACCCTCCCGCCCCTCCACGACCGGCACGCCTTCCCCGCGCAACCGATCCACCTGCCACCGGTCCAGCCTGACCGTCAGCTCCACCTCGTCCGCCCCATCCTCGCGCCTGAGCACTTCGCCTTCTCGATACAGCGCCGCGACGCGCGCACCATCGGCCACCGGAAGCCGGACGCGGACCGTGGGCCGACCGCGCTGCTCCAGCTCGCGGAGATGGATCTTGAGCCCGACGGTGCCGTCCGTGCGCATGGTGGAGCTGGTGACCGCGTCCGGGTACAGCTCGCGCACCCGCGCGCTGAACGACAGCGGATCGGTCAGCGCATCCATCTTGTTGAAGACGACCAGGATCGGCCGGTCCGCCAGGTCGAGCTCGGCGAGGACGCGGTCGACCACGTGCATCTGCCCTTCCCAGTCCGGGTGGCTGGCGTCGACCACGTGCAGCAGCACGTCCGCGGCCCGCGCCTCTTCGAGCGTGGCGCGGAAGCTGGCCACCAGGTGGTGCGGCAGCTTCCGGATGAAGCCGACGGTGTCCGTAACTCTCGCGCGCTGGCCTTCGCCCAGCTCGACTTCCCGCGTGAGCGTATCGAGCGTGGCGAACAGCCGGTCTTCGACCACGATCTCGTGCTGCCCCGACAGCGCCCGCAGGATGCTCGACTTGCCGGCATTGGTGTAGCCCACGAGTGAGACGCTCAGCATCGGATCGCGACCGGAGCGCAGGTTCTCGCGATGACGCTCGACGCCCTGGAGCTTGGCCTTGAGTCCCTGGATGCGCTGGCGGATGATCCGGCGGTCGGACTCGAGCTGGGTCTCGCCCGGCCCGCGAAGGCCGATGCCGCCACGGATGCGCGAGAGGTGGGTCCACATCCGCGTGAGCCGGGGCAGGAGATACTCGAGCTGCGCGAGCTCCACCTGCAGCTTGGCCTCGTGGCTGCGAGCCCTGGTGGAGAAGATGTCGAGGATGACCTCCGGGCGGTCCATCACGCGGACCCCGAGCTCGCGCTCGAGGTTGGCCCCCTGCGCGGGACTCAGCTCCTCGTCGAAGATGACGAGCGTGGCGCCGGCCTCCGCCACCACGGCAGCCACCTCTTCGACCTTGCCTTCGCCGATCAGCGTGGCGGGATTGGGCGAGGCGATCTGCTGCGAGATCCGCCCCACGACTTCGGCCCCGGCGGTATCGACCAGGCGGGTCAGCTCCTCCAGATGCTCGGTCACGTGCCGCGCGTCGTTCGACCCTTTGCGCGGGGCGGCCACCAGAACGGCGCGTTCGATCGGGTCGCGAACTTGAATCGGTGTCCGGATGTCGGCTCCTCGGTTGTCGATGGTTACTGGCCGGCGCGGATCGGCACCAGTCCGGCGGCGCGGGTGAGCGGTGCGCGCCCTTCCCGGGTGAATGGCACCATGCGCTCGCCGATCGGCGTCTGGATGGTGAGCTGGCCTCTGAGGGTGTACGGCAGGTCGCCGGCGCGGAGGGCGGTCCGAACGGCCCCCGCCAGGCCACTCCAGTTGAACTGGAGGGGCAGCGTCAGCATCGTGGTATCGCCCTGCTGCACGCGAAATTCGCTGGCGTATTCAAGGTCGCCGACATGCGACTCCTCGACATCCAACCCGAGTTGGACGCGAGTACCCCTCAGGTCGAAGTTATTCGGGTTGTACACTCCTACGACCAGGTCCAAGGTCCCGCCGGTCACCCCAACCCCACGCATGACGACGCGGTCCAACCGGAGGTCGGGATCCTTCAGGCTGATCGGCAGGCCCGCGCATCCGACGAGGAACGCGCTGCCGAGGATCCAGCAGGTGAGGCGAAGTGCCATGCCCGTCCTTCCATGAGGCTCGAAGTATAACCAGTGGTCCAATCGGACTATGCCCGAGTGCCCGGGGAGCGGGCGGTGCGCGGGGTCACAGGCAGCGTCACTCGGATGCTTCGGGCGATCCCTCGCTCCGCTCAGGACGACCCGCGGCCTGCTGTCCAGCCGCGCCCTCCCCGGCCCCGCCCCCGCCCCCCTTCCGCTGCTCCCACCACGCTATCCGCTCGGCCACCTTCTTCTCATATCCCACCGTCCCGGGCTGATACAGCGTCGTTCCCCGAAGCTCGTCCGGCAGGTATTCCTGCGGCAGATACCCGTCCGGCGAGTCGTGCGCATACTGGTACCCACGCCCGTAGCCCAGCTCCTTCATCAAGCCGGTCGGCGCGTTCCGGATATGCAACGGCACCGGCGCCGCGGGCGTGCCGCGAGCGGCCGCCAGCGCCGCGCTCAGTGCCACGACCGTGCTGTTCGATTTCGGCGCCGTGGCGAGATAGATCGTCATCTCGGCCAGCGGCAGATACCCCTCGGGCGGGCCGAGCATGTGAAAGGCATCCCGCGCCGCGACCGCCATGAGCAGCGCGTTGGGGTCGGCCAGGCCGATGTCCTCGGCGGCCATCGCGATCGCCCGGCGAAACAGCGTCATCGGGTCCTCGCCGCCGTCGAGCATGCGCGCCATCCAATAGAGCGCGCCCTGCGGGTCGCTGCCGCGGAGCGACTTGTGGTATGCCGAGAGCAGGTTGAAGTGCTCTTCGCCGGTCTTGTCGTAGTGGGCGAACCGTTTCTGCATCGCCTCGCGGGCTACCTCGACGGTGATTCGCCCGCTCTCGCCCACGTGCGCGGACGCGGCCTCGAGCACCGTGAGGGCGCGGCGCGCGTCGCCGTCCGCCTCGACCGCGATGGCGCGCAGCGCATCCTCCTCGACGTCGAGCCGCTGTCGGCCCAGGCCACGCTCCTCGTCGGCGAGCGCGCGGCGCATCAGCCCCTCGATGTCGCCCGGGTCGAGCGGCTGCAGCACGAATACCCGGGAGCGCGAGAGCAGCGCCCCGTTGATCTCGAAGCTCGGATTTTCGGTCGTGGCGCCGATGAGGGTGATGGTGCCGTCCTCGGACGGCGGCAGGAGGCTGTCCTGTTGCGCCTTGTTCAGCCGGTGGATTTCGTCGATGAACATGATGGTCTGCGCCCCGCCCGCCTCCAGGCGTGCCCGCGCCGCCGCCACGATCTCGCGGATGCGGGGCACGCCTTCAGTCACCGCGCTGAACGGCACGAACACCCGCTGCGATGTGCTGGCCGCCAGGTGTGCCAGCGTCGTCTTGCCAGTCCCCGGCGGGCCCCAGAAGATCATCGAGCCGGGAACGCCGCGCTCGATCGCCTCCCGCAGCGGCTTGCCCGGGGCCAGCAGGTGCCCCTGCCCGGCGAACTCGTCGAGCACTCGAGGCCGCATCCGCGCGGCGAGCGGCTGTGCGTCGCGCATCGTGGAGGCGAACAGCGTCGCGTCGGCCCCGGTGGTCGGGCGCTTCCGGACCATCAGCGCATCCACCCTTCCAGCAGACGCTCCGCCGCGAAGAACGCCGCCGCGCCGCTGAAGAACGCCACCGCTGTCGTGCCGCCCCGCTTCGACTGAAACTCGGGCACCAGGTTCGAGGCCGCGACGTAGAGCGTCACCCCCGCCGAGAGTGCCAGCCCGTGTCGCGCGAGCGCCCCGACCTGCCCCGTGAGCAGCACGCCCAGCACCGTCGCCGCGCCGAGCGCCGCGGCCGCGCCCACCGCGCGCCCCCGACTCTGCCCGCCGGCCACCATCACGCTCGCGATCGTCACGCCTTCGGGCAGCTTGTGCAGCAGCACCGCCAGGAACAGCAGCACGCCCAGGCGGCCCGACACCAGGAAGCCGCTCGCGATCGCCACGCCGTCGAAGAAGGTGTGCAGCGTGAGACCCAGCAGCGCCGACACGCCGGCCGTGGCGCTGAGGCGATGGGTCTCCTCCCCGAAGTGGAAGTGCGGGGTCAGCACATGCTGGGCCAGATGCACGGCGAGATACCCCGCGAGGACGTACAGCGCCGCGGAGGGCGAGTCCCGCAGGACCTCGGGCATCACCCCGAGCAGGGCGACGGCGAGCATGAAGCCCGCACCGAACGCCAGGCAGGCGTCGATGACCCGGAGACTGCGGCGCTCGTGGCGCACGACCGCCAGCGCGCCCACGATATTCCCCAGCGCCGCCGCCAGCGCGAAGCCGATCGGACTCACGTCATCCCGCGCGCCAGCGCCAGCAAGGTGTCGCGCCGGTTGAGGCCGGGATCGTCGAGGACCCGTTCGAGCAACACCCCCAGTACCTCGCCGATGCGCCGCCCTTCAGCGCCGAGCGCCTGGAGATCCGCGCCCGTGACGGCAAGATCGCCGCGGGAGAGCGGGTCGCGGCGCTCGCGGATTCGCGCGACCGTCTCCGCCCAGGGTGGGGCCACTCCCTGCCGGAGCTCGTGGGCGCGGACCAGATCGTCCGCCACGCGGCCGACGCCGGCGAGCCACCGCCGCACGGCGCGCTCGTCCCCGTCCGGCGGCCCGGCAGGCCCGCGCGCGATGGCCGCGGCGCGCCCGATCTCGGCG
>JACCSZ010000129.1 GCA_013812695.1 Gemmatimonadales bacterium | reverse complement strand
GTGCGGGTGCCCTCGGGCTGGAGCGCCTGCTCCCATTGCCGGTCGTCGAGCGCGGTCCAACGGACCTGCAGCCGGGCGGATGAGCCGGGCGGCTTGCGGGCCCGCACGAGGACGTGCGAGACGTCGAGGACCGATGGCCCGCTGTAGCCGCGATGCGTGAAGAGGAAGCCGCCCCGGCCGGCGGCGGTGCGCCGGCCGTCCCGCGCGATGATGGTCACCGGGAGCGAGACGCCGCTCAACGTGCCGAACCCCGCCGGCTCGGCGACCACCGGCGTCAGCGCCGCGTACGTCGGGTGCACCACGTGCCCGAGGGCCGCCAGCATCGAGAGACCGCCACCGTCGCTTCCCGTGGCGGGCACCGAGAGTCCGCCGGTGGCCACCACCACCGCATCGACCTCGAGCGCCGCCCCATCCGCTCGCCCGACGCGCCAGCCGGCCCCGGCCGGCTCGAGACCCGTCACCCGCGTGCGCGGCATGAACCGGGCGCCGCGCCTGGCCGCGAGCGCGAGCAGTCCGTCGCGCACGTCGCGGGCGCGATTGGACACGGGGAACAGTTTGCCCGACGCCTCCTCCTCCACCAGCTTCAGGCCGAGGTCGCGCTCGAAGAACGCGATCTGCTCGGCGAGCGGCCACGAGCGGAGGATGTTGCGGAGCGTGTGCGGCGAGGAGTCGGTGACGAACCGCGATTCGTCCACGCGCGCGGGCAGGATATTGCAGCGGCCGCCGCCACTGATGAGAATCTTGCGTCCGCCGTCGGGCGTCCGCTCGAGCAGCAGCGTCTCCGCGCCGGCCGTGGCCGCGAAGATCGCCGCCATCGAACCGGCGGCCCCGGCCCCGATGACCGCGACGCGGCGGGTAGGCATGCGCCGAATGTACTATTCTCGCCGACCCCATCCGAGGCCGACATGCTTCCCATCCGCTCCGCCGCCATCTTGAGCGCGCTGCTCCTGGCTCCCGGCACCGTGCCGCCAGGCGACGGCCCCATCCGTGGCTTCAGCTCCGCCACCGCGCGCACCCAGCGCGAATGGGAGACCAAGTTCCAGGCGATCCCCAACCCCGACTCACTCCGCGAGTACATGCGGGTGCTGTCGGCCCGCCCGCATCACCTCGGCTCCCCTCGCGACAGCGCGAATGCCGTCTGGCTGCTCGAGCGCTTCCGCTCGTGGGGACTCGATGCCCGCATCGAGACCTTTCACGTGCTCTTCCCCACGCCGCGGGAGCGCGTCGTCGAGCTCCTCGCCCCCACGCGCTTCACGGCGCGGCTGCGGGAGCCCGCGCTCAAAGAGGATCCGGCATCGTCGCAGCAGGCCGAGCAACTGCCGACCTACAACGCCTACTCCGCCGATGGCGACGTCACCGCCCCGCTGGTCTTCGTCAACTACGGCATCCCCGAGGACTACGACCAGCTCGAGCGGCTCGGCGTGTCGGTAAAGGGGGCGATCGTCATCGCGAAGTACGGCCGCTCGTGGCGCGGCATCAAGCCCAAGCTCGCCGCCGAGCACGGCGCGGTGGGCTGCCTCATCTACTCCGATCCGGGCGACGACGGCTACCACGCCGGCGACACCTATCCCGCGGGACCGTTTCGCCCGCGGGACGGCGTCCAGCGCGGGAGCGTGCTGGACATGCCGCTGTTCGCCGGGGATCCGCTGACGCCCGGCGTCGGCGCCACGCGAGACGCCAAGCGCCTCGACCGGTCGGCGGCGCCCACGCTGCCCACGATACCCGTGCAGCCACTCTCGGCGGCCGATGCCCAGCCGCTGCTCGCGGCGCTGGGCGGGCGTCCAGCTCCTCCCGGCTGGGCGGGCGGCTTGCCGATCACGTACCATGTGGGCCCCGGTCCGGCGCGCGTCCACCTCAAGCTCCGGTTCGACTGGCGGCTGGTGCCCGCGTACGACGTCGTCGCCCGCATCCCCGGCGCCGAGCGCCCGGACGAGTGGGTGGTGCGCGGGAATCACCACGACGCCTGGGTGAACGGGGCCGAGGATCCGGTGTCGGGTGCCATCGCGGTGCTGGAGGAGGCGCGGGCATACGGGGCACTGCTCAAGCAGGGCTGGCGCCCCCGACGCACGATCGTCCTGGCGCTCTGGGACGGCGAGGAGCCCATGCTGCTCGGCTCGACGGAGTGGGCCGAGACGCACGCGAACGAGCTCAGCCGGAAGGCGGTCGCATATCTCAACACCGACGGGAACGGGCGCGGGCGGCTGGGCGCGGACGGCTCGCCCTCGCTCGCGCGCCTCGTCTCCGAGGTGGCGCGCGATGTGACCGATCCCGAAACCAAGATGTCCGTCTGGAAGCGCTCCCACCTCGGCGAGGTGGCCGCGGCACGCACCGCCGACCGGCGGCGCGAGGCCCGCGAAAGGAGTGACCTGCTCGTCGAGCCGATGGGTTCGGGCTCGGACTACACGGTCTTCTACCATCACCTTGGCATCCCGTCGCTCAACCTCGGCTTCGGCGGCGAGGACGACGGCGGGATCTACCATTCGATCTACGACAGTTTCCGCTGGTATACGATGTTCAGCGATACGGCATTCGTCTACGGCCGAGCGCTCGCGCAGACCGTCGGCCTCGCCACCATGCGCCTGGCGAGCGCGGACCTGCTGCCGTACGAGTTCAGCCGCCTGTCGGACCGGGTGGACGTCAACCTCAAGGAAGTGCAGGACCTGCTGACCGCCATGCGCGATTCGATCGCGGAGCAGAACCGGCAGGTGGAGGAAAGCACTTTCGTGGCGATGAACGACCCCCGCCGGCCTCTGGTGCCCTCCGTGCGTGAGCCGGTGCCCCCGTTCCTGAGCTTCGCGCCGCTGCAGAACGGCGCCACGCGGCTCAAGTCGGCCACGTCGCGGTTCGAGTCGGCATACACCGCCGCGATGAAGGATGGCGCGTCGGCGCTCGACACCGCCCGGGTCTCGCGGCTCAACGGGCTCCTGCTTCGGGCGGAGCGCGCGCTGGCCCCAGTGGACGGCCTGCCGAGGCGTCCATGGTACCGGCAGCTGATAGCGGCGCCGGGCTGGTACACTGGGTACACGCCCAAGACGATGCCGGGCATTCGGGAGGCGATCGAGGCCAAGCGCTGGTCCGAAGCGGAAACGGAGGCGGCGGAGCTGGGCCGCGCGCTCCAGGAGGAGGCAAAACTGCTCGACGAAGCTTCGACCATTCTGGAACAGTCCACCAGGGAGGGCTCGTGAGCATTGATCCGCTGCTCGCCATCGCCGCGTTCGGGATCGGCATC
>JACCSZ010000121.1 GCA_013812695.1 Gemmatimonadales bacterium | reverse complement strand
GAGCGAGCCGCCGGCGGCTCGAGGATGCCGCTGGCTCCGTCGCTGACCCTGGTGCTCCTGCCGGCGTGGTGGCTGATGCGCGCGATCGCGGGACCGGAGGGGCTCGCGATGGCGGCCTTGCCGTCGCTTCCGACGAGTCCGGCCGCCGAGCGACTCCTCGCCCCGCTCTTCCTCGTGGCGGCATGGGCGACGACCGGACTGTGGCCGCTCCATCGGCAGCTGCCCGCAGCGCTGGCGGCCCCCGTGGGTGCGATGCTGCTCGCGCGCGTGGCCATACCCACCGTCCCCGACGGCATGGAGCATTGGCGCCCGCTGATGATGCCCGCGATCGTTCTGGGCATCTGGCACGCGGCGCTGAGCGACCGACCGAGCGGCGTAGCGATTGGCCTGGCGTGGGTCGGACTGCTGGGCGCATCGCGCGGCGGGGTGACCGGAGCGGCGCTGCTCCTCGCTGGCGCTCTGATGTTCGACCTGGCCACGGCCTGGCGTGAGCGACTGGGGCGGTGGCTGCCGGTCGCGGTGGGAGCGTCAGCGCTGGCGGCCGGGGCGGGTGGGCTGTTGGCCGTCGAGTCCGGACTGCACGCCGAGGTGGTGTACACCGTGCTGGCGGTCTCGGGCGTGGCCGCGGCGGCGGCCGCCGTGGCGCCTCCGGCCAGGGCCGCGGACGGGCAGCGGTCTCGTTGACCCCTCCGTCGGCCAGACCCATATTTGGCGGCTCGAGCCGGGTTAAGTCATTTGGAATTCAGCAGATTTCAGCCTGAGGAGTCGGCCATGGCGTTCGCCCTTCCCCCCCTTCCGTACGACTACGCTGCCCTGGAGCCGCACATCGACGAGCAGACGATGCGGATCCATCACGACAAGCACCACGCGACTTACGTGACCAACCTGAACGCCGCGCTGGAGGCGCACCCCGATCTGCAGAAGAAATCGGTCGAGGACTTGATGGCGAACATCGAGACGCTTCCCGAGGCGGTGCGGACGCCGGTCCGCAACAACGGCGGCGGCCACGTGAACCACACGATGTTCTGGGAGATGATGGCTCCCGGCGGCGCGAAGGAGCCGGCCGGCTCGCTGGCGGACGGCATCGCCAAGGGGTTCGGCGGCCTCGCGCAGCTGAAGGAACAATTCGGCAAGGCGGCGGCCGGACGGTTCGGCAGCGGCTGGGTCTGGGTCGTCGCCGATCGCGCCGGCGGGCTCGCGATCGAGAGCACACCCAATCAGGACAACCCGCTCATGAGCGGCAAGCGGCCGATCCTCGGCTGCGACGTGTGGGAGCACGCCTACTACCTCAAGTATCAGAACCGCCGCCCGGACTACGTGACCGCCTGGTGGAACGTGGTCAACTGGACCGACATCGGCCGCCGGTACGATCGCGCCAAGGGAGCCTGAGCCCGATGACCTCCGTTTCACCCGCCACCGCTGAGGGGCTCCCGCCGGTCGGCTCGCCCGCGCCGGATTTCACGCTCCCCTCGACCGCGGATGGTGAAGTCACGCTCTCCACGCTTCGCGGCCGGAACGTGCTGCTGGCGTTCTTCCCGCTGGCCTTCACCAAGACCTGCACGCGCGAGATGTGCGCGTTTACCGAGGATTACGCGCAGTTCCAGACCGCGGACACGGTGGTGCTGCCGATCAGCGTCGATTCGGTCCCCACGCTGACCGAGTTCAAGGCCAAGGAGCGCATCGCGGTCGACATGCTGAGCGACTTCAAACGCGACGTGAGCCGGCGCTACGGCACGCTGCTGGAAGAGCGGTTTTTCTCCAATCGGGCCTACGTGCTGATCGACCGGGAGGGCACGGTCCGGTGGACGTTCATGGAGAACACGCCGGGAGCCCGCCGGGAGAACGCGGAACTGCTGCAGCAGCTGCACGCGCTGGGGTAGGAGGAGGGTCGGGGTCAGCCGGCAGGTCCTGTCATCCTGAGCGCAGCGAAGGAGCCATGCTTCTGGTCATGCCTCCTTCGCTTCGCTCAGGATGACACGTACACCCCACCAAGGATCGCGATGCGCCGTCCCTACCGCGCGGGGCTCTGCCTCGGCCTCTGGCTGGCCGCGGCGTGCCGGATCGAAGATCACACGCCGACCGGCACCCGCCACGACGAGGAAGCCGTGCAGGCGCTGGTCTCGCGCTACGCTCGCACCCTGTCGGGACGTGATTGGAACGGGGCGCGCGCGCTGTTCTGGTCGGATGCCATCTATTCCGGGCCGCTGCTCCCCATGGACAGCGGCGCGCACCAGGCGGTGCCGATCGACTTCGCGCTCGGAACGATCGCGCGGAGGGTGGCAGGATTCGACCCCGCGAGATTCGACGTCCGCGTGCTGCGGTCGGACTACCGGCAGGACGGCGAACTCGCCGCGGTGTGGCTCACGACCCGCCGCCTGCTCCCCGTCGCCGGCTCCGTGAGCGACGGCGAATGGATCGAGCATCTCGTGTTGCGACGCATCAAGGGGGAGTGGCGGATTCTGAGCTTGGCCGCCACGGCGTCGCCACGGAGCGAGACCCGTGGATCGCGCTGATCTGGCCCTGGTCGGATCGGTCGCTAAGCTCCTGAACGAGGGGCTGGACACCGGCGACACGCTCGGTGGCGTGGCCGAAATGCTCCGGGACGGCCTGCCGGCGGACGCGGTGACCGTATGGCGGCGGGAGCCGAATACCACGGCGTTCCGCGCCGCGCAGGCGCCCCGGGCGACAGGTGGCCCGGTACTCGTGTCGTCGCTGGCCACGATAGCCGTTCAGCCCGGCTGGGTGCGCTTCTCGCTCGAGCACGAAGGATCGCGCCTCGGCCTGCTCGAAGCTCGGTTGCCGGACGGCGGCGGTGGCGTGGACGTGTTGACCATCGTGGCCGACTGCCTCGCCCCCTACCTGGCGGCGGTCGAGCTCTCGGCGGACCTGGCGGGGGAGGTCGCCGCCCAGTCGCGCGAGATCGACGAGCATCGCCGGTTCACCAGCCTCATCATCGACAGCCTTCCGATCGGCCTCTACGTCATCGACCGCGACTACCGCATCCAGAGCTGGAATCGGAAGCGCGAAACCGGCACCCAGGGACTTCGGCGCGACGACGTGGTCGGCCGGCCGGTCTTCGAGGTGCTCACCCGGCAGCCGGCGGCCCAGCTCCGTGCCGAGTTCGACCGCGTGTTCGAGACCGGCGAGATCCAGCAGGCCGAGCAGGAGGTGACGCTCGGCGGCGAAACCCGGCACTATCGGCTGAGCAAGATCCCGATGCGGCTGGATGGCGACGAGATCACCCACGTGATCACGATCGGCGAGGACGTGACCGGCTGGCACCGCGTACAGGGTCAGATTCTGCAGAGCGAGAAGCTTGCCGCGATCGGGCAGTTGGCCGCGGGGATCATGCACGAGATCAACAATCCGCTGGCCACGATCAGCGTCTGCCTGACGGCCATCGAAGGCCGGCTGCCGGCAGGCGCGGGTGGCCAGGCCGCCGAATACCTCGGGATCATCGACCGTGAAGTCCAGCGCTGCACGCGAATCGTCGACGGGCTGCTCGACTTCAGCCGGACCAAAGCCACGCCCAAGCGGCCGGTCTCGCTCAACGCTCTGGTGGACGAAGCACTGTTCCTGCTCAAGCACCATGAGCGCTTCAAGCGCCTGCAGCTCGTGCGCTCGCTGTCGCCCGAGTTGCCGGACACGGTCGGCAGCGCCGAGCAGCTGATCCAGGTGCTGATGGCCCTCATGCTGAACGCCCTCGACGCGATGGAGCACGGCGGCCAGCTCACGATCCGGACCGGCCCGGGCGCCGCGCCGTCGGGCGAGGTGCTCGTGGAGGTAGAGGACACCGGCACCGGCATCTCGCGCGGTGATCAGACCAAGATCTTCGAGCCGTTCTACACGACCAAGCCGCCGGGGCGAGGCACCGGGCTCGGACTCTCGATCTGCTACGGTATCGTGGCCGACCACCGGGGCCGCATCGAGGTGGAGAGCGCGCCCGGCCAGGGCGCGCTCTTTCGGGTCGTGCTGCCGGCGGGCGCATGAAGATCCTGGTCATCGAGGACGACCGGACGGTTGGCCAGTACGTGAAGCGCGGGCTGGAGGAACATCACTTCCAGGCCGACCTGGTGGACGACGGCATGGAAGGGCTCCGGCTCGCGTCGGGCGGGAGGTACGACCTGCTGGTGCTGGATCTCAGGCTCCCGGGCATGAGCGGCCTGGAGGTCCTGCGAACCCTGCGAGACCGCGGCACCACCACCCCGATCCTCGTGCTCACCGCGCAGGACGCGATCGACTTCAAGGTGCAGGCGCTGCGCTCGGGGGCGGACGACTACGTAACCAAGCCGTTCGCCTTCGAGGAGCTGCTGGCGAGGGTCGAGGCGCTGGGCCGCCGGCCCAAGGAGATCCGCAGCCCCGTACTGCGGGTCGGCGATCTCGAGCTCGACACCGCCACCCGGGAAGTCCGCCGGGCGGGCGAGCGCATCGACCTCACGCCCAAGGAGTACACGGTCCTCGAGTACCTGGCGCGCCACGCCGGACGCGTCATGTCCCGCACCCTGATCACCGAGTACGCCTGGGACTACCACTTCGATCCGGGCACGAACATCGTCGACGTGGTGATCAACCGCCTGCGCAAGAAGGTCGATTCCGGGCACGCGGAGAAGCTGGTGCACACCGTGCGCGGCGTCGGGTACGTCGTGCGGGCCTGACGTGCCGACGATCCGGCGGCGGCTGACCCTGTGGTACACGGTCGCGCTGGGGGTCACGGTCCTGGCGTTTGGCACGCTGCTGTACCTCGAGCGTCGCCAGTCGAGCGTTCGCGAGCTCGACCAGCGGCTCGGCCTGGAAGCCGATCTCGCCAATCGGTGGCTCAGCGAATCGTACAACGTGCTCGGCCGGATCGTGACCACCGCGGGGAGCCGACCCGCGCTCGATCCTGGGATCAGCGCCTACCTGGAAGCTGTGCGTGACTACCTCGTCGTCGCCGACACCACCGGCCACGTGCTCGCGCTCAGCGAGGTGGCGCGGACGCTGAGCGCCGACGCGCTGCAGCGGCTCTCCGCTCCGCTCGACACCGTGCGGCTGCCGAAGCGCGCCGGCACCATGCACCTGGGTCCGGGGGTCGGGAGCGTGCGGTACCTCGCCGTCCGCGTCGAGGGGGCGGGGCCGGAGATCGGCGGTGTCCTCGTGGCCACCTCTACGGCCCAGGTGGCGTTCGGGCCCGCGGAACTGGTGCGCTCGATGCTCATCATCGCGCCGATCATCCTGCTGGCCGCCGCGCTCGTCGGCTACTGGCTGGCGGGGACGTCGCTCCGGCCGGTGCAGGGAATCATGGACGAGGTCGAGGCGATCTCCGACGGCACCAGCCTGCACCGCCGTCTCGCGGTGCCGCTCTCGAACGACGAGATGGCGCGGCTGGCCCTGACCGTGAACGGAATGCTCGCGCGGCTGGAGCAGAGCTTCGCGGGCCTGCACCGCTTCACCGCCGATGCCAGCCACGAGCTCAAGACGCCGCTCATGGTGCTCCGGGCCGGCGTCGAGCGCGCGCTGGTCCACCCGGGCGTCCCGGGCGAGATCCTCCAGTCGCTCGACGACACGCTGGCCCAGATCAACGAGATGACCGAGCTGGTCGAGAGCCTGCTGACGCTGGCCCGCGCCGACGAAGGCCGGGCCCCGCTGGCGGTGGAGGAGGCCGACCTGCGCGACCTCCTGGGCGAGGTGGTCGAGACCGCGGAGATGCTCGGCGAGGGGAGCGACATCGCGGTGACGAGCGCGATGCCCGATCATCCGGTGCGGCTCTCGGTGGACCGCCATCGGATCCGGGAGATGCTGCTCAATCTGGTTACCAACGCCATCAAGTACACACCGCAGGGCGGCAGCGTCGACCTCACGCTCGCCGAGCAGGACGACGCAATCAGCTTGACCGTGCGGGACACCGGCGTCGGCATCGCCCCTGG
>JACCSZ010000109.1 GCA_013812695.1 Gemmatimonadales bacterium | reverse complement strand
CGGGTGGCGGCCTGCAGCGCGTCCTTGGGCGAAAGCCCCGCGTCCTGCAGCAGCGCGAGCTCGCGATGCTCGCTGTATCCGGGGATGAGCAACTGATTCGACGCGTCGGTACCGGTGACGATCCGGCCGCCCGCGGCCGCGAACAGTCGGAGGAAGCGATCCTGTTGTGGCCGCGCCTTCCGGAAGGCGGGGTAGTCCTGCGCGGTCCAGCCGGCGCGCTTCACCATGTCGGCCACGTTCCACCGCCGCTGTGCCGATGCGGGCACGGCGCGGAGCATCGTGTCCTGAAGCACCGCCGGGTCGTCGAGCCGGCTGAACGTCTCGTGCAGCACGAGCGTGGGCACCACAAACGTCTTCTCCGCCGCGAGCGCCGCCGCCACGCGGGCCAGCGCCGACGAGTCGAGCGCGGCCCAGCTCCGCTCGAACGCGGTCCAGCCCGAGAAGAAGCCCCGGTAGTGGGCGGCGACGAGCGCCGACGCATCCGGCATCGCCGCTTCGGGCACGCCGCTCAGGTGCTCGAGCGACGAGAGCCCCATGCGGGCGGCGGTCACCGCGTCGGTGAGGCCCAGGTGGCCGGTCACCGGAAGGTTGAAGGCGCGTGCCTCGTCGATTACGGCCTTGAGCAGCTCCGGGTCCACCCGGGTGTAGATCTTGACCGCGTCCACTCCGGCGTTGACGAGCCGGTCGACTCCTCTTCGCGCGTCGGCCGGGGTGTTCGCGCCGATCGCGTCGGGGTAGGTGGTCGGGAGGCCGTCGACCATCGCGCCCGCGCTGTAAATTCGCGGACCGGCCACGGCCCCGAGGTTGACCCGGTTCCGGAGACGAAGGCTGCCCTCGAGGCTGCCGTGCAGGTCGCGCACGGTGGTCACGCCCCAGGCGAGGTAGCGCGGCAGTGCCCATTCCTCGACGTGGGCGTGCGCGTCGATGAGCCCGGGGATGATCCACCGGCCCGAGACGTCCACCTCGACGGTGCGCGCCGGCAGCGCGAAGCCCGCGCGCGTGCCGACCGACTCGATGCGGCTTCGCCGCACCACGACCGCCGCGTCGGGCAGCTCGGGTCCACCGCTGCCGTCGATGAGTGTCGCGCCGACGAGCGCGATCCCGTCGGGACGCTCTCGGCGGCAGCCCGCCACAAGGCTCAAGGCCAGGAGCAGCCACGCGCCGGCGGACGCGCGAACACGGGTCAGTGGCATGCGATTCCGGGAAGAGATGTAGGAAGGTGGGTGGATGACGGCGCCGCTGGCAAGATCCTCGCCGGCTCACGTTATACTTGGGCGATGACCGACGTCAGCTTGGATTCCACGCTGGACGCGGCCGAGCGTCGGCCGGCCCCGGGTCGCGTGCTGACGCTCGGCGAGTACGGTCTTATCGGGGACATGCGCACGTCGGCGCTGGTCGGCATCGACGGCGCGATCGACTGGTGCTGCCTTCCCCGGTTCGACAGCGGCAGCGTGTTCGCGGCGCTGCTCGACCCCGAGCGCGGCGGCACCTGGTCGATCCGCCCCCAGGGAGAGTGGACCTCCACCCAGCGCTACCTCCCCCGCACCAACATCCTCGAGACCACCTTCCGGGCGCAGGAGGGAGTCGCCGTGCTCACCGACTTCATGCCGGTGGACGAGGACGGGCGGCCGTCGGGAACGCACCCGGAAATTCACCGGCAGATGCGCTGTACGCGCGGCCGAGTCCCGATGCAGCTGGTCTTCATGCCCCGCTTCGAGTACGGCGCGCGTACCACCCGCCTCGAGGTGCTCCGCGCCGGCCTGTTCGCCACCGACCGGACCGATCAGGTACTCACGCTGTCCAGCGCCAAGCCGTTCGACTGGACCCTCGAGCAGTCCACGGCCACGGCGCGCTTCACGCTCGAAAAAGGGGAGGAACGCTGGCTCGTCCTCCGCTACGACGACGACGACATCCACCCGGTCGATCGCTACGAGAGCGCCCGCAAGCTCGACATCACCGCCACCTTCTGGGCCCGCTGGGCGGCCGGCGTGCGCTACAGCGGCCCCTTCCGCGGCATGGTCAAGCGCTCGGCGCTCGCCCTCAAGCTCCTCACGCACGCCGAGACCGGCGCCATCATCGCGGCGCCGACGACCTCCCTGCCCGAGACGATCGGCGGCGAGCGCAACTGGGACTATCGCTTCGTCTGGCTGCGCGACGCGGCCTTTACCCTGGCGGCGCTCGACGCCGTGGGCCACCGGCGCGAGGCCGACGCGTTCATGCGGTTCCTGAAGAAGGTCTGCCGCCACGAGGGCGGCGGCCATCTGCAGATCATGTACGGCATCGACGGGCGTCGCGACCTGGTCGAGCGCCAGCTCGATCATCTCTCCGGCTACAAGGGCTCACGCCCCGTGCGGGTCGGCAACGGCGCGGTCGGCCAGCTCCAGCTCGACGTGTACGGAGAAGTGCTCGAAACGGCGGACATCTGGCGCCGCAACCACGAGATGACCGAGGGCACCTGGCGGGTGCTGCGGGGTCTCGTGGACTGGGTCAGCAAGAACTGGCAACGACCCGATTCGAGCATCTGGGAGGTCCGGGGCGAGGTGCGGCAGTACGTGTTCAGCAAAGTGATGAGCTGGGTGGCGCTCGATCGGGGGATCCGGATGGCCGAGGAGCTGACCCTCGAGTCGAATGCCCCCGAGTGGCGGGTTCAGCGGGAGGCGCTGCATGCCGAGATCATGGAGCGAGGGTGGAGCGAGCAACACCAGTCGTTCACCCAGGCGTACGACGACGACGCGCTCGACGCCGCCGCGCTGGCGATTCCGATGGTGCGTTTCCTTCCCTGGAAGCATGCGCGGGTGCACGCCACGGTCCACGCCATCGCGCGCGAGCTCACCAGCGCCGACGGCGAGCTGGTGTATCGCTACAAGCATCCCGACGGGCTGGAAGGGCAGGAGGGGGCGTTCTCGATCTGCACCTTCTGGCTGGCCCAGGCCCTGACGATGATCGGCGAGCGCGAGCGGGCGGAACGGGTGTTCCGCCGGATGCTGCGCCACGCCAATCACGTCGGGCTCTACTCCGAGGAAATCGACCCGCTGACCGGCGAGTTCCTCGGCAACTTTCCGCAGGCCTTCACCCACATCGCGGTCATCAACTGCGCCGCCGCGCTGGCCGGCACGGCACCGAAGCGGTAGCCCCCTCAGCGCCGCCGGCCGCGCTTGGCCGCTTTGCGGGCGGACTTGCGCGCGCGCTTCTTGGCCGGCTTGCTGGCGCGCTTCCGTGCGGCGTTCCGGCTGCCCTTCTTCGCGCCCTTCCTGGCCGCTTTCTTCGCGGTCTTCTTGACGGAGCGACCGGCCGCCCGCTTGGCGGTCTTCTTGGCCCGCTTGCGGACGGCCTGTGTGGCGGCCTTCTTGGCCGGCTTTTTCGCGGCTTTCTTGGCCGCCTTCTTGGCGGCGGGCTTGGCGGTCTTTTTCGCCGGCGTTCGCCTGGGGGCGGGCATAGCGGGTGTGCCGGGCCGAGCCGCCGCCGCCGCTCCAGGCGCGGGCGCGGACGGGGAGGCGGGCGTGGGGGCCGGCGGGTATTCGGTCGGAAGGGGATCCATCCAGCCGGACCCGGACCAGCCCATCTCCATATAATGAAGCTCGGCCATCTTCGCTTCCTCCGATCGCAGGTGCGGCGCAACCCGCCGCCGGCGGGAGGCGCGCGTGCGCCTCCTAAGGACTGCCAGAATTATAACTCGCACATCTTTGAGGCTTCTGCAAGGCTCGGTATGCGCCGAGGAGCCCGGCTCGGCGTACGCTCCCACACGGGATGAGGGCAGCAGCGTCATCCGAATCTGCCCCGAACGGCCCCTGTGACCGGAGCCGGCCCACGGTATTATTACGGGACCATCCCCAATCTCTGGATACGTCCGCCGGTGACAGCTCTCCGACCCGAATCGGATCGCACGGCGCGCCGCCGCCATGTGCGGCCGGGCGTCGGCGCCGTGGCGCTCCGCGCGCTCGCCCCGCTCCACCTGCTGGCGCTGGCCGCCGGTCCCGCCGTAGCGCAGGCCGCCACCGAGGTCCAGGTCACCCCCGAGACCATGACCCTCGGCGTGGGCCAGCGGCAGCCGATTTTCGCCGCCGCCTACGACCGCCAGGGTAACCTGATGCCGTCCGCCAGGTTCACCTTCTGGAGCTCCGACACGGTCATCGCGCGCGTGTCGCGCGAGGGCACCGTCCAGGGCGTCGCGCCAGGGCTCGCCAAGGTCGAGGCGCGGACGCAGGGCAAGCGCGCATCGCTCGCCGTCCTGATCACCGGCAGCGCCGCGGGCCACAGCGGCTCGACCGCCGCAGGAACGATCCTGACCCTCGACCCCGCCAGCGCGGTCCTGCTCCCGGGCGAGCGCCTCGAGGTCACGCCGCAGGCGCTGCACGAGGACGGCACGCCGGTGAGCGTGGCCCGGGTGAGCTGGCGGTCGCTCAAGCCCGAGGTGGCGAACGTGGATAGCTCGGGCGTCGTCCTCGCGGTAGCCCCAGGCAGGAGCATCGTGCAGGCCACCACGGCTGCCGGCCTGATGGCCACGGTGTCTGTCGAGGTGGAGCCGGCCGAGATAGCCCTGGCAGGCGAGAGCGAGGTGCTCGGGCCCGAGGAAGCGGAAACACTGCGGGTTGAGATACCATCGCAGGCCCACCGGCGGCTGTCCGGGTTCATGGAGTGGCGCTCCGCCGACACGACCGTCGCCGTGGTGGGGCCGACCGGCATCGTGCAGGCCCGCCGGCCGGGTCGCACCGAGATCGTCGTGCTCGCCTCGGGGCAGGAGCGGCGCACCACGCTCGTGGTCCACCGGCTGCCGCAGACGCTGGTGGTGTCGCCCAAGCCGGTGGCCGAGCCGCTCCGGATCCCGCTCCGCGCCGCGCGTACGTTTACGGCGGTGGCTGAGGCCGCCGACTCGACCCCGATTCCCGAGGCGCGCATCACGTGGGAGGTGGGCGATACCACCCGCGCCGGGTTCGACCGCGCCACCGGCACGCTGGTCGCGCGCGACACCGGGTCGACGACGCTGACCGCACGGATGCGCGGCTTCGAGCCGGTGGTCTGGCGGCTCCAGCTCGTGCCCGGCGTGCTCGGTCTCGACCGGACGCGGGCGGGTCTCCACCCGGGCGAACAGATCACGCTCAGCGCCGCGCTACTCGATGACGACGGCAAGATCATCGGCCCGGCCGCCGTCGAGTGGAGTACCGACCGCCCCGAGATCGCCGCCGTGGCCGCGGGCCAGGTGCGCGGGGTGCGCCCGGGGCACGCGCTGGTGTCCGCGCGGAGTGCTTGGGGCACGACCGTGGCCGCGGACGTCTACGTCACCGCCGAGCTGCTCGTGGCCTCCAATCGCGGGGGCAGCTTTGATCTCTATCAGATCCGGCCCGAGAGTCCTGACACCCTCCTGCCCCTGCTCGTCGACGGCGGCGGTAACGTCCAGCCCGTCCGGTCACCGGATCGGACCCGTATTGCGTTCAGCTCGACTCGGGGCGGCAGCTACGACCTCTACGTCATGGACGCCGACGGCACCAATCCCCGCCGCCTCACGGCCGACCCCGGTGCCGAGGGTGAGCCGGTGTGGGCTGCCGACGGCGCGCGGATCGTCTACACCGCCGCGCCGAGCGGTGCCGCCCCCCAGCTCGTGAGCGTGCGTGCCGACGGTAACGACGCGCGGGCGATCACGGCCTCCCCGGGCGGCAATCGCGCGCCGGCCGTCTCGCCCGACGGCCGGCGCCTCGCCTTCGTGTCCACCCGTGACGGCAATGCGGAGATCTACGAGACCGACATCGACGGGGGCGCGGCGCGGCGGATGACCCGGACGTCGGACCGGGAGTCGAGCCCGCGCTACCTGCCCGACGGCGACCTGGTCTTCGTCGTCGCCAAGGGCGACAAGTCGCGCCTCATGCGCCTTCCCGCGGGTGGCGCCGCCGCGGCGCTCGTGCTGGAAATCGACCAGCCCGTCCTCGCCCTCGACGTTTCGGGGGACGGCAAACGGCTGGCGTACGTTGCCGGGACGCTGGCGGAGGGGGGCCGGGGCAAGTCGCGGATCACCCTGCGCATCCAGCCGCTTGCCGCGGATGGCAGGCCGGTGCTCGTCCCGCTTCGGCCGGGCGAGCAGGCGCTGAGTCCGTCGTTCTGACCGCGGCGGCCGCGTGAAGGCGCTCGCGCTCAGCGGCGTCGCCGGGCTGGAGGGTCTCGCGCTCCGGGAACTGCCCCGCCCCGAGCTCGAGCTCCCGGACGATGTGCGCGTGCGCATCCACGCCGCCGCGCTCAACCGGCTCGATCTCTTCGTGGCTGAGGGCCTCCCCGGCGTGCGCTACACGTTTCCGCACATTGTCGGCTCCGACGGCGCCGGGACCGTCGAGGCGGTCGGCCCCGCGGTGTCGCGCGTGCGTCCGGGCGACCGGGTGATGATCAACCCCGGCCTCTCGTGCGGTCGCTGCGCCGCCTGCCTCGAGGGCGAGGAGTCGCTCTGCGTCTCCTTCCGGGTCGTCGGCGAGCACCGCGCCGGGACTGCGGCGGAGTACGTCGTGGTCCCCGCCGACAATCTGGCGCCGGTGCCGGAGCGGATGCCGTGGGCCGAAGCCGCGGCCTTCTCACTGGCGACGCTCACCGCGTGGCGCATGCTCACGACCCGCGCGCGGCTCCGCGCGGGCGAGACCGTGCTGATCTGGGGAATCGGCGGCGGCGTCGCGCTGGCGGCGCTCCGGATCGTTCGGCACCTGGGCGGGCGTGCCATCGTCACCAGTGGGGCCGACGCCAAGCTCGAGGTCGCCCGCCTCCACGGCGCCGACGCGGCCGTGAATCACGCCACCGCGGACGTCGTGGCTGAGGTCCGCCGGCTGACCGAGGGACGCGGCGCCGACGTCGTGGTGGACAGCGTGGGGCAGGCGCGCTGGCAGGACTCGCTCCGGGCGCTCCGGCGCGGCGGACGCCTCACGGTCTGCGGCGCCACCACCGGTGCGATGATCGCGCTGGATCTCCGTCGGCTGTTCTGGCACCAGTGGAGCATCCATGGCTCCACGCTCGGCAGCCGGCGCGAGTACGCGGAAATCGTGGCGCTGGCGCATGCGGGCAAGCTCTGGCCGTTGGTGGACGGAAGGGTACCGCTCGAGCAAGGGCCCGCGGCATTCGCGCGCCTGCAGCGGGGCGAGCAGACCGGCAAACTCGTGATCGAGGTGGCGACGTGAGCGAACTGTGGGAACGACTCCGGCTGGGCGCCGGGCAGATCGGTACCGTCATCCCCGCGCTGGCCGGTGCGGCGGTGATCCTGCTGACCGGCTACTTCCTCGCCCGGCAGATCCAGCGCTGGGCCGACGACACGCTCAAGCGGGTCGACTTCAACCGCATGGCGGCGGCCGGCGGGCTGGACGAAGTGGTGGGGCGGACCGGCTCGCGCCTCGACCCGGTGCGGGCCCTGGCCAAGCTGATCTTCTGGCTCGTCATGCTGGTCGTCATCCTGCTGGCCAGCACGGCGCTCGGCCTCGAAAGCATCAGCCAGATGTTCGGAACGATGCTGGCATTCATTCCGACGCTGATCGCCGGCATCGTGATCGTCATCCTCGGCATGATCGTCGGCGAGTTCGTGCGCGGCCTGATCCTGGCTTCGGCCGGGTCGGTGTCCGGCGTGCCGACCGTGGCCAAGATCGCCAAGGGCGCGGTGGTGGTGATCGCGATCTTCATGGCGCTCCAGCAGGTGGGCGTCGCCGAGGAGATCGTGACCGCCGCATTCACCCTCACGCTCGGCGCCGTGGCGCTGTCCGTGGGCCTCGCGTTCGGGCTCGGGAATCGCGACCTGGCGGGCGAGATCACGCGGCGCTGGTACGAGGAAGGACGGCGGCGAGAGCGGCGGCACACCGATCGTCCCGGGCCCAACACGCCGCCGGGGGACGAGCCGCCGATCCTCGACTGAACGTCGTCGGACGCGCTGCTCACTGCAGCGCGAACCGCCCCACCGTTCGCTGCCCGTCCGCTTCCTTGATCGAACCGTACACCGCTCCCGCGGGCCCGAAGCCGGCCAGCGACGTCCCCGTCGGGAACTTCACCGCGCGCTGCCAGCTCCCCTTCCGATCGAAGACATCGTACGTGAGCGGCGCGTCCTCCTGCATCCTCGGCCGCTGCAGCCAGACCTCGCCGTTCGGGCGGCCGAGCGCGAAGTCGAACGGCGGCTTGGTGTCGGCGAACGGATACCGGATCGCCAGATCCTGCGGCATCCCGAACTGCTTTCCCTGCTCGCGTACCTGCGCCAGCACCCGGTCCCGGTCCGTCTGGGTGACGGGCGCCTTGGTGTAGGCGTGCGGTGTACCGCGGGTCCAGGTGCCGTTCGGCGCGCGCCAGTCGACGCGATTGTCGCGGCCGCGCGCCAGCCACGCGGTGCCGTCCGGGAGCACGCCGAAGAAATCGTTCGGCGCGAAGACCTTGGCCGCCTCCTGCCGCTGCTCTCCGAACGTCGCTTCCCCGTACTCGGGCGCGGCGAGATTGGCCACCGTGTCCACCTTGCCCGTCGCGAGCGCGATGCGGAGCACCGCCACGCTGTCCGGCCGCGGGGTTCCCGGCTCCGCCCCGCCGATCACCGACTGGTAGTCGACCTTGTAGCCATGACCGACGGTGTCGTACACCAGCACCGGCGCCGTCCCGGCCACGGGGACGATCGGCAGCACGCCGAGCGCTTTCCCCGACTCGTTCCAGAGCGTGGTGCGGAGCCCGCTGAAGTCCACCAGCGCGACCGTATCCGCGCGCAGGTGTGCCACCCAGCCTGGAAACCGGTACTGCTCGGCCGGCGCGTTCCTGGCCAGCGAATCGACCCGGGTACCGAGGGTGTCCACTCGGCCCGTCTGCAGGTCGGCGGTGAGAAAGTGCTTCGCGCGGGTATCGGCAAAGGCGATGCGGCCGTCGCGCAGCTCGACGACATTGCTGAGCTGCGCGAAGGTGACCGGCAGCTTTTTCTCGAGTGTCAAACGGCCCTGGCTCTCGGCCGGGGTGCAGCCGAGGGTAAGCAGCGCCAGGGTGCAGAACGATGGAGCCAGCTTCATGCGGTCACTCCTCAGGGTGACGAGGTGGCCTGAACGGACGCGCCACGCCCGGCAGCCCTCGGCATCGCGAACCGTAGCAGGCGGATGCCCTCGCGTGACGGCTCGGCCACCAGCACGGCCTCGGACGACACGGCGATGATACGCCCATGGCCCGGCACGCGGATCTCCTCGCGGAGCCGCCCGCGTCGATCCACACGGTGATAGCGCCGGCTCGAATCCACCGGCGCCCGGCTCTTCTCGAGCCAGACCTCGCCGCCCGGACCCGTGAGCGCGCCCTCGAACGGCGGCTTCACCGGCGCGAACGGGAGTTGTTGAGCGGTGCCGCGGAGCTCCGGAGGAAATCGGCGCAAAAACAGCTCGCGATCGTAGCGGGTTACCTCGAGGATCCGGTCCGGCAACGGTTCACCGCGCGTCCATTTGCCTGAGGGGTCGCGCCAGTCGACGCGGTTCTCGTACACCCGGCCGACCCAGAGCGAACCGTCAGGAAGGGCGCCCCATAGATCGGCGCCGCTGAAGACTCGCCGCTCGAACCGCCGGCCCGCGTCGCCCACCACCTCCGCGATGTCGAGCGGCGACAGCCGCGCGATCGTGTCGGGGCGCTCCAGCGCCGGCCCGGCCCGCACGATGACGGCGGAATCGCGGTTGCCGCGGCCGTCGGCGCCGGGCCGCGGCGTCAGCTCGAGATAGAACCGGCCGGCCGCGTCTCGCGCGCGCGGGAGCACACCGCGAACCGCGTCCGATGCCGGAACCGCGCCCGCGAACCGGCCATCGAGAGTCCACCGCGAGGTGCGGCGAAGGCCCCAGTCGCCCACGTACACGGTATCGCCGGCGCGGAACAGGGTCGCCGGATTCCGCAGCTCCCTGGCGCTGCCGAGCGGCGTGACCGAGCGCTTCGCCTCCTCCGCGACGGCCACCTGCTCGTCGGGCAGTGCCAGGAGCGCCCAGCGGTCTCCGCCGAGCCACGTTCCGGCGGTGACCTCGGACAGTGTGGTGGGGATCGTGTCGGCGAGAGGGCCGAGGGTCAGGACCGGCGCCGGGGGCGCCTGCTCCGCGCACGCGGCGAGGAGCGCGGCGGCAAGCATGCCATGGAGGAGGGCCCGCATGCGGGGAATGTAATGGGGGCGCTCAGGATGACGGGTCGCGCAGGTTCTACCTCAGGATCTCCTCGAACAGCGCGAGCGCCCGCGGATCTTCGCTCTGGCCGAGCCAGAACAGCGCGGTCTTCCGGAGCTCGGCATGCGGGTTCGCGCGGGCGATGCGGACCAGCGCCGGCACGCCCTCGTCCGGGGGCCGCTGCGAGAGCGCGAACACCGCGTGCTTTCGCAACTCCAGCTCGCCTGAGCGGTCTCCCGCGAGGGAGTCCAGCCCGCGCGTCGCCGCCTCGCCGGCCGCCTGGCCGAGCCAGAAGACGGCCTGGCGCCGCGTATCGAGCGGCAGGTCGGGGCGCCGGGCCAGGCGAAGCAGCATGGGCCACACGACCACGCTGTCCGCGAGCGTGGCCGCCGTGACGAGCGCCTCGGCGTCCCCGCGGCCGCCTTCGGCCAGCGCCAGAAGCTCCGTCGCCGCCTGCCGGGCGGGCACCGTGCCTAGATCGGCGGTGCCGCTCTGCGGCGATCGCCAGCGGCCTCCGACGTACACGTGGGCATCGGCCACACGGCCGCCGCGGACCCGGAGCGACACGCGCACGGGTCCGGGCGCGCAGTCGTTCTCCCACTCTCCGCGCCCGTCCGCACCGCGTTCGTCGTCGCTCACGAGGGTGATGCCATTGCCGCCGTTCCCGCAGACGCCCGCGCGGGCGGCGAAGCTGAGTCGAAGCGTGCCGTCGCCCAGCGACGCGACGCGCTGCGCCAGCGTCTGCGAGTGGAGCGCCGCGGGGAGCCACAGCAGCGCGCCCAGCATGGTGACTGACCGGTGCATGACGGCCCTCCCGCTCACGGTTGCTCGATGATGTCCTGCAGCGCCTTGGCGGCCCGTGGGTCGTCGCTTTGTCCGAGCCAGAACAGCGCCTTCTTCCTCAGCTCCAGGTCCGGATCGCGCTTGGCGATGTCCAGCAGCTTGTCCACGGCCGCGGGCTCGTCGCGCTGCGAATAGACGAAGATCAGTTGCTCCCGCATGTCGCGGCCGGGCATCGAGGCATAGAGCCCCGCCAGGTCCGCCATCGACGCGTCGCCCTGACCCGCCCAGAACAGCGCCTTCTTTCGGAGCTCGAGCGGCTGGCCCCCGTCGCGCGCGATGCCGAGGAGCCAGCGCCCGTTCTCCGCGCCGCCCGCCTGCGACACCGAGAACAGCACCTTGTCGCGGAGCGACTCGTCCTTCAGCCGGCCGTAGAGCGACCGCAGATACGCCTCGTTCCGAGCTCCGCCGCTCTGGCCGATCCAGAAGATGGCCTTCTCGCGAAGCTCGGCCGACAGATCCGGACGCTCGGCGTAGGTGCGAAGCGCCTGCATCGCCCGCTCGCTGCCGTGCTGCGACAGGGCGAAGACCGCCTTGTCCTGGATCGCCGGGTCCTTGGAGCCGCGGAGGATCGAATCGAGCGCGCCTACGGCGCGCTCCGTGCCCACCTGCGAGAGCCAGAACACCGACTGCTCGCGAACCTCGGAATCGGGGTCGTTCCGCGCAGTCTCGAGCAGGATGTCTTCGGTGCCCTCCGCGCTTTCCTGCGCGATCAGGAAGACGGCCTTGCGCCGGAGACACACGGACGGGGCGTCGCGCCGGGCGAGCACCCGACGCAGGATCGGGCGGGCCCGATCGTCGTCCATCTGCTGCAGCGCGTTGAGTGCCGCGAGCTTGGTGTCGTTCTCGTCGTCGCCGCAGCGTTCCTCGCCTCCGGTGGGCGGCGTCGGGGGCGTCGGCGGGGCGGCGGGCATCCCGGGCGACGGAGGGGAGGGCGGTGTCGGTGGCGTCGGCTGGCGTGCCACGTCCTGGGCGGCCTCGGCCACCCAGGCCGCCGCTTCGGGATCGCCCTGTCGGGCGAGCGCGCCCTGGATGCGGCCGGCGAGCGCCCGGGCGTCGCCTCTGGTGGCCGCCTTCGGGAAGCGATCCCGCTGGGCGTCGAGCGCCGCGAGGGCCGCGCGGAGCTGGGCCGTGCCGCCGGTACGATAGAGGGCAAAGGCGCGCCAGTAGAAGGCGTCGGCGGCGTAGCCCGAGCGGGGAAAGCGCGCATGCACCTGCGCGAAGAGGTCCGCCGCACGCCGGTAGTCACGCCGGTCGAGCGCCTCGCGCGCCGCCCGGTACAGCGAGTCGGCCGGGTCGTTGTGGAGCCAGGCGGTGGGCGGCCTCGGCTCGGGGGCAGCAGCGGTGTACTGAGACGCCCCGGCCTGGCCGCGCGAAAGGGTAGGCGCCGATGGCCACCCGCCAAGGAGTGTCAGGAGTCCGGCGAGCGTCACGCCGAACGACATCCGATCGATCACAGGTCACCTCGTGTTGGGGTCGTGCCAGCCGGCACGACCGTCCGGAGCCGGGGAAGCACGGCACCGTGCTCCATGCCATCGCGAATCATTGCGCGATCGCCCGCCGAGGCTTCGGGGGACAGTTGGGCGATCTCGGCGAGCACCAGCTCGAGATCCTCGAGCAGGACGCGCGTCCTCCAGTCCTGCGCCGCCGGCGAGTCGAGCAGCAGCCGGTTCGTGGCCAGCAGGTGCCGCGCGGTTCCCGACGCGAGCCGCTCCTGGGCGCCTTGCCGGAGCGAGGCGCGGAACAGCGTGAGAAATGCCTCCGACTGCCCCAGGTGCTCGACGGTGGCCAGACGATAGGCGGTCTCGTTGACGCGCGGCGCCGGCGCTGCCCCGGTGACGCGCACCGGTGCCGCCGAACCCGGTGGCGAGTCAGGGACCGACACGCGGCCGATGCCGACGCCGAGCGCGAGGACGGCGGCCGCGGCCATCGACCACGGGATCCAGCGGCGCATGACGGTCCCGCGGACGCGGTCCACGCGGCGTTGGGCCTCGATGGCGCGCCACATCTCCTCGCGCGGAGGCTCCGGGGGCGTGTGGTAGGCGCGAGCCGCGGACTGCAGGGTTTCGTCGAACGGTTCGTCGTCCATCGGGGTCAGTCCCTCGCGAAGTCGGCGAGCGCCTCGCGCAGGCGGGCGCGGGCACGGAACAACTGGGCCTTCGAGGTGCCGGGCTGCACGCCCAGCGTGGCGGCAATCTGCTCGTGCGTGTAGCCCTCGACGTCGTGCATCACGAACACCGTGCGATAGCCGTTGGGCAGCCGGTCGATGGCGTGAGTCAGGCGAACCTTCAGGTCGGGATCGGCCTCGACGGTGCGGACACCGATCGCCGGCGCATCCTCCAGCCCCACCTCGCGCTCCCTCGCCCGTTTGAGCGTCCGCAGGCCGTTCAATGTGACCGAGACCGCGATGGCGCACAGCCAGGTCGACAGCGCGCTCTCGCCGCGAAAGTCGGCCAGCCGCCGGAACCCACGGATGAACGCCTCCTGCGTGAAATCCTGAGCCCGGTGCGGGTCGTCCACCATCCGATAGACGAGGCGGTAGACGCGGTCCACGTGCGCGTCGTACAGCTCACGCTCCGCACGCGGGTCGCCGGCCAGCACTCGTCCGATCAGGTCACGGTCGTCCACGGGCTCCGGCGCGTGAGGGTTACCAGGTCGAACGGCCCTCTGACACGGGCCGTCCGGAAAGGGTTGCGTGGCGGACATGCGCCGCGGACGCAACCTTCGGCGGCGGCGCCGACTCTAAGCCTCGTTGGATCGAGGTAAGCCTTGCTGGCCCGACTCCGCAGCCCTGTCATCCCGAGCGGAGCGAGGGATCTGCTCACCGGGGTTCGAACTCGGTCCCGCAAGATCCCTCGCTCCACTCGGGATGACAGGCCGACAGGCCGCGAGCTGGTTCAGCAACCACGAGCAACCAAGGAGCAAGCGATGGTACAGTTGTCGAGGCAGGACTCGCCAGTGGTCTACGACGTGTTCGACGGCGAGCGCCCGATCGGCCGGGTGGTGGCGCCGGCCGGCGAGCCGGCGCTGAGGCTGGGCGCGGGCACCGTGCTGCTGCGGCGGGATGCCGGGGTCGCGGAGGCCGGCGCCGCGTGAAACGTTTTGTGCCGGGCCGAGGTAGTGGAGGGCAACGGTCCCACCCATTACCCAACTCCGGCGGCCATTCATGCGCAGATCCTGGACACTCGCGCTCACGCTGTTGCCCGCGGCATACGCCTGCGGCGGCACCCGCACCGCGGTCATAGCCGCGCCCACCGGCGGCACCACCCCGGCTATCACCCCGGCCGACCTGCGGATCAGGAGCGCCATCTTCGCCGACGATTCGATGCAGGGCCGCCGCGCCGGCACGCCTGGTAACGTCCGCGGCAACGCCTATATCGCGTCCGAGCTGGCGCGGCTGGGGCTTCGGCCGGGCGGGGATGACGGTGGCTACCTCCAGCCGCTACCGCTCGCCGGCTACTCGGTCGATACCGCGAACGCCACACTCCAGGCAGGCTCGGCGGCGCTCGCGGTGTTCCGAGATTACTTCCCGTACCAGCCCAGCTTCGCCGTGCCCGTGCGCCCGATCGACGGCGCGCCGGCGATCTATATCGGTACGCTGGCGGACTCGGCCGCGCTGCCCTCGCGGGAGGCCCTCCAGGGCAAGCTGGTGGTTTTCCGGAGCGAGGCTACCGGCAACTCGATCGGCGCGCCGGATCTGAGCCCGAACGGCAGGCTGGGACTGGTGGCCGGCATCGCCATCACCCAGATCGATCCGCTTCTCGGGCAGCTCGCCGAGGTGCTCAAGGCGCCGAAGCTCGAACTCGAGGGGGACAGCCAGCCACCGCCTGGCGTCACCCAGCCGCGCATGCTCTTCCTCCTGACCGCCGCTGTCCCCGCGCTCTTTGGGAAGCCGCTCGAAGGGCTCCGCCCGGGCGACACCGGCCCGGCGCTCCAGGGCGACGTGCGATTCGACCGCGCCGTGCTCCCTGCCGCCAACGTCATCGGCATCCTCGATGGCGCCGATCCCGCGCTCCGCGGACAGTACGTGGCACTGGGGGCGCACAACGACGCCATCGGCATCGTCGCGCCGGTCGACCACGACAGCCTGCGGGCCTACAACACCGTCATGCGGCCGCAAGGCGCGAACGACACCCCGCGTGCGCCGACCGCGGACGAGGCCGCCCGGATCCAATCGATAATCGACAGCCTGCGCCGGATGCGTCCCGCGCGCGTGGACTCGATCGTAAATGGCGCCGACGACGACGGCTCGGGATCGATGGGACTGCTGGAGGTCGCCGAATCCCTGGCGCGGGGCGGGATGCGGCCCAAGCGGTCGGTCGTCTTCGTGTGGCATAGCGGCGAAGAGTCGGGACTGCAGGGAAGTCGCTGGTTCACCGACCATCCGACCGTCCCGCGAGACTCGATCGTGGCGCAGGTCAACGTGGACATGATCGGTCGCGGCGGAGCCGGAGACGTGTCCGGCGGCGGACCCGGATACCTCCAGGTGCTCGGCTCCCGCCGGCTCTCGACCGAGCTGGGCGATCTGGTCGAGCAGGTCAACACGGACGGCCGATACGGACTGCGGTTCGACGACGCCTACGACGCCAACGGCCACCCCGACCAGTACTACTGCCGGAGCGACCACGCCATGTACGCGCGCTTCGGCATCCCGATCGTGTTCTTCACCTCGGGCGCACACCGGGATTACCACCAGGTCACCGATGAGGTGCAGTATCTCGACTTCGACAAGTTCGCCGCGGTCGTGCGTTACGTCGCGGCGCTGGCGGGGCGGGTCGCCGACCTCGACCATCGCGTGGTTGTGGACCAGCCGAAGCCGGACCCGGAAGCTCCCTGTCAGCAGTAGCCCAGGCGTCACCATAAACCATTGCCCACCGCTGACTTCCGGCTAACGGCGCCGTTGCGTTCTCGGCTAGCTCCGGGATATATTTGGGGGCCCCGGCTCGCCCTCCGGGACCATCCGATTTCCCCTGCCAGCGACCGCCATGACCGCACCCAACTCGCGCGAACGCATTCTACCCCGGCTCATCGAAGAAGAGATGCAGCAGTCGTTCATCAACTACTCGATGAGCGTCATCGTCTCCCGGGCGCTGCCGGACGTGCGGGATGGGCTCAAGCCGGTGCATCGCCGGATCCTCTATGCCATGAACGAGCTGGGCCTCGTGCCCGGCCGGCCGTACAAGAAGTCGGCGACGGTGGTCGGGGACGTGTTGGGCAAGTATCACCCGCACGGCGACCAGTCCGTGTACGACGCCCTCGTGCGCATGGTGCAGTTGTTCTCGCTCCGGTATCCGCTGGTGGATGGCCAGGGGAACTTCGGCTCGGTCGACGGCGATCCGGCGGCGGCCTACCGCTACACCGAGTCCCGGCTGACGCGCGTCGCCATCGCCATGCTGGAGGACATCGACAAGAACACGGTCGCTTTCCAACCCAACTTCGACGACCGGCTGCAGGAGCCGACGGTCCTGCCGTCCAGGGTCCCGAACCTGCTGGTGAACGGCTCGTCCGGCATCGCCGTCGGCATGGCCACCAACATTCCGCCGCACAACCTGCGCGAGGTGGCCAAGGCGATCGAGCTGCTGATCGACACCCCCGAGGCCAGCATTACCGAGCTTCGGAAAGTCATTAAGGGCCCCGATTTTCCCACCGGCGCGTACATCTACGGCCGCGAAGGGATCAAGGAGGCTTACGAGACCGGCCGCGGCCGGGTCGTCATGCGAGCCCGCGCCCAGATCGAGGAGAAGGAGTCGTCGGGCAGGTCGCAGATCGTGGTCACCGAAATCCCGTACCAGGTCAACAAGGAAAACCTGGTCAAGGCCATCGCCGAGCTGGCGATGGAAAAGCGGATCGAAGGGATCAGCGGCGTCAACGACGAGTCCGACAAGGAGGGCATGCGCGTCGTCGTCGAGCTCAAGCGCGACGCCATCCCCAACGTGGTGCTGAACCAGCTCTACAAGCACACCTCCATGCAGTCCACCTTCGGCGTGATCATGCTGGCGCTCGACAAGGGCGCCCCCAAGATCATGAACCTGAAGGAGCTCCTCGAGCGCTACATCGAGCACCGGCACGAGATCATCGTCCGCCGGACCCAGTTCGACCTGACCACCGCCGAGGCCCGGGAGCACATTCTCGAGGGTCTCAAGATCGCCGTCGACCACATCGACGAGGTCATCAAGATCATCCGCGGCTCGGCGGACACTCCGCAGGCCGATGCGCGGCTCCGGAAGCGGTTCGGGCTGAGCGAGAAGCAGACCGACGCCATCCTCAACATGCGGCTGGCCAAGCTCACCGGGCTCGAGATCGAGAAGCTGGACGCCGAGCTGAAAGAGGTCCGGGCCACGATCAAGGACCTCAAGAGCATCCTGGCCTCCAAGCCCAAGCGGATGGGCATCCTCAAGCAGGAAATGACCGAAACCGTGGACCAGTTCGGCGACGACCGCCGGACCGAGATCCTGAGCGACCAGGGCGAGTTCTCGGTCGAGGACCTGATCGCCGAAGAGGACATGGTCATCACCATCTCCCGGACGGGGTACATCAAGCGCATCCCGGTCACGACTTACAAGCGGCAACGGCGGGGAGGCCGGGGCCTCAACGGCCAGGACCTCAAAGCCGACGACTGGATAGAACATCTCTTCATCGCCAGCACGCACGACTACCTGCTCTTCTTCACGAACACCGGGCAGCTCTACTGGCTCAAGGTGCACGAGATCCCGCAGGCCGGCCGCGCGGCGCGCGGCAAGCCGGTGGTCAGCTGCGTCGCCATCAAGCCGAACGAGCAGATCGCCTCGCTGGTACCGGTGCGGGAGTTCACGGATGACCGGTGCCTGGTCTTCGCCACCCGGCAGGGCACGGTCAAGAAGACGCTGCTCTCGGCGTACGGCAACGTGCGGACCAACGGCATCTGCGCCATCAACATCGACAAGGGCGACGAGCTCATCGACGTGCAGGTCTGCGACGCCAACAGCGACATCGTCCTGGCCACCAAGGACGGCATGAGCATCCGCTTTCACCACGGCGACGTGCGCGAGATGGGGCGCGCCACGACGGGCGTGAAGGGCGTCGAGCTCGAGAAGGGCGACGCGGTCATCGGCATGGTCGTGGTCCGACGCGACGCGACGCTGCTGGTGGTGAGCGAGAAAGGCTTCGGGAAGCGCTCCGAGCTCGTGGACTACCGCGTGCAGAAACGCGGGGGCAAGGGCATCATTACCCTCAGGAGGACCGACAAGACCGGGTCGATCGTGGCGCTCAAGGAAGTCATTCCTGAAGACGAGCTGATGATGATCACCCGCCAGGGCGTGATCATCCGGGTGCCGGTGGACGGCATCCGCGTCATCGGCCGGAACACCCAGGGCGTCAAGGTGATGAACCTCGACTCGGGCGACACGGTGGTCGACGTGGCCCGGGTGGTCCGGGAGGACGAAGGCGGGACGGAGGAGGCCGCCGGCGGCAGTGAGGCGGCGCCGACCGCCGCCGCCGACGAGTGACCGATGCCGATCCTCGCTGACCGGACAACCGCCGTCACCCTCGACACGCTTCGAGCTGCGGCGCGCGTGCTGGATGGCGTCGCGGTGCGCACGCCGCTGCTCGACGCCCCCGATCTCAGCGCCCGGGTCGGCGCGCCCGTCGCCCTCAAGTGCGAGCTGCTCCAGCCGGTCGGCGCGTTCAAGATCCGCGGCGCCTATCACGCCATCGCGCGGCTCGTCGCGCGGGGCGGCGCGGGCGGCGTGGTCACCGCCTCGAGCGGCAATCACGGCCAGGCGGTCGCTTTCGCGGCACGGCGATTCGGCCTTCGGGCGGTGGTCGTGATGCCCGAATCGACGCCGCAGGTGAAAGTGGATGGCGTGCGGCGCCACGGCGGCGAGGTCGT
>JACCSZ010000102.1 GCA_013812695.1 Gemmatimonadales bacterium | reverse complement strand
TACCCGCTCCGCCCCGATTTGCTCGCGCAGGTCATCGTCCCCCGAGACCTGACGGTGGAAGAAGCGCGGCGGATGGGAGCGTTCTTGGTGACGCTGGCGGTGGACTTCAGGCCGGCGGTGTCAGAACAGCGCTAGGCGTCCCATCGTTTGACGGCCAGCGTCACGTTGTGACCGCCGAACCCAAAAGAGTTGGAGAGGGCCACGTCGACTCGGCGCTCGACCTTACGATTCGGCGCGCAGTCGAGATCGCACTCCGGGTCGGGGGTGAACTGGTTGATCGTCGGCGGAATCACGCCGCAGCTGGCCACCAGCATCGACACGCCGAACTCGAGCGCCCCGGCTCCGCCAAGCAGGTGACCGGTCATCGACTTGGTCGAGCCGAACACCAGTTGGCGCGCCTGCTCGCCGAGCACTGCCTTCACGGCTTCGGTCTCCGCCACGTCTCCCTGCGAGGTACTGGTTCCGTGGGCGTTGATGTATCCCACGTCCCGCGCGTCGATCTGGCCATCGGCCAGGCAGGCGCGCATCGCGCGCTGCGCGCCCTCGCCATGCTCGGCCGGCGAAGTGATGTGGTAGGCGTCGCCACTGGCACCGTAACCTAGCACCTCGCCAAGGATGCGGGCGCCGCGCCGCTCGGCATGCTCGAGGCTCTCCAGCACGACGATCGCGCCGCCGTCGCCCAGCACGAAGCCGTCGCGGTCCTTGTCGAAGGGACGGCTGGCCGTCTCGGGTGACTCGTTGCGAGTGGACAGCGCCTTCATGTTGGAAAACGCCGCCACCGTGAGTCCCGTGATCGCCGCCTCGGCACCCCCGGTGACCATCGCGTCCGCCGTGCCGTTCCGGATCATATGGAACGAATCGCCGATCGCGTGCGCGGACGAGGCGCACGCCGAGACGGTCGCATAGTTGGGCCCCTTGAGACCGTAGCGGATGGACACCAGCCCGGCCGCGATGTCGGGGATGAACATCGGAACGAAGAACGGGGACACGCGATCCGGCCCCTTGAGCACGTACGCGGTGCAGTTGTCCTCGTAGGTCTGCATGCCGCCGATGCCGCTGCCGATGATGACGCCCGTGCGTTCGGGCGACGGGACCCGGCCTTCGAGACCGGCCTGCGTGACGGCCTGGTGGGCGGCGGCCAGGGCGAACTGCGCGAAAAGATCGTAGCGCCGCGACTCCTTTCGATCCATGTACTGCAGCGGGTCGAACCCCTTCACCTCGCAGGCGAACCGGACCGACAGTCTCGCGGGATCGAACTTCGTAATGGGTGCCGCCCCGGGCGTCCCCGCGAGCAGCGCGGTCCAGGTCGAGTCCACATCGGTCCCGATAGGGGTCACCAGCCCGAGGCCGGTGACCACGACGCGAGGGGCCAAGCTACTTCCCGATCTTCTCGTGCAGGTAATTCATGGCGTCGCCGACGGTGCGGAGTTTTTCCGCGTCTTCGTCCGGGATGTCGATGTCGAACTCCTTCTCGAACGCCATCACGAGCTCCACCGTGTCCAGGCTGTCGGCGCCGAGGTCCTCCATGAAGCTGGCCTCGCCCGTGAGCTTCTCGCGCTCCACGCCCAGCTCCTCGACGATGATGTCCTTGACCTTCTCTTCGACGTTGCTCATGTCGTCCTCAATTGGAGTGTGCCGCACATGGGTCAAATGATCATGCCACCATCGACCACCAGGACCTGGCCGGTGACGTACCCGGCCAGATCGGACGCCAGAAAGAGCACTGCCCCGGCGACGTCCTCGGGCCGCCCCAGACGGCCCAGGGCAATGCCCTGTAATAATGTAGCCCTCGCCTCAGCGGGCAAGGCGGCGGTCATGTCGGTCTCGATGAAGCCCGGGGCCACGCAATTGGCGAGCACGCCCCGTCCGGCGTACTCCTTGGCGACGGATTTCGTGAAGCCGATGAGTCCGGCCTTGCTCGCGGCGTAGTTGGCCTGTCCTTTGTTGCCCGTCAGGCCGACGATGCTCGTGATGTTCACGATGCGGCCGAAGCGCCGCTTCATCATGCCTTTGAGAATGGCCCGGGTGGTGTGAAACGCGCCCTTCAGGTTGGCGTCGAGCACCGCGTCCCAGTCGGCTTCCGTGAGCCGGAGGAGGATGTTGTCTCGCGTCAGGCCGGCGTTGTTGACCAACACGTCGATCGGGCCCAGCGCCTGCTCGGCGGCGGCGATGGCGCGCTCCACCTGCTCGGCCACGGCGACGTCGCAGGCCACGCCGACGGCGCGCTCCTGCAGCTCGTCGGCCACGGCGCGCGCCTTGGACTCGTCGCGGCCGACGATCGCCACGCTCGCGCCGGCGCCATGGAGCATCCGCGCGATGGCCAGGCCAATGCCGCGCGTGCTGCCGGTGACGAACGCTACCCTGCCGGTCAGGTCGATCGACTTCATCGATCGATCCGGCCACCAAGCGCCCTCATGCGAGGAAGCGCTCCACTTCGTCCGCGGTGCCCAACGTGAGCGTGGCGGCGTCGGGTACGATCCGTTTGACCAGTCCGGCGAGCACGGTGCCCGGTCCGAGCTCGACGAACGTGGCGCCGGGCACGAGCGCGGCAGCAGCCCGCATGCACTCGACCCAGCGCACGGGTGCCGTGAGCTGATCGACGAGCAGCCGCTTGGCGTCCACGCCGGTGCGCACCGGCTCGGCGCCCGCGTTGGCGATGACCGGCCAGGCAGGATCGGCGAAGTCGACGCCGGTGAGCGCATCGTGCAGCCCGTCCACGGCCGGGACCATCAGGGGGGAGTGAAACGCGCCACTCACCTTGAGGGCAACGACGCGTTTGGCGCCTCGCGCCTTGCAGCCTTCGCCGGCCCTCGTCACCGCGGCGGGGTCGCCCGAGATGACGGTCTGGTCGGGCGCGTTGAGGTTGGCCGCGACCGCGACACCATCCGCGCCCGACGCCTCGTTGCACGCCTGGTCCACCTGCGCCGTGGCCAGGCCGAGCACGGCCGCCATGGTGCCCGGGCGCTCCTCCCCGGCGGCGTACATCAGCTCGCCGCGCCGGCGCACGAGTTGCGCGGCAACCGTCGGCGCCAATGTCCCCGCGGCCACATGCGCGCTGTACTCGCCGAGACTGTGGCCCGCCGCCGCGCCAACGGCGTGGAAGCGGGGCCGGACCACGGCCCACACTGCCACCGAATGGGCGAGGATGGCCGGCTGCGTGTTCTGCGTCAGGGTGAGCTGAGACTCGGGTCCCTCCCACATCAGGCGCGAGAGTCGGAAGCCCAGCGCGTCGTCGATGGCCTCGAAGGTTTCGCGCGCGGCCGGAAAGCGTTCGGCGAGATCCCGACCCATGCCGACCCGCTGGGCCCCCTGTCCGGGGCACATCAGCACACTCACCACCGGATCACCGCGCTGCCCCAGGTAAACCCCGCGCCGAACGCGACCACCAGGATCACCGTGCCGGAGTCGACCCGCCCTTCCGACACGGCCTGCTCGAGCGCGAGCGGAATCGACGCGGACGAGGTATTGCCATAGCGGTCGACGTTCACCATCACCTTCGACATCGGCACCCCGGCGTGCTTCGCGGTGGCTTCGATGATCCGCAGGTTGGCCTGGTGGGGCACCAGCAGATCGATCTCGTCGGCGCTGACGCCGGCCCGCCGGAGCGCTTCGTCGCACGCGTCGGCCATGGCGAGCACCGCCGCCTTGAACACCTCCCGGCCGGCCATCTTCATGTAGTGCGATCGCTCGCAGACGACCTTCTCGCTGATCGGATCGACCGAGCCGCCTCCCGGCCGGTACAGCAGCGGTGCCAGGCGGCCATCGGACTTGATGAAGGTCGACAGGATGCCGCGGCCGGGGCGGGTCGACCGCCGGACCACGGACGCACCCGCACCGTCTCCGAACAGGATGGCGGTCGAGCGATCCTGGAAGTCGGTGATGGTCGAGAGCTTCTCGGCCCCCACCACCAGCACCGTGTCGCTCTGCCCCGAGGCGATCAGTCCCTCCGCGACCGTCAGCGCGTAGACAAAGCCGGGGCATGCGGCGCCGATGTCGAAGGCGGCGGCGTTCTCGGCGCCCAGGAGCGCCTGGAGGTCGCACGCGGTGGAGGGGAGCAGGCGGTCGGGGCTGGCCGTGGCGAGGACGATGGCGTCGAGGTCGGCCGGGACCGCGCCCGCGGAGGCGAGCGCCCGCAGGCTGGCCTCGTGGCTGAGCATGGCCACCGTCTGCTCGGGCCGCGCGATGTGCCGCTCGCGGATGCCGGTGCGCTCGACGATCCACTCGTCGGACGTGTCCAGCATCCGGGTGAGATCCGCGTTGGTGAGCACACCGGGCGGCACGGCCACCCCGACGCTCGCGACTTCCGCGAACGGGCGAGGGATCATGATTGGGCCGCGGGCTCGCGGTGCGCGAACTCGGCCGCCGTGTGCGCACTGAGGCCGGCCCGCACGGCTTGCAGGGCGACGCGAATGCCGTTCCGGATGGCGTTGGGGCTGGAGGCGCCGTGACAGATGATGGAGACGCCGCGAACGCCGAGGAGCGGAGCGCCGCCGTAGGTGGAATAGTCGAGGACGCTCACCAGCTCTCGAAGCTCGGGACGCTCGAATACATCCGGCGCGCGCTCCATCACCAGCCCCACGAACACCCGGGCCGCCGACTCGTAGAACTTGAGGACGATGTTGCCGACGAACCCGTCGCACACGATCACGTCAACATGGATGCGGCGCTGGGGCCCGGGAAGGATGTCGCGGCCTTCGATGTTGCCGGCGTACCGCAGGCGGGGCGATTGCTTGAGCAGCCGGTGGGCGTCGCGGACGACGGCGGGGCCTTTCTCCTCTTCCTCTCCGATGTTGAGCAGGCCCACCACCGGGTCCGCCCGTCCGAGGATGTCCCGCATGTAGACGGTGCCGAGGTAGGCGAAGCCGGCGAGCTCTTTGGCGGTGCAATCGAGGTTGGCGCCGCCGTCGAGCACCAGCACCGGCTCGCCCCCCGTGGGGAACACCGTGGCGACGGTGGCGCGCTCCACGCCGTCGTGCAGCCCGAGGAGCATCGTGGAAGCCGCCAGCGTGGCCCCCGTGTTGCCGGCGGAGAGAAAGGCGTCGGAACGGCCTTGCTGCTGCAGCGTGAGCCCGACAACGACGCTCGAGTGCGGCTTCTTCCGGACGGCGGCGAGCGGCTTCTCGCCCATCCCGATGACATCAGCCGCCTCGTGGATCTCGAGGCGGCTGCGATCGACGTCCGGGTGCCGTGCCAGCTCGGCCTCGATGATCTCGGGACGGCCGACCAGTTGGACGATAAAGTCGTCGGGCAGGCTCACGAGTGCTTGCGACACCCCGGCGATCTCAGCCTGTGGTGCCTTGTCGCCCCCCATCGCGTCCACGGCGACGCGAATCACCCTCAGGCGTCCTCGACCTCGACCTGCTTCTTCCCGCGATAGTAGCCGCAGGAGTCACACACGCGGTGCGAGAGCTTGGGCGAACTGCAGCGCGGGCAGGCCTGGGTGGCCATGCTTGGCGCCGCATGATGGCCGCGCCTGAGACGCTTGCGTGACTTCGAGGTCCGACGCTTCGGAACTGCCATGATGTCCTCAAACAGGTTCGGCAGGGGTGGGGTGACAACCACACGGGCCCGCGTTCAGATCCGCCCCACACTTGGGACAGAGGCCGGCACAGTCGTCCCGGCAGAGCAGCAGTTCCGCCTGCGCGGCGAGCGCCAGCTCCTCGCGGACGACTTCGGAGACGTCGACGCTCGACGGACGGTCGGGCAAGGGATAAAAGTCAGGATCGTCGGCGGCGTCGGGGTCGGTGGTGAAGACCGCCGCATCCACATCGATGTCCACCTCGTCGAGCACGTCGTTCAGGCACCGCCGGCACTTGCCACGGATGACGCCATGCACATGCCCGCGCCAGAGGTACTCACCGTCTCCGGTCGGTTGCAGTTGGCCCTGCACGGTGACCGGCCCGTCCAACCCCAGGCTCAGCCCTTCGAACGCCGGATCGGTGGGCTCGATCTGCCCATCCGTGCGCACGGGACCGCGATGAAGGTCCCGAATGTCCACTCGCAGCATAGCCGCTTAAGGTAGCTGGGACAACAACTTGGGTCAAGCACGGCGGTCGTCGTCAGAGCGCGGCCAGCTCGCCTTCGGTGAAGAAGAACCCGACTTCGCGGGCGGCATTTTCATCGCTGTCAGACGCGTGGATGGCGTTCCGGCCCTTCGATTCGGCGAACAGTTTCCGGATCGTTCCCGGCGCGGCTTCGGCGGGATCGGTGGCCCCGATGACTTTCCGGAGCGCGGGGACCGCGTCCGCCCGCTCGAGCGCCAGGGGAACGCACGGGCCACTCGTCATGAACGAGACCAGGTCGGCGAAGAACGGACGCCCCCGGTGGACCCCGTAGAAAGCTTCCGCCTGCCCAGGGGTCAGGCGCACCAGCCGGGCAGCGCGAAGGGTGAAGCCCGCTTCCTCGAGATGCGCCACGATCTTGCCCGTCTTGCCCCCGGCGACGGCGTCCGGCTTCACGATGCCCAGCGTCAACGACACGGCCACGTCTTCCTCCGCTTAGAGGTGCTTCCGCAGTTGCTCGACCACGTCCACCGGGCGCCGCATGATGGCGATGCCCGCCGCCTCGAAGGCCGCGAGCTTCTCCTCGGCGGTGCCCGACGACCCCGAGATGATCGCGCCAGCATGACCCATCCGGCGGCCCTTGGGCGCCGTCTGCCCCGCGATAAACCCGACGACCGGCTTGGTGATCTCGGCCTTCACGCAGGCGGCGGCGTTCTGCTCGTCGGTACCGCCGATCTCGCCGATCACCACGATCGCGTCGGTCTCCGGATCCTCCTGGAAGGCGCGCAGGCAGTCGATGAAGTTGGTCCCGATGATCGGATCGCCGCCGATGCCGACGCAGGTGCTCTGGCCGATGCCGGCCCGGGTGAGGTGGTTGACCACCTCGTAGGTCAGCGTGCCGCTCCGCGACACCATCCCGACACGCCCCGGCGTGCAGATGTTGCCGGGGATGATGCCCACCTTGGCCCGGACGCCCGGCGCGATGAGCCCCGGGCAGTTGGGCCCGATGAGCCGCACGCCGCGGCCCCGCACGAACGGCATGGCGCGGCTCATGTGCATGACCGGAATGCCCTCGGTGATGCAGACGATGAGCGGGACGCCGGCGTCGGCGGCCTCGACCACCGCGGCGCCGGCCGCCATCGGCGGGACGTAGATGACCGATGCATTGGCGCCGGTGGTCCGCACCGCTTCCTCGACGGTGTTGAACACCGGCACCTTGCCCTCGAACGTCTGGCCACCCTTCCCCGGCGTCACGCCCGCCACCAACGCGGTGCCGTATTCCAGCATCTGCCTGGAGTGGAACGAGCCCTCCCGGCCAGTGATGCCCTGCACGATGAGACGCGTACTCCGATCGACGAAAATGCTCATGCGGCCGCCCGCGCGAGCTGCACGACCTGCTGGACCGCCTGGTCCATGTCGCTGAGCGCGCGCATCCCCACGCCTTCGAGAATGCGGATGGCCTCGACCTCGTTGGTTCCGGTGAGCCGGATGACGATCGGGACGTCGACCTTGAACTGGCGCGTGGCCGCCACGATGCCGTTGGCCACGTCGTCGGTGCGCGTGATGCCGCCGAAGATATTGAACAGGATGGCTTTCACATGCGGGTCGGCGGTGATGATCTTGAGCGCGTTGATGACCTTCTCCGGGCTCGAGCTGCCACCGATGTCGAGGAAGTTGGCGGGCTCGCCGCCGTAGTACTTGACCAGATCCATCGTGGCCATGGCGAGTCCAGCCCCGTTCACGACGCACCCGACGTTCCCGTCGAGCTTGATGAACGAGAGGTTGGCCCGGCGCGCCGCGGCCTCGCTCGGCTCCTCGGCCGAGTCGTCACGCAGCACCCCGAGGTCGGGACGCCAGAACAGCTCGTTGTCGTCGATCACGATCTTGGCGTCGAGCGCCAGCACGCGGCCGTCGGGGGTGGTCACCAGCGGGTTGATCTCGGCGAGCGAGGCGCCGTTGCTCACGAACGCTTCGTAGAGCTGCTCCATGATCTTGGCCGCGGCCTTGACCTGGGCGAAGTCGCGGTAGAGCACGAAGGCGAGGCGCAGCGCCTGATGCGGGAACAGCCCGCTCGTCGGGTCGACCGGCAACCGTACGATCTTCTCGGGCGTCTTGGCGGCCACCTCCTCGATGTCGACCCCACCGGCGCTGCTCACCATGTAGACCGGCCGCTGGGTCTCCCGATCCATGATCAGGCCGACGTAACTCTCCGTGGCGATCTCGGCGGCCGGCACCACGAGCACCCGGTGCACCGTGAGCCCCTTGATCGTCATCCCGAGAATCTTGGCCGCTTCGTCGGCGGCTTCCGACGGGTTGCGGGCGAGCTTGACGCCGCCGGCCTTGCCCCGTCCGCCGGCGTGCACCTGCGCCTTGATGACCACGGTGCCGCCGATGCGGCGCGCGATGGCCTCCGCCTCGGTGGGCGTCGAGGCCACGTCGCCCTCGAACATCGGGATGCCGACGGCTTTGAGCAGCGCGCGCGCCTGGTACTCGTGGAGGTTCACGGTTCCCTCATGATGGTGGTTCCGGTCTCGCCGCGGAGGGCGGCCGGACCGTCGCTCAATCGGGCGATGATGGCGCGGCCGCCGCCGGCCCGCGCGAATTCCGCTGCCGCCTCCACTTTCGGCTTCATGCCGCCCTCGTCGAGGTCGCCCGTGGCCATCAGCGCTTCGGCTTGGGTCACCGTCAGGCGCCGGATGGCCCGCGCGTCGGGCGTCCCCCACCCCTCGAAGACGGCATCGACGTTGGTGAGGATCATGAGCACCTCGGCCTCGAGCTGACGGGCCAGGATGGCCGAGACGCGATCCTTGTCGACCACGGCGTCCACGCCCTCGAAGCCGAGGATCGGGTCGTCGTACACTGGCGGGCCCCCGCCGCCGGCGGCCACGACGATCGTGCCCTGCTCGACCAGCCGCTGCACCACCGGCAGCTCCACGACGCCCAGCGGACGCGGGCTCGTCGCCATTCGCCGCCAGTCGCCGCCACCGTCCCGGCCGACCGCTCGTCCCGCCTCGCGAAGCCGCGCCACCTCGGCCTCGTTCAGCGCGTGCCCGATGGGCTTCGTGGGCCGGCCGAGCGCCGGGTCGTAGCGGTCGACGAGCGTCTGGGTGATCACGGTGACGACGTCCCGCCGGACCCGGGCTGCCGCGAGCGCGTTCTGCAGCGACTGCTGCAGCATGTAGCCGATCCACCCGGCGGTCTCCGCCACGAGGACGCCCAGCGGCAGCGGCTCGACCATGCGGCGCGCGGCCTCGTTCCGGAGCAGCTCGTCGCCGACCTGCGGGCCGTTGCCGTGGACCAGGACGATGCGCCACCCCGCGCGCGCCAGCTCCACCACCGGCGCCATACTTTCCCGCGCGTGCCGGAACTGGTTGGCGACCGTGGCCGGTTCACCCGCGCGCGCGAGGGCATTTCCGCCGAGGGCCAGCACCGCGGTGCTCACGCTCCCCCCCGAGGGGCAGAACCCCCGAAGGTAGTCCCGGCTCCGTAGGCCATCAAGTTCACCGTGCGGTCGAATCGTGCGGCAGCCCGACGGCGCGCCGGAGCGCCGACCACGCACGTCCGAAGGCTTCCCAGTCCGCGACACGCAGCGCCGAGTCCGCGCGTATGAGCAGGCGGCGAGCGTCGTCGAGACGCGTGGATTGCGCCTGGCCCGCCACCGTCGGCACCGAGGCGCCGAGCAGATTGCTCCAAGCTTCCGTGAGATTGCGACCCGCGCCCTGGCGCTCGCTCGTCGCCACGGTCAGCCAGACGAGTGCGACCCGCCCCGACGCCGGACCGGCGTAGTGCGGTTGATACGCCACGAGGCCATCGGGCGAGAGGTCGAAACGTACGGGACCGCGCTCCATTCGCCCGCCGTCATCGCGGATGGAATCGCCCAGCGCGTCGTACGTCGGGTACCGGTCCCACCGACTCTCGAGCGCGCTCCGCGACGGCAGGGCCGTCGCGGAGTCGAACCGGGCGAGACGCAGCCCGTCGCTCTCCTGGTCATGGATGCCGGTGAGCAGCGCCGCCAGGCGACGCTCGCCCGGCCGCTCGTATGCGACGGTCAACACCGGGCCCCCGGTGTCCCCGGTCCACACCATGTCCACCTTCGGCGGCTGCGCCGCCTCGGCACCGCTCCGACCACCGAGCGTGCCGCCGAGCCTCGGGGTAGCGGCTTCGATCCGGCGGGCCTGCACCCGGAAGAGCTCGATCGGATAGGGTGCGGCGCGCCACACCTCCTCCGGCATGGCGGTAGCCGGCTCGATGACGCCCTTTGCTACGGCCGCCCACGACGAGGCAAGCGCATCGCTGCCGGGCCGGAGATACACGCGCGCCGTGCCGTTTTGCGCCGACACGGTGCCGAGCAGGGCCGCGCGAAGGCCCGCCACCTGCCGCCCGTTCCACTCGACCCGCGGGGCGAGCGGGAATGCCTCCGCCGGTACGTAGCCGTCCACCATCCACAGCACCTCGCCGTCCACCAGGCGCGCGACCGGCTCCCCCCAGGCCACGAACGGGGCCAGCAGCTCCAGCCGCCGAGCGGGCGACAGCGCCCAGTCGACTCGTGCGTCCGGCTCGACCGGCCCGAGCAGCTCGGGTGCTTGGAGCGCCCACGCCAGCAGGAATCGCCGCGGCCACGAGTCGAGTGCCACGCCGGGCGAGTCATCGCTGCCGATGCGATAGGCCGGCGTCTCGGCGTGATATGCACGAGTACCCAGATCCAGCAGCGGGACCACCATGGCACGAGGCACCGAGTCCTGCTGCCGATAGAAGACCGCTTCGCCACCGGGCCCGGTGCGGTCGTCGGCCAGCGCGGTGACGATCAGGCGGCCGCCCGCCAGCGCCCGCGCGCCCAGCCACACGGGCCGCCGGCGGCCGGCGACCGAGATCATCGCGGGATCGACCGACACCACATCCACCGAGTCGGCGGCGAGGAAACGCCTGGCGGCCGGCTCGCTCCAGAGCGCGGGAACGGCCGGGGGTGTGGCGCGGGTGGTCCCGAGGCGCGGGGACTCCGCCAGCGACTCGAGCCCATACGCCTGGCGCTCGAACTGCTGGAGGATCGACCGATCCACCACGGGCTCGCCGTCGCCGCCGACGGCCGCCGGCACCATCGAGTGACCGATGAGCGACGCGAGCGGCAGCAAGATCCAGCCGGCGGCCGCGAGTGCGTGGCGGGCGCGCACGGCCCACGCAGCCGACAACAGCGCCGTGGCGACCGCGACCCCGGCGAGGAGGTACGCGACCAGCGTCGTCGCGCGCCAGCGCGCCAGGTCGGGGATGCCGTCGAACCCGGCGACGAGCAGGTACGGCTCGAGCAGATTGCCCCACATGATCGTGAGCGCGAGCGCCGCCAGCAGCCAGCCGAGGTGGATACGCGCATGGGTGTTGATGGCGGGCCGTCCGTCCAGCCAGCGAATCGCGCCAACCAGCAGGTACAGGCCGAACACCAGCCCCAGGCCCAGGATCGCCAGGAGGAAGCAGAACTGCTGTACCGCGCGCCAGAGCGGTACCTGTGCCACGTACAGGCCGATGTCGCGCTGAAGCAGCGGCTCGACCGCGCCGTAGCTCACGCCCTGCCAGGCCAGCGCCACCTGGCTCACATGCGATCCCGCACCCTTCCCGACCAGCAACCCGAGCAGCGCGCCCGCGCACACCGCGACGGCGAGGAGCGACATCGGCGTCAGCGCCTCACGGAACTCCAGGTTGGCGACGTTCCGGCGTACTTGGACCGATCCCACGGCGCGGTAGACGACAAGCAGGTGGCCGATGAACCAGGCGCCCGCAATCGCGACACCGGTCAGCCGGAGCACGCCATGGAGGATGTGCCACTCGGTGAGAAGCGCGACGGCCGGCGGCGACACTCCCGCCGCCCACCAGCGGTCGGCCAGCAGGATGGCCGTCCAGCGTCCCGCGAAGAGCAGCACGACGATGGCCGCAAGGATTACCGCGAGCCGCCGGCGTCCCCTGGACACGCGGCTAGGCCTGGACGCCCTGCCCGGCAAGCCAGCCGACGACCTCGCTCCGGGCGGCATTCAGGGCGTGGGTGTCCGACGCCTCGAAGCGGAGGACGAGGATCGGCTGGGTGTTCGAGGCCCGGAGCAATCCCCAGCCGTCCGGGAAGCTGATCCGAACGCCGTCGATGGTGTTGACCGGGTACCGCGAGGAGAAATGGGCGACCGCCTGCTCGACGAGACCGAACTTCCGCTCCTCGGGAACGTCGACGCGGATCTCCGGCGTCACCGCGGTCCTCGGCAGGTCGGCCAGCAGCGGCGAGAGGCCGAACGGCTGACGGCTCACGATCTCGAGCAGGCGCGCGGCGGCGAAAAGCGCGTCGTCGAAGCCGAGGTAGTCGCCACCGAAGAACATGTGGCCGCTCATCTCGCCGGCCAGGGGCGCGCCCAGCTCCTTCATCTTCGCCTTGATCAGCGAATGGCCGGTCTTCCACATGACCGGCCGCGCCCCGGCCTTCGCGAGCGCCATCGGGAGGCTCTCGGAACACTTGACGTCGAAGATGACCGGCGTGCCGGGCCCGAACCGCCGCACCGCGTCGCGGCCCAGGATCACGAGGAGCTGATCGCCAAAGATGATCGCGCCGGTTTCGTCCACGGCGCCGATCCGGTCGGCGTCGCCATCGAACGCGATCCCGAGCTCGGCCCCGGTGCGCCGGACCTCAGCCTGGAGATCGCGCAGGTTCTCGGGCACCGTGGGATCGGGATGATGATTGGGGAAGGTACCGTCCGACTCGCAGAAGAGCGGCACGACCTCGGCACCGAGGCCCTGCAGAGTGGACACGGCCACCAGGCTGCCGGCGCCGTTGCCGCAATCCACGACGACGCGCACCGGGCGGTCCAGATGGTGGCGGGACAGGATCGCCTCGCGATAGCGATCGAGCACCGAGCCGTCGGTCGTCTCGCGGCCGATCCCGCTCCGCCAGCGCTCGGCCACGATCGTCTCCCACAGCTCGACGATCTCAGGACCATGGAACGAGTCGCCGGCAAGCACCAGCTTGAAGCCGTTGAACTCGGGGGGGTTGTGCGAGCCGGTCACCTGCACGCCGGCGTCCGCCGAGAGCGCGGTGACGCCCAGGTAGAGCGCGGGCGTAGGCAGCGTACCGACGTCGATCGCGGTGCCGCCGGCCGTGACGATACCTTGGCGCACGCCGCGCGCGAGCGCCTCTCCCGACGGGCGGTTGTCACGGCCGACGGCGATGGCGGGTGCGCGGCCGAGGCGCTGCCAGGCGATGCTCGCAAAGGCGCGGCCGAGGCCGTGGGCGAGTTCGGGCGTGAGCTCGCGGCCGACGACGCCGCGGACGTCGTACTCACGGAAGATGGATCGGGGAGCGTTCATGGCCCGCGGTAGGCTCGGGTCATCCTGAGCGACGCGAAGGATCGGGTCGGGCATGGGCGTGACGCTCGGGGCTCACTCGCACCACCCGCCCGATCCTTCGCTGCGCTCAGGATGACACGCGCTTCGCGGGATGACACGCGGCAATCGGCTCTTCTCACGGCCCGGCGATCGGCACGCCGGTCTGCGTCAGCGTGCCGGCACTCCGCCCGGCCAGATCCAGCATGGCCACCGGCCAGATGCCCAGCAGCAGCACCGCGGCGATGGTGAGCGCCACCGCCCCGAGGGCCGCCGGCGAGAGGCGGACGCCGGCATAGCGCTCGGCGGAGGGCGCCGGCCGCATGTACATCGCCATGATGACGGGCAGGTAGTAGCCCGCGCTGAGCACGCTGGTGAGCACCAGGATGACGGGGAGTATGAAGTGGCCTTCGGCCACGATGGCGCTCAGAATGTACCACTTTCCGATGAAGCCGAAGGTTCCCGGGAATCCGAGCAGGGAGAGCATGCACACGGTCATTCCGAACGCGATACCGGGCCTGGTGCCGGCCAGCCCGGCGATGTCGTCGAGCGTCAGGTCGCGCTCGCCCCCACGGCCGAGCGCCGCGAGGAAACCGAAGCTGGCGAGGGTGGTCAGGCTGTAGGCCGCGAGATACAGCAGCACCGAACCGGCGCCCGCCTGCGTGCCTGGCCAGGCGGCGGCCAGCAGGTATCCGGCGTGGGCCACCGAACTGTAGGCGAGCATCCGCTTGAGCGAGCGTTGCGTGAGGGCGACGAGGTTGCCCAGCACCATGGACGCGATGGCCAGTCCGGCGACGATGGGTTGCCACACGCTCACCGCCGACGGGAAGGTTTCCATCAGCACGCGCACCAGCGCCGCGAACGCCGCCGCCTTGACGCCGGTCGCCATGAACCCGGTGACCGGCGTCGGCGAGCCGTCGTACACGTC
>JACCSZ010000091.1 GCA_013812695.1 Gemmatimonadales bacterium | reverse complement strand
AAGTTCCCGGCGGCGCACCAGGACGCGTTCGCCGCGTACAAGTGGGCGCTGGCCAACGCCCGGTCCATCAAGGGCGACCCGGCGCGCGTCGCCGTCCTGGGCGAGAGCGCGGGCGGCGGCCTGGCGGCCGCGGTGTCGATCATGGCGCGGGACAGCGGCGTTCAGCTCCCCGTGCACCAGGTGCTCGTCTACCCCATCGCGGGCTACGACCTCGAGACGCCGTCCTATGGGGAACATGCCGACGCCAAGCCGCTCAACAAGCCGATGATGGCGTGGTTCTTCGGGCAGTATCTCAAGTCGCCGGCGGACGGGCGGAACCCGCTGATCGATCTGGTGCGCGCCGACCTCAAGGGGCTGCCTCCGACGACGATCATCAACGCGCAGATCGACCCGCTCCGCTCGGACGGCGAGCTGCTCGCGAAGGCGCTGGAGGAGGCCGACGTGCAGACCGAGCAGAAGACCTACGACGGCGCCGCGCACGAGTTCTTCGGGATGGGTGCGGTTGTCGGCGAGGCCAAGGAAGCGCAGACGATGGCCGCGGACGGGCTCAAGAACGCGTTCGAGCGGAGCCAGACGGCGGCGCGGTAGGCCAAGCGATCGAACCGTCACGGCGGAGGAGCCCCATCTGTAGCCATCTTGCGCGGGTCCACCATCAGCCTGTCGATCCGGATCGCTCGCTCCCCCCGGGAGGCGCGCCCCATGACCCCATCCATCCGCCGAGGCGCCGCTGGTGTCCTCGCGTGCATCGCGCTGGCGCACCTTGCCTTCGCGTGTCGTGGCGACAAGGTCGCACCCCCCGCGCCCCGCGCGACCGCCGCCTGGGTGGACACGCTCCCGCCCGTCCCCACCTCGTACCTCGACGTGCCCGTCCGCTACGATCTCGCGCCGGCCATGCGCTGGCTCGAGTCCGAGATCCCGATGCGGATCGGCGACCTCGAGGACCGCCAGGCCGTGCCGGACAACCAGCGCATGCACTACGCGTACGAGGCCACCCGCACCCCGTTTCGCCTCGCCGTGCACGGCCGCACGGCCACGCTCCAGGCTGACCTCAATTACCGCGTGCGCGGGTGGTACAACCCGCCCGTCCTGCCCGAGATCAGCGGCGCGTGCGACGACGATGATGCCCCGCCCCGCGCCCGCCTCACGGTCGAGACCACCGTGCAGCTCACGCGTACCTGGACGCTCCGGCCGCGGAGTCGCGCCGTCGTCGCGCCGCTCTCGCACCCCGATCGCGATCGCTGCAAGGTCACTTTCCTCAGCATCGACGTCACCGACAAGGTCGTAGGCGCCGCGCAGGCCGCGCTGCAGCGCGAGCTGACCGACTTGGACGCCAAGCTCGCCGCGTTCGACCTCCCGCGCGAGAGCCGGCGGCTCTGGCACACGCTCGGCTCGCCGCTCGAGCTCACCGACAGTCTCTGGCTGGTGATCAACCCGTCCACCGTCCGGATCGGACTGCTCCGCATGCGGGGCGACACCCTGGTGACCACGATCGGCGTGTCCGCCAACCCGCGGGTCATCGGTGGCCCGCGCCCGCAGGTCAAGCCGCGGCCGATGCCCGCGCCCGAGGACTCGACGTCGCTCCCGCCCGTACTGCACCTGCTCACCGAGGGCCGGCTGCCGTACGACGTGGCGAGCAGCATCCTCACCCGGGAGCTGCGCGGGACGGTCGTCAAGGTCGCGCGCCAGCGGCTCGTGCTCGACAGCCTGCACCTGGTCGGCATGGGGGACGGCCGCGTCGCCGTCGGCCTTCGCGTGCAAGGCGCGGTGCACGGCGTGCTCTGGGCCGTCGGGCGGCCGGCATACGACACCGCCACGGCGGAGCTCTACATGCCGGATCTGCAGTACGACGGCGGCACCCGCGACCTCCTGACGGGCACGCTCGCCTGGCTGGCGGAGGGACAGATCGAGGAATTCCTGCGCACCAGGGTGCGGATCAAGCTGGCGGGCGTGCTGGCCGACGGGCGCGACCTGCTCGAGCAGGAGCTCAACCGCGACCTGGCGGACGGCGTCCATCTCGGCATGAAGGTGAATACCGGCCGGGTGCTGAGTGTGCGGGCGTCACCCACTGCACTGCTCATCCGGGCCGTCGCCTCGGGAAAGGGAGAGCTGGTGCTGGATCTCAGGCCCGAGCAGCTCGTCGGCGGCGAGAACGAGAGCCTGGGAGCCGCGGGCCCGCCCGCCGCGCGCACCACGCCCAACCCGTCACCCTGAACGCACGAGGGGAGCATACCCATAGGCATGCCCCCCTCGTTCCTGTCCCGTCACCCACAGCCTACAAGCTATTGATCTCTTTTCGCCCCGCTCCGCCCGGCACCCCCGGCCCCGCGTTCCGGTTCCGCCACCATCGATACAACATCATCCCAACCCCCATCACCGCCGCCCGGCGAAACCCGCCGCCCGCCAACAACGCCCCGATCCCGAGATTCCGGCCAGGGCTGGTCCGAGTCCAGTTGCTCATTCCGAACATGACAACCTCCTTATGAGAGCGCCGCGTCCCGTTGCCGGCGTGCGATATGACCCCATTCACTGCGCGGTCGGCCAGTGCGCCTTCCATCGTATCACACCGCCTCGCCGGGCACTGCGACGCAGGGCACACTCCCCGGCACGACCGTCGTCCCCGGTTGCTTGCCCCACCCTCCCGCCAATGGCATCTTCGCTCGATGACGTCCCCCTCCGCCCCATCGTCCGACATCGTCCGTGTGGCGTCGTTCACCGCCTTCGTCCCACGCTTCGACGAGCTCATCGCGACATCCACCCGGATGGCCCTGTACTTCATCCATTCGCGGCGCTGGCGTGAGAATCACGACGTGGCGATCAAAGCCTTTCTCGGCCGTCCCGAGACGACC
>JACCSZ010000083.1 GCA_013812695.1 Gemmatimonadales bacterium | reverse complement strand
CCATCGGGCACCTCACGGGGAAGGAGACCAGGACGCTCGTGCTCGGGCACCTGCAGCGGGGCGGCACGCCCACCACCTACGATCGGCTGCTGGCGCTCCGCTTCGGCGCGGCGGCGGTGCGGGCCATCGACGAGCGCGCGTTCGGCACGATGGTGGGCCTCAACGGTTCCGAGATCACGCTGGTGCCGCTCGAGCAGGTGGTCGGCCGGGCCAAGAACGTGCCGCTCGACTCGGACACCATCCGCACCGCGCGCGAGCTGGGAATCAGCCTGGGTGACTGAGCGCGCCTACCCGCCGGCGCGCACCGTCGACGCGACGGACGTGCTGCACGGCGAGGCGATCCCCGATCCGTATCGTTGGCTCGAGCGCGGCGACGACCCGGAGACGCGCGCGTGGACCAAGCGCCAGAACGCACTCACCGAGGCCTACCTCGCGGGCGTCCCCGCTCGGGCGGCGCTCCGCCGCCGGCTCGACGAGCTCCTGGCCATCGGCGCGATCAGCGTCCCGACGCCCGCTCGCGGCCGCTACTTCTATCAGCGCCGCGACGGCCGGCAGAACCAGCCCGTACTGTACGTGCGGGACGGCGTGCATGGCCCGGACCGGGTCGCCGTGGACCCGAACGCGCTCGACCTCGCCGGCACCACCGCCCTCGACTGGTTCTTTCCGAACGATGACGGGCGCCTGCTCGCGTACGGGCTCTCGGAGAACGGGAGCGAACAGAGCGTGCTCCACGTGCTCGACGTGGTGCGGGGCGTCGACCTGGCCGACCGGATCCCGCGCGCCCGCGCGGCCGACCTCGCCTGGCTGCCCGACGGCTCGGCGTTCTACTACACGCGCTATCCCGCGCCTGGCACGGTGGCCGACGGGGAGGAGCACTACCACCGAGCGGTGTACTTCCATGCGCTGGGGACCGATCCCTCGCACGATCCGCTGGTGTACCAACCCGCCCTGAAGGAATATTGGCCGGGCGTGAGCCTCTCGCCCGACGGGCGGTGGCTGCTGATCGGGGTCGCCAGAACGTTCGATCAGACCGACCTCTACCTCGGCGACCGCGGGGCCGGCGCGACCGTACCCCCGCTGGTCGCGGTGGCGGAAGGCCTGTCCGCCTCGTTCGACGGCGAGATCGCGCGCGGTCGATTGTTCCTCCGCACCAATCTCGACGCGCCCACCTACCGGCTGTACGAGGTCGATCCCGAGCGGCCCGAGCGGGGCCGCTGGCGGGACCTGGTGCCCCCACGGCCGGATGCCGTCCTCGAAGGCGTGCGCGTCGTCGGAGACCGGCTCGCGCTGAGCTACCTCGAGCGCGCCTCGTCCCGGCTCCGGCTCGCCGGCCTGGACGGCGGACTCCGGCGCGAGGTGGCGCTGCCGACGCTCGGGAGCCTGTTCGGCGTGGGCGCTGAGTGGGACGGGAGCGAGCTGCTGTTCGGTTTCTCCTCGTACACGCTGCCGCCGAGCATCTATCGCATCGACCTCGAGACCGACGAGCAGACGCTGTGGCGCCGGGTGGAGGCTGACCTGGACCCCGAGCGGTTCGAGGTGCGCCAGGTGAGCGTCACGTCGCGCGACGGCACCCCGGTCAGCATGTTCCTCGTGCAGCCCCGCGGCCTGGCGCGGACCGGCGACGCCCCGACGTACCTGACGGCGTACGGCGGGTTCAACATCAGCATGACGCCGGCCTTTTCCCGCTCGCTGCTGCTCTGGTTGGAGCACGGCGGCGTCGTGGCGATCCCGAATATCCGAGGCGGCGGCGAGTACGGCGAGGCCTGGCACCAGAGCGGCATGCTGGGGCGCAAGCAGAACAGCTTCGACGACTTCATCGCCGCGGCGGAGTGGCTGATCCGGGAGGGCTACACCCGTCCCGAGCGGCTGGCGGCGGCGGGTGGTTCCAACGGTGGATTGCTGATGGGCGCGGCGCTCACGCAGCGGCCGGAGCTCTTCCGGGCGGTGGTGGTGCAGGTGCCGCTCCTCGACATGCTCCGGTACCACCAGTTCCTCATCGCCCGGCTCTGGATTCCCGAGTACGGGTCGGCCGACGATCCCGAGCAGTTCGCGTGGCTCCGCGCGTACTCGCCGTACCACCACGTGCGGCCCGGCACGGCGTATCCGGCCGTGCTGCTGGCCACCGCGGAGAGCGACACGCGGGTCGATCCGTTGCACGCGCGGAAGATGGCGGCGCGGCTGCAGGCCGCCACGGCGTCGGCCCGCCCGGTGCTGCTGCGGCTCGAGGCCCGGGCGGGACACGGAGCGGGCAAGCCGTTGTCGAAGGTGCTCGACGAGCTGACCGATACCTGGACGTTTGTGTTTTCGGAAGTGGGGGTCGAGGTTTAGCGCTGGACACCGAACCGAGGAGCCGCACCGGATGGCCTATTCGTCGCGCCCCGCCGTGAGCATGTCGCACCCCGACCGCTGGCTGGCCTTTCTGCGGATCGTCGTCGGTCTGTACTTCGCAAAGGCCGTGATCACCAAGCTCGGCGTCGTGATGGTCGGTGGCGTGATTCCGCTGCCGGGCGCCAACGAGCGGTGGATCAACGTGATGCCCACCATCGTGACGAAGCAGGCGTCGGAGAATCCGATCCTGTTCTACAAGCACTTCCTCGAGAACACGGTGCTCGCCCACGGCGAGCTGTTCGCCCATCTGACGGCGCTGGGGGAGGCCATCGCGGGGGTCGGGCTCACGCTCGGACTGCTCTCAGGCGCGGCCGCCCTGACGGGGCTCGTGCTGGTCACCAACTACGGCCTCGCCACGCAGTGGATGTCGCCGGGCCAGCAGGGCTTCCACCTCGTGCTGGTAGCCCTGATGATCGCGTTCTTCGTGAGCCGCTCCGGCCGGACCTGGGGACTCGACGCGCGGCTCTGGAGCGACCGGCCGAAGTCGATCTTCGCGCGGCGGCCGTTTTCGTGAGGTGACTCCGTCCACTCACGATGACCCGTCCTCCACCAGCACGGGGGCCGAGCGCACCCCGCCGACCACCCCGTCCGCCTCGCAGTGCGCGTTCCGCGCGCTGTACACCACGCAGAACACCCCGTCCGCGCGCCAGCGCGCGTACCAGCGTCGCATGACCCCGCGATCCTGCGCGGAGAAGCGCCTCGAGGGCAGTCCATTGGCGTACGGCGCCACGTGCGTGTGCACTGTGCCAGCCCACGCCGGCGGGCCGCACCGCTCGATGGAGGCGTCCGAGGCGACGCTCATCGAGTCCGCTTCCTCGGGCTCCAGCGTCAGGATGCGCTCGACGAGGACGGTGTCGCTCCGCACGCGCGCGCTCAGGCAGGCCACCCGCTCCTCCTGGGCCGCCACGCTCTCCGCCCAGAGCGATTGGAGCCCCCGCCCCGCCTCCCGGCTGAAGCGAAACGTGGGCTCGCGGAACTTCGCTCCGCCGCTCGCCAGCACAGCCGTGCCGAGCGCCAGGGTCGCGGCCAGCTCCCGCAGGCGCACCGCCCTCAGTACCTCGCGCTCGGCAGGATGACCACGCGCGAACCGTCGATCTCGCAGTGGGCCTCGTTCTCCGCGTACAGCAGGCAGAACGTGCCGTCCGCGCTCCAGCGCTGCCACCACATCAGCATCACGCCCCGGTCGGCACCCGAGAACAACGCATAGGGCCGCCGGCCGTCGGCGCGCGCGATGTGCGTGTGCACGGTGCCTTGCCACTCGGGCGGGCCGCACCGCTCGAGCGAGGCGCGCGCGGAGACGGCCAGCGAGTCGGCGCCGGCGTCGAGGGCCAGGATCCGGGTAATCCGGAGGGTGTCGCCGTCGACCGCGCTCGCGAGGCAGCCCACTCTTTCGGCCCTGGCCGCGAGGCTGGCGCGCCAGAGGACGCGCAGGGCTCCCTGCGCCCCCGGATCGACCGCGAACGCCCGCGGCCCGCCCGTGCGCGCCTCCGTGCGGGCGTCGGGGAGCGCGCCCGCGAGCGGGCAGAGCAGCAGCGCCAGGAGCAGCCGCCGCCTCACGGTGCCCGTCCGATCGCCACGCCCCAGGGAATCTTTCCGACCGGCACCGTGCGCGTCACCTTGAGCCCGCGCGCGTCCACCACGCTCACGTCGTTCGACGGTCCGTTCGCCGTGTACAGCTTGCGGCCATCGGGCGTGAGCGCGATGCCCCACGGCCGCTGGCCCACCGGCACGGTGCCGGCCACCGAGTCCGTGGCCGCGTCGATCACGGAGACGGTGCCGCCGCGCCCGTTGGAGATGTAGATGCGGCTCCCGTCGGGCGACGACTCGGCGTCCATCGGCTTGGCGCCCTTGGGCATCGCGATCACCTTGAGCTTCTTCCGGGTGGTCGCGTCGATCACCCACACGGTCGCGTCGATCTCGGACGTCACGTACGCGCGGGCGCCGTCGGGCGTGAACACGAGCGAGCGCGGCCGCTTCCCGACGCCGAC
>JACCSZ010000061.1 GCA_013812695.1 Gemmatimonadales bacterium | reverse complement strand
GACTCCACCCGCGATCGGGCCACCGGCGCGGACGGCAATGCGGTCGAGGCCGTGATCCAGCGCCCCCCCGAGCGGGCGGTCGGTTTCGACGGCGGCTCGGCCGTCCCAGGTCTCGCCCGGATCCCGGGTGACCACGTTAACAGCCCCGACAGCGCCTGACCGTAGCGCGCCGAGAAGCCGTTGGTCACCAGGGACGCTTCGCCCAGGAGGTCGGGCGGAAGGCGGAGTCCGAGTGCGCCGCTCGCCGCGTCCAACTGATTCTTGACGCCCAACCCGTCCACGATGAACGACTCTTCTCCGATGCGTCCGCCGCGGTAGCTCTGGCCGACCGTCCCCGCGCTCAAGGCGATCGCTTCCTCGAGCGAGCTCACCGGCAGCTCGCGCAGATCCGCGGCCGAGATCTTCTGCTCGCTCCGGGTGGCGAGTGGATCGAGCAACTCATCGAGCGGCGCGGGGCGCTGAACGGTTCCGTGTGGCCGCAGGCGAGCGCGAGCCACGCGGCTCCGGCGAACGTCACGCGTCGGCGCACCTTGGATGAGGCTCTCGCCATGTGGCGGCTCGATGTCGTGAAAGGACTTGGAAGGTGACGAGCCAACGCGACGCGGCGCACACGCGGGTGTTCGGATCCGGGATTCGCGGGTCCCGCATCCGCACACCGCCTGATGGTCGCCGGTCGGGCGTGGTGCCGCAAGTCGTTGTTGCGGGGTGATATGAGATACGCGCCCGAATTGGCACAGTCCTTCCCTTTGCGGTCGGGTCGGCGTGAGGGTGGCGGTCCCGTCGTTATCCCGTGCGCGTCGTAGGAATTCGGGGTGGGTCATCCTGAGCGGATCGAGGGATCGGGTGGGCGTACGAGTGGGGCGACGAGCGTCACTCGCATGCGTCAGGCGATCCTTCGCTTCGCTCAGGATGACGACAGGTCCGCTCAGGCTGACGGACAGGTCCGCTCAGCATGACGGGCAGGTCCGCTCAGCATGACGGGCACGCACGCTCGAAGTGATCGTTCTCACGAATAAGGAGTACGAGTGGACATCCCGCGGGCACCCGCACGGCGCGGCCGGAAGCAGCTCATGTACGGTGCGCTCGCGCTCCTCGCGGTCGTCCTGGCCACCGTCGGCTTGCGCGGGCTCAAGCCCGCCGCGCCACGCGTCGACCGCGCGGCCATCTGGATCGATTCGGTGGTGCGCGGCCCGCTCGTCATCGAGGTGCGCGGACCCGGCACCCTAGTCCCGGAGCGCATCCGATACATCTCCGCCGTCACTGCCGGACGCGTCGAGCGGCGCCTGGCCGAAGCGGGCCAGGCCGTCAAGACCGAGACCGTGTTGCTCGAGCTGAGCAATCCCGACGTGCAGCTCGAGGCGCTCGAATCGGAACGCCAATTGACCGGGTCCCGCGCCGATGCGGTCAACCTCCGCGCGAACCTCACCTCCCAGCGCCTGAACCAGGAGGCGCAGGTCGCGGGTGCGCGGGCGGCGTTTCTCGATGCCAGGCGCAATGGTGAGGCGGCGGAGTCACTCGCGGCCAAGGAGCTGATCGCGCCGAACGAGGCCAGCCGGGCCCGTGACCACGTCGAGGAGCTGTCCACGCGGTACAAACTCGAGCAGGAGCGGCTCGCCGTCATCACCCAGGCGGCCGATTCGCAGGTCTCGCTGCAGCAGGCGCAAGTCGACCGCCTGGGCGACGTCAACCAGTTTCAGCGTGGCCGCGTCCGCTCGATGGTCGTGAAGGCCGGCGCGGACGGCATCCTGCAGGAGTTGCCGCTCGAAGTGGGCCAGTGGGCGCAGAGCGGGGCCACGCTCGCGCGCATCGTCGAGCCCGGCCGCTTGAAGGCCGTCCTCCGCATTCCGGAAACCCAGGCCAAGGACGTCACGATCGGCCAGCCGGCCGCGATCGACACGCGCAACGGAATCGCGCGCGGGAAGGTCATACGTATCGATCCCGCCGTCCAGAACGGCACCGTGACGGTGGATGTCTCGCTGGGCGGCGAGCTGCCGCGCGGCGCGCGTCCGGATCTCTCGGTTGACGGCACGATCCAGGTCGAGCGCCTCGACAACGTGCTCCACCTCGGCCGGCCCGCTTTCGGGCAGAGTGGCGGAACGGTGGGGCTGTTCAAGCTGAGCCCGGACGGCACCGAGGCGATCCGCGCGCCGGTACGGCTGGGCCGCACCTCGGTGAACACGGTGGAAATCCTCGGCGGCCTGCAGCCGGGCGACAAGGTGATCATCTCCGACATGTCGAGGCACGACGGGGTGGAGCGGGTTCGGGTGGAGTGATCGACCCGAAGCGGGGCCGGGAACCAACGAAGATTACGACAGCCCAAGGACCGCACATGAGCGAGCCGCTGATTGCGCTGGCAGGGATCAAGAAGGTGTTCTACACCGACGAGGTGGAGACCCACGCGCTGTCCGAGATCCACCTCGAGATCCGGAAGGGCGAGTACCTCGCGATCGCGGGTCCGTCGGGTTGCGGCAAGACGACACTGCTCTCCATCCTCGGGCTGCTCGATTCTCCGACCGATGGGACCTACACCCTCGATGGCCAGCCGGTGTCCCGGCTCTCGGCCGCCGACCGGGCGCGGGTGAGGAACCGGCAGATCGGCTTCATCTTCCAGGCCTTCAACCTGATCGGCGACCTCACCGTCTACGAGAACGTCGAGCTGCCGCTCACCTACCGCGGCATGCCGTCGGAGGATCGGCGGGCGCGGGTGCAGGCGGCGCTCGAGCGGGTCGGTATGTCGCACCGGATGAAGCACTTCCCGGCGCAGCTCTCGGGCGGCCAGCAACAGCGCGTCGCCGTGGCCCGCGCCGTGTCCGGGGATCCGGCGATCCTGCTCGCCGACGAGCCCACCGGGAACCTCGACTCGACCAACGGCGAGGCCGTCATGGAACTGCTCCGCGAGTTGCACCAGGGCGGGGCCACGATCTGCATGGTGACGCACGACGCCCGGTACGCGCGCCACGCGGAGCGATCCGTGCACCTCTTCGACGGCAAGGTGGTGGAAGAGCGCCAGCTTTCCGCGGTCAGCTAGGAGCGTCCGTGATGCACACGCTGATCGGAGACTTTCGCTTCGCGCTGCGTCGGCTCCGCCGAGCGCCGACCTTCACCGTCGCGGCCGTCGCGTGCCTGGCGCTCGGCATCGGCGCCAACACCGCGATCTTCACCGTCATCAATGCGGTCCTCGTGCGCCCGCTTCCGTATCCGGAGCCCGACCGTCTCGTGATGGTCTGGGAGGCGAACCGTGACAGGCAGGGCGATCGCAATGTCGTGTCGCCGGCGAACTACCTCGACTGGCGAGCGCAGAACACGGTGTTCGAAAGCACCGCGGCCGTCTACCACACCCGGATGAACCTGACCGGCCGCGGCGAGCCCCTGGAGGTTCCGGTCGAGCTGGCCACCGCCGGCCTGTTTCGGCTGCTCGGAATGCGCCCGCTGCTGGGCCGAACGTTCAGCGCCGAGGAAGACGTCCCCGGTGGCCCTGCCGTCGTCGTGCTGAGCCACGGGCTGTGGCAGCGCCGCTTCGGTGGGGCGCCCGACGTGGTGGGGCAGACGATCGCGCTCGACGGTACGGCGGTCACGGTGGTCGGCGTACTTCCGGAGGGCGCGGGCATCGTGGGCCTGCCGCGCGCGCCCGAGCTCTGGGTTCCGTTCGCGCTCGACCCCGCCCATGACTACCGCGCCACCCACGGCCGCTACATGCAGGTGTTCGCGCGACTCCGGCCCGGGGTGAGCCGGGATCGGGCGCAGGCCGAGATGGCGACCATTGCCCGCCGCCTCGAGGAGGCCCATCCCGAGAACAATCGCGGCTGGTCAGTCAACCTCGTCCCGGTGCCGGAACAGGTGACCGGCGCGCTCCGCCGTCCGCTGCTCGTGCTGGCGGGGGTCGTAGCGCTCGTCCTGCTCATCGCCTGTGCCAACGTGGCCAATCTCCAGCTCGCGCAGGCCGCGTCCCGCCGCCGCGAGATCGCCGTTCGTGCGGCGCTCGGCGCGAGCCGGTCACGGGTGATACGCCAGTTCCTGGCCGAGAGCCTGCTCCTGGCAGCGGCCGGAGGACTCGGCGGCGTGCTGCTCGCCCTCTGGCTCACCGATGCGCTCGCGGCGCGCGCGGCGGCGACCATTCCGCGGCTGAGCGGCATCCAGGTGGACTTCGCCACGCTGGCGTTCACCCTGGTGCTCGCCGCCACGGCCGGCATCCTCTTCGGGCTCGTGCCAGCCCTGCACGCCGGGCGTATCGACCTGCACGAGTCGCTGAAGCAGGGCGGGCGCGGAGCCTCGGGCGGCGGCGCCCGGACCCGGGCCGGGCTGGTGGCCGCGCAGGTTGCGCTGTCGCTCGTCCTGCTCGTGGGTGCCGGGCTCCTCCTCAAGAGCTTCGCGCGCCTCGAGCAGGTGGAGCTGGGTTTCGACCCCGACCGGGTCCTCACGGCGCGGATCACGCTGCCCGAAGCCCGCTACGAGGACCCAGCGGCGCAGGCCGCGTTCTTCGGCGCGTTGATGTCCGAGGTGCGCGCGCTTCCAGGGGTCCGCGCCGCGGGCGCGATCAACTGGCTTCCGCTCTCGGGGCTGCGGTCGGGCACCGGGGTCTATATCGCGGGCCGCCCGCTTCCCGCCCCGGGTGAAGACCTGCCCGCCGATATCAGCGCCGTGGAGCCTGGGTACTTCCAGGCCATGGGTATCCCGCTCAAAGACGGACGCCTGCTCACGCCGACGGACGGGCCGCGTCAGCCTCGGGCAGTAGTCGTGAGCGAGGCGTTCGTGCGCCGGTATCTCCCGGGCGTGGCGCCCTTGGGTCAGCGAGTCGGCATGGAGTGGACCGACACGTTGGTCGGGACCATCGTAGGCGTGGTGGGCGACGTGAAGCACACCGGCGTCGATTCCCTGTCCAATCCAACGCTCTACTGGGCGATACCGCAGTTCCCCTGGAACGCCATGAGCCTGGTCGTACGCACATCGGGCGACCCCGAGCACGTGGCCGCGGCGGTCACCGCCAGAGTGCACGCGCTCGACCCCGAGCTCGCGGTCGCGGACGTCAAGCCGCTCGACGCCTACCTCGGCGACTCCCTCGCGCGACGGCGGTTCAGCATGACGCTGCTCGCGGGCTTCGCGGGGCTCGCCCTGGTGCTCACCGCCGTCGGACTCTACGGCGTCATGGCCAACTCCGTCGTGCAGCGCACCCGCGAGCTGGGGATCCGGCTGGCGCTCGGCGAGACCCGGGAGGCGGTGCTGCGGGGTGTGCTCCGGCGGGGACTCGGGCTCGTCGCCGCGGGCATCATCATCGGCCTCGCGGGCGCACTCGCCTTCACCCGCGTCCTTGGGGCCCTCCTGTACGAGGTGAGCGCCACGGATCCCGCCGTGTTCGCCGGCATCATCGCGCTCCTCTCGTTCGTCGGGCTGGTGGCGAGTTACCTGCCGGCCCGGCGGGCCACGCGCGTCGACCCGATGGTCGCGCTCCGGTCGGAGTGACGTCGATGGACACGCTCCTGCAGGATCTCCGGTATGCCGTGCGCGCGCTGCGAAAGGCTCCCGCGTTCGCGCTGGCCGCCACCCTCACGCTCGGGCTCGGCATCGGCGCCAACACCGCCATCTTCAGCGTCGTCGACGGCGTGCTGCTCCGTCCGCTCGCGTTTCCAGAGTCGGACCGTCTCGTGAGCGTCTGGGGCTACCACGCCGCGATCGGGCGAGAGTCGGCGTCCCTGCCGGACTTCCTCGATTGGCGCCGGGAGACCAGGGCGTTCGCCGGAATGGCCGCGTGGGCCAACACCCAATTCACCGTGACCGGCGACGGCGAGCCCCAGGTCGTGCGCGGGGCCTTGATTACGGCCGACTATTTCCGGGTCCTGGGCGGGCCGGTGCCGGTGGGCCGGGACTTCCGGGTCGAGGAGGAGCGCGGCGGCGCGGCGCGCACCGCGGTGCTGGGCCGTGGCTTCTGGCAGCGGCGTTTCGGCGGGCGGGTGGATGCGGTGGGTCGGCAGATCGTGCTCGGCGGCGTGCCGCACACCATCGTCGGGGTGGGTGCCCGCGGTCTCGGGCTGCCCGAAGAGGTGGAGATTTACGCGCCGCTGGTGACCGACACCACGCTCGGTCGCCGAAACGATTTCCTCCAGGTCGTCGGCCGGCTCGGACGCGGCGCCGAGCTCGGACGCGCGCAGGAGGAAATGACCACCATCGGCCGCCGCCTGGCACGAGCGTATCCGGCGACCAACAGCGGATGGAACGTCGATCTGGTGCCGCTTCAGGAGCTGATCGTCGGCGAAATCCGGCCGGCGCTGCTGGTCTTCATGGGCGCGGTTGGGCTGGTGCTGCTGATCGCCTGCGCCAACGTGGCCAACCTGACGCTCGCGCGCGTGGTCTCACGGGAGCGCGACGCGATGATTCGGGCGGCCCTGGGCGCCTCGCGACGGCGGATCGTCCGCCAGTTGCTCACCGAAAGCCTCGTGCTCGCGCTGGTGGGCGGCGCCCTCGGGGTTGGCCTTGCGGTCTGGGCCGTGGGTGCGCTTCAGTGGCTGGCGCCAGGAACGATCCCGCGGCTGGACGAGATCGAGGTCAGCGGCAATGCGCTCGCGTTTGCGCTGGGGCTCTCGACCGCGACGGGGCTGCTGTCCGGTCTCGTGCCGGCGCTTCGGATGCTGCGTCTTGATCCGCGCGCGGGAATGGTCGAAGGTGGCCGCGCCCTCGCCGGGGGCCGGTCGGCCGGCCGCGTCCGCGCCGCGCTCGTGCTGGGTGAGGTGGCCCTCGCCTGCATGCTGCTGGTGGGCGCGGCGCTGCTCGTCCGGAGCTTCGACCGGCTCCAACGGGTGAACCCCGGTTTCGCGACGGGCGGGATCGTCACGGCGAGCGTGACGCTCCCCCGGTCCAGATACGACGACCCCGAGCGCCAGGTCGCCTTTGCCGGTGCGCTGCTCGCGCGGGTCCGGTCCGTTCCGGGTGTCGGCTCCGCGGCCCTGACGTCGGACGTGCCGGTGGGGGACGGGCCACCCTACTGGTCGTTCAGCATCGCCGGCGTCGAGCCTCCGCCGCCGGAGGTGGTGCAGGATGCCGTGGTGTTCCGGACGACGCCCGACTACTTCCGGACGTTCGGCATCCCGCTCGTACGGGGGCGAGTCTACGAGCCGTCCGACCGGGGAGACGCCGCGGCGGTCGCGGTGATCAGCCAATCCCTCGCCCGTCGCTACTGGCCCGATGGCAACCCGATCGGCGCGCGGGTCACCCTCGGCGATCCGGCGGACAGCTCGTCGGTGTGGAGGACGGTCATCGGCGTCGTGGGCGACGTCCGCCAGGCAGGCCCCGCCGGCGTCGCGCATCCTCAGATGTATCTGCCGCTCGCCCAGGTCTCGAGCCGATCGCTGACCATCGCCGCGCGGACCGGCGGCGACCCCCTCCGGTTGGTCCCCGATCTGAAGCACGCCGTCGGGGCCGTGGACGCGAACCTCGCCCTCTCCCGCGTCGCGACGATGCACGATCGCCTGGCCGACACCATGGCCCGCCCGCGCGTCAACGCGCTGCTGCTGGGCGGGTTCGCGCTAACGGCGCTGATGCTCGCTGCAATCGGCATCTACGGCGTCATCGCCTATGGCGTGGCGCAGCGGACCCGCGAATTGGGCATCCGCGTGGCGCTCGGCGCACGCAGCGCCGACGTGCTGCGGCTCGTAATCCGCCAGGGGATGGCGCCCGTCGCGGCGGGACTGGCGCTCGGGCTGGCCGGGGCGGCCGCCGCCAGCCGGGTGCTTCGCGGGCTGCTGTACGGGGTGGGCAGCACCGATCCCGTCACCTATGGAGCCGTAGCCGCCTTCCTGGCCGCTGTGGCGCTGCTCGCGAGCTACCTGCCCGCCCGGCGTGCGGCACACGCCGATCCGGTCTCGGCGCTGCGAGAGGAATGACGATGCTCACCAGCTTGCGCTATGCCGTCCGCTCCCTCCGGCGGAGCCCCACGCTGGTCGGCGCGGTGGTAGGCACGCTCGCGCTCTGCATCGGCGCCGCGACCGCGGTCTTCAGCGTGGTCTACGCGGTGCTGTTCCGCCCGCTGCCGTTCGCCGATCCCGACGGCGTTCTCCTGGTTCGTGAGGTCTGGCGGGGCAGCCCAGGCTCGATGTCCGCCGGGAACTGGGCGGACATCAAGCGGGAGGGCGGACTGTTCCAGCACCTCGTCCCGATGCAGGCGGCGAGCGTCAACCTGGCGGGGGCCGACCTGCCGGAGAATGTGACCGGGGCACGCGTCGGCGCCGATTTCTTCACCATGCTCGGCGTGGCGCCGGCGCTCGGCCGGTCGTTCCTTCCGGAGGAGGACCGGCCTGGCAGCGATGGAGTGGTGGTACTGAGCGACGGACTCTGGCGGCGGCGGTTCGGCGCGGACCCCGCGATCGTTGGCCGCGACATCCGCATCGACGGCGCGCCCCGGCGAGTGATCGGCGTGATGCCCAGGGCGCTCGACTACACCGTGTACGGCGAGGAGCTGTGGGTGCCGGTCGCGTTCACCCCGGAGCGGCTCGCGGAGCACGATGAGCACTACCTGCTCGTGCTCGGGCGGCTGAGGCCGGGCGTCGCGCTGGCGCAGGTTCAGCCTGAGCTCGACCGGCTCGCGCGCAGTCTCCGCGAAACCTTTCCCGAGGACAACGCCGAGCGCGAGCTCGCCGCTACCCGGCTGCACGAGGAGCTGGTACGCGACTACCGCCCCCGGCTCTTCATCCTGCTCGGCGCAGTCGGCTTCGTCCTGCTCATCGCCTGCGCGAACATCGCCAACCTGCTCCTGGCCCGCGCGACCGCGCGCGCTCGGGAAACCGCCATCCGTGCGGCGATCGGCGCGGGCCGCGGTCACCTCCTCCGACACGCGCTCGCGGAAACCTTGGTCCTGGCGGCGGCGGGTGGAGCGCTCGGCGTGCTCGCGGCGTACTGGGGGGTGGCGGGCCTGGTGGCGATCGGGCCGGAAGACGTGCCGCGGCTGGCGCTTGCGCGGGTGGATGCCCCGGTGCTCGGGTTCGTGTTCTTGCTCACTCTGCTCTCGGGATTGATTTTCGGGCTCGCGCCCGCCACACGCATGGCAGCCCAGCTCCCGCAGGATTCGCTTAAGGAGGGCGGGCGCTCGGCAACCGCCGGCCGACGCGACCGGCTCCGGAGCGCGCTGGTGGTGGGGGAGATCGCCCTCGCGCTGGTGTTGCTCACCGGCGCCGGGCTGCTGATACGGAGCGCCGTCGCGCTCGACGACGTGCACGCGGGCTTCGACCCGCGGGGTGTGCTCGTCGCCCGGGTTTCGCTGCCGGCCATCGGCTACGACACGCCCGAGCGTAGCGAGCAGTCCTTTGCCCGCATCGCCGAGCGGCTGGAGCAGGCGCCGGGCGTGACGGCGGCGGGGCTCGTGTCGTCGGCGCCGTTCGAGGACGGGAGCAGCAACGGCCTGATTCCGGAAGGTCGCTCCTTCGATCTCGCGTCCAGCATTCAGGCCGACCTGCGCCTGGTGACGCCGGGGTATTTCCAAACGATGGGCATCCGGCTCCTCCGAGGGCGGGCCTTCACAGCGGAGGATCGCGCCGGCGCACCGCTGGTGATGGTGATCAACGAGACGCTCGCCCGGCAGGCGTGGCCTGGTGAGGACCCCATCGGCAAGCGGGTCGCGTGCTGCGAGCCGGGTCCAGATGGCTCCCCCAGCTGGAAGGTCGTGGTCGGTGTCGTGGCGGACGTGCGGGCCCGCGGGATAGGCGAGGCGCCTCCGCCGGAGTTCTATCTCCCGATGGCGCAGGCCCCCGCCGCGGCGTGGCATTGGATCGATCGCACGATGACGCTCGCTGTCCGGACCCAGGGTGACCCGGTCACCCTGACTGGCGCGATGCGCGACGCGGTGTGGGGCGTGGACCGCTCGCTGCCCGTGTACGCGATCGGGACGATGGACGATCGGCGGATCGCCTCGCTCGCGTCGTCCCGGTTCAGCACGATGCTGCTAACGGTGTTCGGCGGGATCGCCCTGCTGCTCGCGGCGATCGGGGTGTACGGCGTCATCTCGTACGGCGTCACCCAGCGCACGCAGGAGATCGGCATCCGGGTGGCGCTGGGCGCGGGCCAGGGCCGGGTGCTCCGGCTGGTCGTGGGCCACGCGGCGGCGCTCACCGCCGCGGGGCTGGCACTTGGGCTCGCCGGCGCGCTCCTGCTGTCTCGATTCCTCGGCAACCTGCTTTACCAGGTGAGCCCCACCGACCCGCCGACGCTGGCGGCCGGCATCGTGGTGCTCTCGCTGGTAGCGCTCTCGGCGGCGGTGCTGCCGGCCCGGCGGGCGGCTCGCGTGGATCCCGCCGTGGCGCTGAGGGCGGAGTAGGTCATGGCCCTCGCCATCGACCCGCTGATCCGACTCACCGGCATCTCCAAGGTCTTCCATACCGAGGAGGTCGAGACCCACGCGCTGTCGGGCGTCGATCTCGATATCCGGGCAGGCCAGTACGTGGCGGTGTGCGGGCCGTCCGGCTGCGGCAAGACGTCGCTGCTCTCGCTGCTCGGGCTGCTGGACTCGCCCAGCGAGGGCAGCTACGTGCTCGCGGGCGAGCCGGTCTCGACGCTCTCGCCGTCGCAGCGGGCGCGGGTCCGGGCCCGGGCCATCGGGTTCATCTTCCAGGCCTTCAACCTCATCGGCGATCTCACGGTGTTCGAGAACGTCGAGCTGCGGCTCCGCTACCGGGGCATGCCGGCGGCGGAGCGCCGGGGCGCGGCGCACGAGGCGCTGGAGCGCGTGGGGATGCTGCATCGGCTGCAGCACTATCCGGCGCAACTGTCCGGCGGGCAGCAGCAGCGCGTGGCAGTTGCGCGGGCGGTGGCGGGCAAGCCGCTCGTGCTCCTGGCCGACGAGCCGACCGGCAATCTCGATTCCGCCAGCGGCTCCGCCGTCATGACGCTGCTGCGCGAGCTGCACGAGGGGGGCGCCACGATCGTGGTCGTCACCCACGACCCGCGGTACCTCCGCGAGGCGCAGCGGTCGGTGTACCTGTATGACGGCCGCGTGGTGCCGGCGGCGTCCGTGGATCGGGAGGTGGCATGATGGACGCGTTCTGGCGCGATGTCCGTTTCGCGCTTCGCGGGCTGGGGCGGAGCCCCGCCTTCACGGCGGTCGCCGTGCTCACGCTGGGGCTCGGCATCGGGGCCAACACCGCGATTTTCAGCGTGGTCAACGCCGTGCTGCTCCGGCCGCTGGCGTACGGGGAGCCGGACCGCCTGGTATCGCTGACGTCGGGGTTGAGCGCGCGGGGGGTGACCAACCTCCCGGTATCGGCCCCCGAGCTCAATGACTACCAGCGCGAGGTCAACGCCTTCGCGGATGTGGCCGGGGCCTGGCCGATCAACATCAACCTGACGGGGAGTGGCGAGCCGGTACGGATCGCGGGCGCGGGGGTCTCGCCGAACTTCTTCCGCGTCCTCGCCGTGCCGCCGGCACTGGGCCGCGACTTCACCCTCGAGGACACCGACGGCCACGTCGGGTACGTCGCGCTGATCTCGCACGAGCTTTGGCAACGGAGCTTCGGCGGAAATCCGGCGGCGATCGGCACGAAGGTGAGGCTGGACGACGACCCGATCACCATCATCGGCGTCATGCCGCCGGGCTTCCGGCATCCGATCGACAACGCCGCGACCCCGCTCGAGCTCTGGGTCCCGATCGACGTCACCAGCCCCGATCCCAATTTCCTGAACAACCGGGACTTCCGGGTGCTCGCCGCGGTGGCCCGCCTCGCGCCGGGCCGCACGCTCGCCGAGGCGCAGCGGTCACTCGACGGGCTCCGGGAGCGGTGGTACGCGCAGTACCCCGAGGCCTACTCGCGGGCGGCGGGCTGGCGGGTCGACGCCGTCCCGCTGGCGGAGCGCATGGTCGGAAAAGTGCGGCCGGCGCTCCTCATCCTGCTGGGCGCGGTGGGATGCGTGCTGCTCATCGCGTGCGCCAACGTGGCCAATCTCCTGCTCGCGCGCGCGACTACCCGTGGGCGCGAGATCGCCATCCGGACGGCGATCGGCGGTAGTCGCCGGAGCATCGTGCGCCAGTTGCTGACGGAGAGCCTCGTGCTCGCCACGCTGGGCGGCGCGCTCGGTCTCCTGCTGGCGGTGTGGGGCACGAGCGCGCTCAGCGACATGGCGATGCTGTACCTGCCGCGCGCCCGGGAGATCGGGCTCGACCGGTCCGTGCTGGCTTTCACCGCGGGCCTCATCGTGCTGACCGGCGTCGGGTTCGGGCTGCTGCCCGCGCTCCAGGCGTCCCGCGCCGACCTTCAGAGCGTGCTCAGGGACACCGGCAAAGGGATGAGTGAGGGCGCCCGGCGGAGCCGGATCCGTAGCGGACTCGTGGTGCTCGAGGTGGCCCTCGCCCTGGTGCTGCTGGCCGGCGCGGGGCTCCTGCTCCGAAGCTTCGAGCGGCTGATCCAGGTCGAGCCGGGCTTCAACCCGGAGGCGCTGCTGACGCTTCAGGTGTGGCTCCCCTGGCCGAACGAGCCGGAAAAGGGCCGCTACTTCACGCCAGAGCAGCGGCTCGCGTTCTACGACCGCGCGGTCGCCGCGGTGGAGGCGGTGCCGGGCGTCCGGCAGGCGGCGCTCGCCTCGCAGCTGCCGCTCAAGGGGCAGAGCGACGCCGGCTTCGAAATCGTGGATCGCCCGCTGGCCCCCGACGAGCCCCCGCGGAGTGCCGAGTTCCGGAGCGTCACGCCGAATTACTTCGAGACGATGGAAATTCCCATGCTCCGTGGCCGCACCGTCGGCGGCGAGCGGGACTCCACCGCCCCCGCCGAAGCGGTGATCAACCGGACGATGGTCGCCAAGTATTGGCCCAACGAGAATCCGGTGGGACGCCAGATCCGGCTGTTCGGGCCGGACGGTCCGCTCGCGAACATCGTCGGCGTGGTGGGCGACGTCCGGCAGCTCCGGCTGGACCTGCCGGCGCGCGAGGAGATTTTCGTGTCGGCCCGGCGGTTCACCGGCCAGCAGATGGCCGTCGTGATCCGGACGGAGGGCCGGCCCGAGGCGCTCGCCCCGGCCGCCATGAAGGCGATCCGCGGCGTCGATCCCGAGCAACCAATCTTCGGCATCATGCCGATGACCCGCATCCTCGCCGATGCCGGCGCAGAGCGGCGGTTCTCGCTGCTGCTGCTGACGCTGTTCGCGGGGATCGCCCTCGTGCTGTCGGTCATCGGAATTTACGGCGTGATGGCCTATGCCACGAGCCAGCGCCGCCACGAGATCGGCATCCGCATGGCGCTCGGCGCCGGGTCCCGCGAGGTGCTCGGGCTGGTGGTGGGCCAAGGCATGCGACTGGTGGCCGTCGGCCTTGCGCTCGGCCTCGGTGGCGCGTGGCTGCTGGGCCGGGTGCTCACCAGCCAGCTCTACGGGGTGAGCGCGCGGGATCCGGTCACCTATCTGAGCGTCGCGGCTCTGCTCGGCGGGATCGCACTCGCGGCCAGCTACCTGCCGGCCCGGCGTGCGGTGCGGGTGGACCCGATGACATCCTTGAGGGCCGAATGATCGACACCGTCTGGCGCGACATCCGCTACGCCGTCCGGCAGCTGGCGCGGTCGCGCGGGTTCACCGCGATCGCGGTTCTGACGCTCGCGCTGGGGATCGGCGCCAACACCGCCATCTTCAGCGTGGTGAACGCCGTGCTACTGCGGCCGCTGCCCTACGCGGACCCGGCAAGCTTGGTGCTGGTCAGGGAAATCCGCCCCGACGGAAGCCTCAACTCGGTCTCGTTTCCGAACTTCACGGACTGGCGGGCGCAGGGCGGCGTGTTCCGCACGATGGCGCTGTTCCGCGAGCAACAGTTCAATGTCGCCGGGCTGACCGGGCCCGAACGGATCTCCGGCGCGCTGGTGAGCGCGGATTTTTTCCGGGTTCTCGGGCGGGAGCCGGCGCTGGGTCGCACCTTCGCGGGCGATGAGGATCGCCCTGGCAGGGACGCGGTCGTGGTCATCAGTCACGAGGTCTGGCAAGGCCGCTTCGGCGGAGCTACCGACGTCGTCGGCCGGGTGCTCCGAGTGGACGGGAAACCGATGACGGTGATCGGCGTGGCCGCGGCCGGATTCCGATTGCCGGAGCAGGCCAACGTGTGGGTCCCGGTATCGCACGATGCCGCGGACATCCTGGAGAACCGCGGGCTGCACGCGTACTATGTGGTCGGCCGGCTGGTGCCCGGCGTAGCCCGACCTGCCGCCCACGCGACGCTGGGTGCGCTCGCCGCCAGCCTCGGGCGCGAGCATCCGGCCTCCAATCAGGGCTGGAGCATCTCCGTGGAGGCGCTGCAGGCATCGCTGGTGCAGGAGGTCAGGCCCACACTCCTCGTCCTGCTTGGCGCGGTCGGCTTTGTCCTGCTCATCGCCTCGACCAACGTGGCCAACATGATGCTCGCCCGCGCGAC
>JACCSZ010000060.1 GCA_013812695.1 Gemmatimonadales bacterium | reverse complement strand
CCCCGGACCTCCACCCCATGACCATGGTGCACGCCGCACGGCTGCGTGACAGTCCTGCCGAAGACGCCTTCGACCGCCTGACGCGGCTGGCGGCTCGGCTGCTTGGCGCGCCCGTAGCCTTGGTCACGCTGACCGGGCCCGACCGCGCTTTCGTCAGGAGCGCCGTTGGGCTGGCCGAGCCATGGGCCAGCAGCCGGAGCATGCCGCTCTCCCGCTCGTTCTGCCGGCACGTCGTCGCGTCCCGCGCCCCGCTGATCGTCGAGGACGCCCGCCGCCACCCGCTCCTTCGTGCCAGCCCCTCCATCCGGGAGTTGGGCTGGATCGGATATGCCGGAGTGCCGCTGACCTTGCACGACGGGCGGACGGTCGGGGCGCTCGCGGTGATCGACGCGCTCCCGAGGATCTGGTCGCCGCGGGACGTGGCTCTCCTGGAGGACCTCGCCGCGTCGGTCGTGACCGAGCTCGAGCTCCGGTCCCGCGGCGAACCGGTCGACGCCGTGTTCGACGCGTCCGCGCTCCCGATGGGCCTCATGCTTTCGGATGGCTGCTGGCTTCGCGTCAATCGCGCCATGGCGGACCTGCTGGGCACGGTCCCCGAGGCGCTCGCCGGCTGTCCGGCCGAGGCGTCGACGCACCCCGCCGACCGAAGCTCCGACGTGGAGGCCATTCGACTCCTCCAGGCGGGTGAGTGCACCAGTTACCAGTCCGAGAAGCGGATGGTCAGGGCTGGCGAGGAGCCGGTGTGGGTCGTGGCGACCGTCACCTCGCTGCCCGGTGGTGAGGACGAAGTCCCACGATATCACGTGGCGCTCCAGGACATCACCGAGCGGCGGCGCGGCGAGCTCGATCTCCGGGCCTCCGAAGATCGCTACCGTCTGGCCTCCGCGGCGACCATCGACGCGGTGTGGGACTGGGATCTCCTGACCGATCGGATCGCCTGGGAGGAGAGCCCGGAGGGTCCCTTCGGCTACCACCGGACGGCACCAGGGCTGTTGGCGGCCTGGTGGTACGAGCGGCTTCACGGCGACGACCGCGAGCGCGTGGTGACCGGCATCCACGCGGCGATCGCCGGGGGCTCGGCCGTGTGGGGCGATGGCTATCGCTTCCGCCGGGCGGACGGTGGCTACGCGCACGTGCGAGACCGCGCGGCCATCGTCCGCGACGAGGCCGGCGACGCCGTCCGCATGGTGGGCGCGGTGGTGGACGCGACCGAGCGCATGCGAGCCGAGCTGCTGGCCCAGGGACAGAGCCGGCTGCTCGAGCAGGTGCTCGAGACGCTGCCCGTGGGCGTCTGGGTGCTCGAGCGCGACGGGCGGATCATGTTCGGGAATCCGGAAGGACGAGCCATCTGGGGCGGCGCCCGCTACACGGGACTCGAGGGCTTAGGTGAGTACAAGGGGTGGTGGGCGGACTCGGGCGAGCCGATCGCGGCTGAAGAATGGGCGGCCGCGCGGGCCATCCGGAAAGGCGAGACCTCGCTCAACGAGGTCGTCCAGATCGAGAGCTTCGACGGGGCACAGAAGACGATCCTCAATTCCGCCGTGCCGCTCCGGAGTCTCGACGGCAAGATCCTCGGCGCCATCCTCGTCCATCAGGACATCACCGATCAGCGGGCCGCCCAGATGGCGCTTCGCCGGAGCGAAGAGCAGCTTCGACACGCACAGAAGATGGAAGCGGTGGGCCGGCTCGCCGGCGGGATCGCGCACGACTTCAACAACCTGCTCACCGCCATTCTGAGCTACGGCGATCTGGTGCTCCAGGAGCTACGCCATGGCGATCCGATCCGGGCGGACGTCGAGCAGATCCGCCATGCCGGCGAGCGCGCGGCGGCGCTCACCCGGCAACTGCTCGCGTTCAGCCGGCGCCAGGTGCTGCAGCCGCGCATCCTCTCGCTCAACCGCTCGGTCGCCGAGCTCGAGGTGATGTTTCGCCGCCTGCTCGGCGCCGACGTGTCGCTCGAGACCGAACTCGATCCGGGGCTCGGCTGCGTGCTCGCCGATCCCGGCCAGCTCGAGCAGGTGCTCGTCAATCTGGTCGTGAACGCGCGCGACGCGATGCCGGGGGGCGGGCGGCTCACGATCGCTACCGCCAACCTGGACATCGAGACCGTGGACGACGCGCGCGGCGACGGCATCCGGTTCGGCCCGTACGTCACCCTGTCGGTCGGCGATACCGGCGTCGGGATGGATGTCGCGACCCAGGCGCGGATCTTCGAGCCGTTCTTCACCACCAACGCGGCGGGCAAGGGCGCCGGGCTCGGACTCTCGACTGTATTCGGGGTCGTGGAGCAGAGCGGCGGACACATTGCCGTGGAGAGCGCGCTCGGGCGGGGCGCCAGGTTCACGATCTTCCTGCCGCGTCACGAGGGCTCCGATGTGGCGGACACCGGCGAGACCGACCGCCGGGGCCTGCCCCGAGGCACGGAGACGCTCCTGCTGGTCGAGGACGAGGCGGCGGTCCGCGACTCGGCGCGGCGGCTGCTCGAGTGGCACGGATACACGGTCGTCGAGGCCCGCCATGGGGCGGAAGCGCTCCGCATCGTCGAGGCGGGCGACCGGCGAATCGATCTCGTCGTGACCGACCTGGTGATGCCGGAGATGGGCGGGCGCGAGTTGGTCGAGCGCCTGCGCTCCCGGCAGCCGGCGCTCAAGGTGCTCTACATGTCGGGGTACAGCGAGCGGGCGGTGACGGTGGACGGCGTGATGCCTCCGGCCACCGGCTTCATGGAGAAGCCGTTCACCGTCGAGCAGCTCACCCACCGGACGCGGGAGATGCTCGACGGGTAGGAGTGGAAAGTGGTAGCCGGACGCGGGCTCCGCTATTTCTGTGTTTCCGTGATGCCGTCACACGGGTCACCCGGCGCGAGCCAGCCTGAGCGAAGCGAAGGAGCCATCACCCGACTCATGCCTCCTTCGCTCCGCTCAGGATGACTCGCCCGACGGAATAAACCCCAGCAGATCCCCCGGGGTCTCCAGCCAGTAGTCTGGAGTCGCGTCCTCCAGATGCTCCCGAGCAAACGGTCCCCACAGCGCCGCCGCCGTCCGAACCCCGGCGGCACGGCCCGACACCATGTCGTGGATGCTGTCGCCGACGTAGACCGTGGCTCGGGGGTCGGCGCCCAGCAGCGCCAGGGCCTTTTCGACCGGCTCGGGGTGCGGCTTGGGGTTGGTCACCTCGTCGGCGCAGACCAGCACGTCCATCATGCGCTCGAGCTTGACGAGCGTCAGCCCGCGGAGCGCGCCGTGCCGGTTCTTGCTCGTCACCAGGCCGGTCCCGAGGCCGGCCGCGCGCAGCGCCTCGACCGCGGCCACGACGCCCGGATAGACGGTCACCATCTGGTCGTGGTTGGCCAGGTTGTACTCGCGATACGTGGCGATCATCGCGTTTAACGCCGCGGGATCGTGTCCCCACTCGGCGAGCTGCACCGAGAGCGGCGTGCCGACGCCGCGGAGCCAGTGCTCATCCGTGCGCGGCGTCAGCCCGTGCGCGGCGAGGGTGTGGTGATAGCTGTCGAGGATGAGACGGACCGAGTCGATCAGGGTGCCGTCGAGGTCGAACAGAACGGTGCGCACCGGGGTCATGGGCGGAAACGTAGCCCGGTCCGCACCCGCCCGCGTCCGGCGCATAGTGCCTGGCCATTTTCGCGTTCGACGCCATCGCCGTCCACCGACACCTACCGCTCGAATAGCACCAGCCCCGTCACCCGGACCTCCACCGCGTCCCACCTGGGTGTCGGCGCCGGTGCGCCGGCGAGTGTGCGGGCGACGTCCCCCGGCGAGGCTTCCACCAGTCGCCGCACGAGCATCGCCTCGCCGGCCGTATGGCCCCCGGCCACGAAAGCCAACGCGCGCTCGAGCCGCGCCAGCGCGGCGGCATCCCGCTGCCGGGCCGCGGCGCGTACCCATTCGCTCAGCCTCCCTGCGAGCCGGCGCGCAGCGGAATCCGGGTCGCCCGCGGCCCACCGCCGTGACCCGGCAAGCGCGAGCCGGATGTGGATCGGCGCGGCAAGGCGGTCGAGCGCCGCACGTACATCCGCCGCCGGAGCGTCGACCCGCAGGTTGCTCCCTGCCGCCCCGAGCAAGGCAGCGGTCACGATGCTTTCCTCCTCGGTCCATTGACCGGCGGTGTCGAGCCAGCCCACGGCGCTGGCCAGCATCTCCAGCCTGCCGTGATGCCCTGCCAGCAACTCGAACCCCGCCAGCAGCCCGGGCGTGCTCATCGCCGCGCTGCCGGCGGAAGCCAGGCGCACGATCGCGGTGCCGGCGACGGCATGTCCCCGGCCTAGCCGGTCGGCCAGTACCGAGCGCCACCGCCAGAGCTGCACGCCGTCGGCACCCAGGCCGGCACGACCGGGCAGGCCGGCCTTCCTCGCGAGGTGCTCGCCTAGTCTGAGCGCCGAGTCGAGCGCGGGTGGTGGGGCGAAGCGCACCACCTCGACGTGCGCGCGCGTCGATCCCAGCCGCACGGCCCGGCCCTCCCGCTGCTCGAGCCGCATCGGCGTCCACGGCAGGTCGTAGTGCACCACGCGCGCGGCGCGCCTGAGATCGAGACCCTCGGCGGCGACGTCGGTCACGACCAGGCACCTCGCCAAGGAGTCGTGCCCTTCGTCCGCAAACCACCCGAGCACGGCGGCCCTTGGCGCTGGCGCGTGGCCCAGTCCGGCGCGCTCGCCGGTACACCAGGCGACCGGCGGGGGGCCCAGCCGCTCCCGCAGGTGACGTACCGTGTCGCGGCGGGTGACGAACACGACGGTCGGCAGGTCGTCGGCGAGGAGCCGGCGGAGGCGGTCGGCCTTGGGATCCTCCCCCGCGGCCGCGGACGTTGCATCGGCAAGCAACGCACCGAGCGACTCCAGGTCCTCGAGCGCCAAGTCGACGACGCCACCTCCGTCATCGTACAGCTGCCACAGCACGAGCTGGTCGTCGAGCTCTCCCGCGAACTCCCGCAGCTCGGCCCGGGTGAGCGCGCGCCCGGCACGCTGGGCATCCTGCGCGTGGAGCAGCAGACCTCGGTAACGCCGGAGCGCGCCGGCCAGCGCCGCCGGGCTCGAGGCCAGCGCGCGCTGCAGCACGCCGCGCACCAGCGCAGCGGTCGGCGGGTGGCTGGAAAGGCGCAGACCCACGAGCTGCCCAAGTACCCGACGGACGGACACGTTTTCGTCCCCACTGGGCATGCTCACCGCGCTCCTGCGGATCGGGCGCGGTCCCGCGTCCATCGTATCCTCGACCACCAGCCGGCCCAGCGCGGCGGCGCCCGCTCCCGAGGCGAGCGCCGCGCGCATCGACACGACACCGTCGGCCAACAATGCGTCGTCGCGTATGCCGAGGAGGAGCTGGTGCGCGAGGTCATCCATACGGTTGACGATCGGCGTCGCGCTGAGCAGCAGCACCGGCCGGCCGAGCAGCCACGGTGCGAGGTGCAGGTAACGTCGGGTGCGCGGGTTTCGGTAGTGATGACTCTCGTCGATGATGACCA
>JACCSZ010000052.1 GCA_013812695.1 Gemmatimonadales bacterium | reverse complement strand
GATACAGTCGCATCTTCTCGAGGGCCAGCCGCTGACCTTGATGGTTGGTGAGCATGGCGAGGGCGCGACGGGGAGGATCCTCGAGGTACCGGCAGTATATCGCCTCCCAGGCCGAGAGGCGCGGCTGTCGGACCGCCCTGGCGTAGCCGTACCGCTCCAGGGACTCGCCGGCGAGCGCCTCGAAGATGCGGAGGTCGCGGGCACTCATCTGCGTGCGCCACTTCTGCGTGTTGTTCGTGAGGACGGGCCGGCGCAGGTTCTCCGCGTTGCGTCGATCCGTCGGGTACGCGACCTGGCCCTGGTGGAAGGTCAACATTTCGGGACGATACGCTTCGCCGAGGAAAGCGCAGATGCGCTTCAGCTCCGCCTCCGGCTCTCCCAGGAGATCTTCATAACGAACCGTGAGGAACGCGCGTTCGCCCAGCGCCGCCTGCGCGTCCTCCGCGGCCGCCAGATACTTCACCCACCGCCGGGCAAGATGATAGACGTGCTTGGGGCCGAAATGCGCGTTCCGATAGGATAGCGCGACGTCGCGCCCATCCCGCACCAGGTGGATGGCCTGGAGGTCGGGGAACCCCTCGAGGATGGTGCGCCACCATAGGGTATGCTGGGGGGTCTTCTCACCCCAGCGCGACTTGCCCTGGCCGGCAGTCCAGGCGCGCATCAGGCCGTCCACGATGCCATGAAAGTCGGGCCTGGTGACGGCCGCGAGCGTTTCCTGCAGGGAGGGTGGTGGGTCCCACTGCTTGAGATAATCGGTCTGCAGGATCTCCTCGACCAACCTGGCACGCGTGCGTGGATCCGTCAGGTCGTTCGACCGGTGCACGATGGGATACACTCGATTGTACAGGTGCGACTCGTACGGGATCGCGATGTTGGGATGCGCATGCAGCATCCGGGTCAGCAGCGACGTGCCCGAACGCGGACAGCCGAAGATGAACAGCGGTCTCTGTTCCTGGACTGCCATGGGCTCGTCCCGGTCTGGGGGGACCGTGCGGTACGGGTGATCGTGCCGGATAAGATGTGCGGGGAGACGCGGAACAGCGTCGTCAGCTGCCTTGCAATATGGCCGACCACCACGACCAGCACCACTGGAGCCCGCGCGATTGGCGAGGTGCTTGCTCCCGAGCGGCGACTATTCCCGCCGCAGCGCCGTCATCGGATCGACCCGTGCCGCATGGATGGCGGGACGGAGGCACCCGACAGCAGCCGTGGCCAGGCAGAGCACCGCCGCGGACGCGATGGTGGCGGGGTCGGCCGGCCGGATGCCGGCGAGCAGGGCAGCCATCGCCTCCGCCGAGAGGTAGGCGAGCCAGACCCCAACCCCCACGCCGGCCAGCGCCAGGACGAACCCCTCGCGAAGCACCCGGCGGACGACGCTGCCGGCCTGTTCGCCTAGTGCACGGCGGATGCCGATTTCCTGCGCTCGCTGCGCCACGGTGAACGTCAGCAGCCCATGGATCCCGACCCCGGCGATCAGCAGCGCGATGGCGCACAGGACGCCGAGCACCCGCAGCTGCGTCACGCGGGACACCGTCTCGTCGTCGAGGACCTCCGACATGGTCCGGACGTTCGAGATCGGCTGCTCCGGATCCGCGACCCGGACGATCCGGCGGATGGCGGGGAGCAGCGTGGAGGGGTCCGACGCGGACCGGACGACGAGCTCCTTCGGCGGGTAGTTGATGAACGAGCTGTCCGCCATCTGGCTTGCGGGGAGGTACACCTGCGGCTCGCTCGGCTGCTCCAGGCCGCGCACGCGAACGTCGCCGACCACCCCCACGATCGTGCGTTCACCGAACCCCACGCTGAACCGTCTGCCGATGGCCCGTTCGCCGGGCCAGTAGCGCTGCACGAAGGATTCGCTGACGACGACCACCCAGGGCGCGTCGCGGGTGTCCGACTTCGCCACGTCGCGGCCGTCGCGCAGCGGAATGCCGAGGGTCTCGAACAATTGCGGCGTCACGAACCGCACACTAGAGCTGTTCGCGGCGTTGGTGACGATCGCCTCCTCGCCCGGCAAGGCCACCGGCCAGATCCCACCGCGCATGCTCATCGGCAGTCCGGTGGTGTACGCCGCGCCCGCGACGCCAGGGAGCGCGCGGACCTCCTCCAGAACCCGATCGTAAAAGCGGTCTCGCCGCGCCGTGATGGCGTACTTCGACGCCGGAAGCGTGGTCCGCAGCGTCAGCACGCCCTCCGGCCGGAATCCCGGCTCCGTAGACTGAATGCGCATGACCGCGCGAAGCAGCAGGCCCGACGAGATGAGCAGCACCACCGACGCGGCCACCTCGATGACGACCAGACTGGCGCGGAGCCGCTGGGTGCGGGCGCCGCCGGTGCGCGCGCCCTCACGCAGGGCGTCGAACGAGGAGATCCGCCGGGCTCCGACCGCTGGGCCCACTCCAAAGCCGAGGCCCGTGAGCACCACGAGCACGACCGCGGCGATCAACACGCGCAGATCGACGGTCGGCTCCGCCGCGGTCGGAAGCGTGGCCGGCACCAGCCGCGCGAGCAGCGGCACGCCGGCCAGCGCGACCGCGACCCCAACTATTCCTCCCATCACGGCGAGGCCGAGGCTCTCGGTGGCGAGCTGCCTGACCAGCCGCTCGCGGCCGGCGCCCAGCGCGGCCCGCACCGCCAGCTCTCGCGCCCGGTGCATCGCCCGGGCCAGGAAGAGACTGGCCAGATTGGCGCAGGCGAGGAGCAGGATGCACAACGCGCCACCGCACAGCGCGAAGACCAGCAGGCGGGCGCGGGTGGAGAGCTCGTCGCGAAGCCCGAGGACCAGCGCCCGCGTTTCCTTGTTCTCCTTGGGGAATTCCTGCTCGAGCACGGCCGTGATGCCCGCGAAGTCGGCCTGGGCCTCCTCCAGGCTTCCGCCATCTCGAAGGCGGGCGATGACCTCGAGATAGTTGTCGTTGCGGTCGAGGAAGTCCGCCTCGCGAAGGAACAGCGGCGTCCACGCCTCCGCCTCACGATCCGGGAAGTGAAAAGTCGGAGGCATCACGCCAATCACGATGAACGGCGCACCATCGAGCCGGACGACCGCGTTGAGCGTCCCCGGATCGCCGCCGAACTGCGTCTGCCAGAGCGCGTGGCTCAGCACCACGACGCGTTCGCCGGTCGAGTCTGCCGGGGAGAAGACCCGGCCGGCCAGGGCGGGCACACCCAGCATCCCCAGGAGCTCCGGTGTCATCGCCGCGGTCTCGAGCCGGCGCGGCTCCGCCGTGCCCACGAGGTTCATCGCGCGGCGGGTGTAGGCGCCCATCGACTCGACCGACCGCGCCCGCGCTTTCCAGTCGCGATAGTTGGCGGGCGACAGCTCGATCCGCCCGAATCCGGCGCTGCTCTGCCAGAGCTTCACCAGCCGGTTCGCCTCGGGATATGGCAGGGGCCGCAGGAACACGAAGTCGGCGAGCGAGAACGCGGCGGTGTTCGCGCCCACCCCGAGCGCGACGAGCAGCACGACGGTGAGCGCGAACCCCGGTGTGCGCCCGACGGCCCGGACGGCGTAGCGCAGGTCCTGACGGACAATGTCCCAGTGGGCCGCCACCGCATTGGGGACGACGTCCGCGAGAGCCACAATGCCGAGCGCGACTCGTGGGAGCGGTCCCGAGTACCCGGAGATCCGTTCCGCAAACACGGCGCAGAGCTCTTCGTGGTACTCGGCACGGAACCCCGATGGGTACAGGCGGAGGAGTGCACGGTAGAAGCCGATCATGCGGGCTCCGGCGCAATCCCGCGCGCGAGGCCCAGTCGCACGAACTGGGCGAGGCGCCCCAACTCGGCGCGCGCCACCGCGGTGCCGAACGGGGTGATGCGATAGTAGCGGCGGCGCTCATGGTCGTCTCGGGCGGCGGGCCGCCGGACCACTTCGGCGATCACGCCCTGCTCGACCATCCGGGCGATCGATCGGTACAGCGTGCCGGCGCTGAGCCGCAGCTCGCCGTCGGTGCGCGCTTCCACGTCCTGGATGATGGCGTACCCGTGCCGCTCCTGGTCGACCAGGGCGAGGAGGATGTGGAGCGTGGCGCTAGGGAGGGGCAGGAGCTGCTCGATGCGGTCGCGGTCCTGGGCCATGCTCCAATATAGCCAGTATGGTTATACAAACAATGGCTATACTGTCGGAGATGGCCCCGCGCTGACGCACCGGTCCGCGGCGACACCGTCAACGCCGACATGAGCCTCGAGTCTTCTCCCAGCGGAGGGAGGATCCAGAGTGCGTGCGTTCGCGCCCCCCGACCGCGCGAGCGGAGACTAGATTCCCTCGTGCCCGCCGACGTCGCCACCACCACACCCGAGGCTCCCAGCCACTCGCTGGAAGATGCGCTCCACGCGCGGTTCGGCCTCCGAGCCTTCCGTCCCGGACAGCGCGAAGCGGCGCTCGCCGTGCTGGAAGGGCGGGACCTGGTGGCGGTCATGCCCACGGGCGCCGGCAAATCGCTGTGCTTTCAGCTTCCGGCGCTGCTGCTCGAAGGCACCACTGTAGTGATCTCGCCGCTCATCGCGCTTATGAAGGATCAGGTGGACGGACTCCGGCTCCGCGGCATCGCGGCGGCGGCGCTGCACTCGGGCCTGGCGCCGCACGAGCGGGCTGCCGCGGAAGCCGACCTGGCCGCCGGCCGGCTAGCGCTCGTCTATGTCGCACCCGAGCGCCTCGGCAGCCGCGTGTTCCGCGACGCGCTCGGGCAGGCCCGGGCCATCCGCCTGGTGGTGGATGAGGCGCACTGCATCAGTCAATGGGGGCACGATTTCCGCCCGGACTACCGCCGGCTGGCCGCCTTTCGCGCGGAGCTCGGCGTGCCGGCGGCGGCGTTCACGGCCACGGCCACCCCAGACGTTCGCGCTGATATCGCAGCCCAGCTGGGCTTGCGCGACCCGGTCGAGATCATCACCGGTTTCGAACGGCCCAACCTGACGCTCGCGGTCGAAACCTGCCGAACGAGGGACGAGAAGGCCGCGGCGCTGGCCCGGCTGGTGTCCGAGATGGGAACGCCGGGCATCGTGTACGCCGCCACCCGCAAGGCGGTCGAGCTATGGGCGGATTTTCTCACGGGTGAGGGGCTCCGCACGGGCCGGTACCACGCCGGTCTCTCGGACGACGAGCGGTCGCGAGTACAGAACGATTTCCTCGGCGGGCATCTCGATGTCATTACGGCGACCAACGCGTTCGGCATGGGCGTGGACAAGCCGGACATCCGGTTCGTCGCACACGCGGAGCTGCCGGGGAGCGTCGAAGCCTACTACCAGGAAGCGGGCCGGGCCGGCCGGGACGGGCTCCCATCGCGGTGCACGCTGCTGTTTTCTCCTGCCGATGTGCGCACGCAGGAGTTCTTTATGGCCGGGGCCAACCCATCCGTGCAGCTCCTCCGCTCAGCGTGGCGGCTCATGGGCGAAGGCGTGAGTGACGACGATACCGTCGACCGCTTGAGCGATCGCGCCTCCGGCTCCATGGCCGCCGCCACGGCCGTGCGCTTGCTTCGACGCGCCGCCGAGGCGGCCGGCGTGTCGCCCGGCACCGGCTCCATCCCGCTCGACGACAGCGTCCGCCAGCTCAAAGCGCGGCGCGACCGCGAGCGTCTCGACATGATGGTCCACTACGCGTTCTCGCGTGGCTGCCGCACCAGGTACATCTATGACTACTTCGCCGGGGGTGCACGGCGCGGCGCGGCACCGCGCTGCGGCACGTGCGACGTGTGCCTCGGGTGGGGACTCGCCGGGACGCGCGCGCTCGATGAGGGTGAGCTGCTGCGCGTTCGTATCGCGCTCTCGGGTGTGGGACGCTTGTCGGGCCGCTTCGGCGTGGAGCGCATCGCCCAGATGCTCACCGGCAGCCACGGACGCGAGGTGGTGGATCGCGGGCTCGACCGCATCCCGACGTACGGCAGGCTGGCCGGCGTGGCGCTGGACGAGGTCAAGCGCCTGCTGAACGTGCTGGCCGACGCGGGGCTGATCGAGCGACAGGGCATCGAGGGCGGCCGGCCTGGCGCCTTCGTGCTGGCGCTCACGCCGGAGGGACGGCGCGTAGCAATGGGCGCGGCTGAGCCGAAGCTGGCCCTCCCGGCCGCCGCTTCCATTCGTGGGCCGCAGTCCCGCGGCCGCCGGGCAGCAGCGCGCGAGGCCTCGGAATTGGCTCGGGCAGACGGCACCCACACTGGCGTTGAAGTCGAGGTGGATCCGGAGCTGCTCGCGCGGCTCAAGCAATGGCGGACCGAGGAGGCGCGACGCAAAGGCATGCCGCCGTATGTCATCTTCCACGACCGGACGCTGGCGGCGCTGGCCGCGGCGCGGCCGCGGGATCGCGAATCGTTGCAACAGGTGCGGGGCATCGGGCCGGCGAAGCTCGAAGCATATGGGGAGGTGCTGCTCGGCCTGTTGGGCTGAGGTGTGAGAAGGCACATCGCCTCCCTTGGGGGAAGTGGCTTCCACCCTGGAGTTTAGCCCGGAAAGAGATGATCTTTCCGGGCTGAGGAGCCAACGGACCACAAACCCAGGGCACGAATGATTCGGGTCACGGCGGTGCAGCCGGAGTCGATCGCGGACGAGCTTGGGCTCGCCGTGGGCACCGAGCTGCTCGCGGTCGACGGGCGCGAGATCGAGGACTTTCTGGATTGGGAGTTCCTCACGGCAGAGGAAGAGTTCCTGCTGCACGTGCGCCAGCCCGATGGCGAGGAGATCGAGTTCGAGATCGAGCGGCCGCTGGGCGAGCCGCTCGGCGTCGGGCTCGAGCCGGCCCGGATCCGCCGCTGTGCCAACCGCTGCGACTTCTGCTTCGTCGATGGGCTGCCGGACGGGCTGCGCGATGTCCTCTACATCAGGGACGACGACTACCGGCTGTCGTTCCGGTACGGCAACTTCGCCACGCTCACGAACCTCAAGCCGAGGGACGTGGCCCGGATCATCGAGTATCGGTTGTCACCGCTCTACGTGTCGGTGCACGCAACCGATCCAGCCGTCCGCCGGTTTCTCCTGCGAAATCCGACCGCCCCAGCCATCCTTCCGCAACTGCGCAAGTTCGCGGCACACGGGATCCAGTTCCATACCCAGATCGTGATGTCGCCCGGCGTCAACGACGGCGCCATTCTCGAAGCGACGCTGCGCGAGCTGTACGAGTTCGGCCCCGCGATCCTGGGCTGCTCGGTCGTGCCGGTCGGCCTGACGGAATTCAGCAAGCATCATCTGGTGCGAGAGCCCACCGCGGAGGAGTGTCGCGCCGCCATCGGCATCGTCGAGGCGCGCGCCGGCGTCGCCCGGCGGGAGCGAGGTGTGCATTGGGCGTTCGGCGCCGACGAGCTGTACGTCCGTGCAGGCGTCGATCTGCCGCCCGCGGAGATCTATGACGGCTTCGACCAGGTCGAGAACGGGGTCGGCAGTGTGCGCTGGCTCCAGCGCCAGATCGAGCGGGGCGTAACCGGATTGCACGGCTTGGAAGGACGGCGCATCGGCGTGCTCACGGGAACGGCCATGGGACGGCTGATGCCGATGGTGCTCGAGCCGCTCGCCCGAGCGACCGGCGCCATCTTCGAGTTGATTGCCGTGTCGAACACCCTGTTCGGCGGGTCGGTCACCACGGCCGGCCTGCTGCCGGGCACCGCGCTGCAAGGAGCGCTCGCGGCGCGGACCGAC
>JACCSZ010000040.1 GCA_013812695.1 Gemmatimonadales bacterium | reverse complement strand
CCAGGCACTCCGGGTCGCCGTAGTTCTTGGCAAACACGCCTTCTTCATAGTAGCCCGCGCGGGTACAGCCGAGGTGCACCGTCTCGGCAAAAAGCCAGGCCGGCCGCCCCAGCTCGTCGAAGGTCGGCAGCGGACCGAGACCCTGCAGAAACAGCAGCACGGCGAAGACGGTTTCGGTAAAGTTGTCACCCTGCGGGGCACAGCCGGGGATGTTGATGATCGGAAGTCCGAAGGCGCTGCGATAGTCCTTCCCGAGGAAATCCATCAAGCTCATCGCGCCCGTCGGATTTCCTTCGGCGGACGGTACGCCGCCCCAGGTGGCGCACGTGCCGATCGCGATGGTCGCGGCGGCGCCTGGGGCGAGTCGCGCGGCCCACTCGGCGCTGGGCACCGGGCGGGACTCGCTGCCCTCCCCCATCACCTCGGAGCCCATGGCGCTCCAGTACCCGCCCGTGCGCGCCGCGATCCGCTCATCGGCGATCGAGCCCTCGTAGACGATCACGTACGGGTCCGCGAGCTTTCCTTCCCAGGCGTCCTTGAACGACTGGACGAACTCGTGCCCGGCCTCGACGGACAGCACGGGGTGGTGGAGGATCAGCTTCGGCATCGCGGGAACGGTGCCCGTGAGCAGTCCCTCGATGCCCGGGTTGGTGGCGCCGGCCACCGAGATCGTGCACCCGTCGCAACTCATCCCAGCGAGCCAGAACACGTGGATCGTCTTTAGCGGACCGAGCGGGAGGCGCTGCGGCCTCGTCTCGGGCATGGTGGCGGGAATCGACGGCTGTCCGACGTGGACAACCTCTGGCTGGGTGGCTGTGGCCATGGGTCAGCTCCTGGGTGAACGTGCAACTGGCTAACGGTAGCTCTCGTCTCACCCATTCGGCAAGAGCACTTCGGCTGACCGAGCGCTGAGCGTCCCCCTGGCAGAGCCCTGCAGCAGCGCTAAGTGACGTCAACCCACCACGCGCAGCTCGACGAGGCTCCACCCCCATCGCGACAGCCGGTAGCCCAGCAGCAACGTCTGGCTGCGCACCTCCTGGGTGCCCGCCACGCGGTAACGGCGCTGCAGCTCGACGTAGCCGCGCCCCGGCTCCACCTCACGCGCGGCGCGCACAACGGTCTCCACCTCCTGAGCGGACGACAGAAAACGGGCGATCAACGCGGCGGCCTGGTCGGGTCCGAGCGCGGCCGATGGGTCCGCGCCCGGGAGCTGCACCTGCAGGCCGGGGCTCTCGGCCACCAGCCCCGGGGCGTCATGCGCGAACCAGGCGCTCCGCGCCTGCTCGCTCGCCACGACCAGATCGCCCTCGGACGCCTGCGCGCGCGCCTGCGAGAGTGGCAGCCACAGGAGGAGCGCGATCAGGACCGGACGCACTGCGCCTCCTCGACAAACGATCGGAACGCGTCGCCCGGCTCGGACGCATGCAGTATCGGCCGGCCCACCACGAGGTGGGTGGCGCCGGCTGTCACCGCATCGGCGGGCGCGGAGGCGCGCGCCTGGTCGTGGCGGGGATCCGAGCGGTTGCGGATTCCGGGCACGACGATCCAGGCCTCCGCGCCGATACGGCGGCGGACGAGCGCCACCTCCTGCGGCGAGCACACCACCCCGGCGAGTCCCGACCGCACGGCCTCGGCGCTGAGGCGCGCCACCTCGTCCGCGAGCTCCACCTCGCCGCGGCCCACCGCGCGCGCGTACGACGCGGGATCGTGCGACGTGAGCACGGTGACCCCGACGAGTCCGAGCCGGCCTCCAGCAGCGGCCGCCGCCGCTTCCATCATCGCCGCTCCGCCGAGGGCGTGCACCGTCGCCATCGAGACCTCGAGCTCACGCGCCGCCGTCACCGCCTCGGCGACGGTGTTTGGAATGTCGTGCCACTTGAGATCGAGGAACACGCGCAACCCACGCTCGGTCAGCACGCGGACGAGATCCGGACCTTCGCGCGTCATGAGGATCGAGCCGACCTTGACCCATCGAACGTCCGGCAGGCGGTCGAGCAGCCGGAGCGCGTCCGAGCCGCTCGGCAGGTCCAGCGCGACGATCACTTCAGCCATCACCACGCTCCAGATCTCGAATGATCCGCTCGGGCAAACGCGGATCGGCCAACGCCGCCGTACCGATTTCCACCAGCGCGGCGCCGACGCGAAGATACTGCCGGACATCGTCCGCCGATCGTACGCCACCGACCCCTATGACGGTCATCCCACCGGTGCGTTCGACTACCCGCGCGGCTGCCAGCACGCCCACCGGCAGCAATACGGGCCCGCTGACCCCCCCGTTGCCATTGCCCAGCCGGTGAGCTGACGCGCGCTGTGCAAAGAGGAGGCCGGGAAGTGTGTTGACCACCGAGATGGCGTCGGCGCCTGCGTCTCGAGCTACCAGCGCCATCCCCGCGATGTCGGGGAGCACAGGCGAGAGCTTGGCCGAGAGCGGAAGCCGGGTCCGGCTTCGGCACGCCGCGACGATGCGCCGGACGGATTCGGGGTCTGCGCCGAACTCGATTCCGCCCGCGGCGGTATTCGGACACGACAGATTCAGCTCGAACGCCGCGATGCCCGGAATCTCGTCCAGCCCCGCCACCACCTCCGCGTACTCTTCGATCGTGAACCCGACCACGTTCACCAGGACCTGCGCCCGCGTTACGTGCCGGGCGAGCCACGGTAGCAACTCCGCACGAACGCGTTCGAGCCCCGGATTGGCCAGCCCCACCGAGTTGAGCATGCCTCCGCGGAACTCCGCGACGCGCGGCGCCCGATTCCCCGGGCGTGGCGCGAGCGAGACCGCCTTGGTGACGAGCCCGCCGAGGCGGTCGAGGTCCATGACGCCGGCGAGCTCCCGGCCGAAGCCGGCCGTTCCCGCAGCGAGCAATAGTGGGTTCTGGAAATGACGGCCGAAAACGGTTCGCGAGAGGTCGGCGGCGACGACGTTCACGGTTCCAGGCCCCGCCGCGGGCGCGGCGGGCCCTCGTCCGCGGGCTGCTGCCCGGGCCGGCGCGGACGGAGGC
>JACCSZ010000007.1 GCA_013812695.1 Gemmatimonadales bacterium | reverse complement strand
ATGATCCGGGGCGAGAGCGGGACCGGCAAGGAGCTGATCGCGCACGCGCTGCACCACCATTCGCCGCGGGCGGGCAAGCCGTTCGTCCGGGTCAACTGTGCCGCGCTGCCCGAGACGCTGGTCGAGACCGAGCTGTTCGGCCACGAGCGCGGTGCGTTCACCGGTGCGCAGGCGCGGCGGCAGGGGAAATTCGAGCAGGCCGACGGCGGCACGCTCTTTCTCGACGAGATCGGCGAGTTGAGCGCGTCCACGCAGGCCAAACTCCTCCGCGTCCTGCAGGGCCGGGAGTTCGAGCGGCTCGGCGGCAACGAGACGATCCGGGTGGACGTCCGGCTCATCACCGCCACCAACAAGGACCTGGAGAAAGCGCTCGCGGCGGGCACGTTCCGGGAGGACCTGTATTATCGCCTCGACGTCTTCGGCATCTTCGTGCCACCGCTCCGGGAGCGGCGGTCGGACGTGCTGCTCCTGGCCGAGCACTTCCTCGCGAAGTACGTCCGCATCCACGCGCGTAAGATCCGGCGGATCTCGACCCCGGCCATCGACATGCTGATGGCCTACCACTGGCCCGGCAACGTCCGCGAGCTGGAGAACACGATCGAGCGCGCCGTGCTGGTGACCGATGGCGACGTCATCCACGGACACCATCTCTCACCGACGCTGCAGACCGCCGAGGCTTCGGGCACGGTCGTCTCGCGCTCGCTGGGCGAAGCGGTGGGCGTGTTCGAGAGCAACCTGATCCAGGATGCGCTCAAGAGCACCCGCGGCAACCGGGCCAAGGCGGCGCGGCTGCTCGGCACGACCGAGCGCATCCTGAGCTACAAGGTGCGGGGCTACGGGATCGACGCGCGGAGGTTTCGCGGGTGAGGCAGCACTCCTGAGCTGTCCGCGGTGAGGACGGAAAGGCGGAAAGACGGACGTACGCAATCGGAAAGCGGCCGACATCCCTGGACCGCGCGCGCTCCTGTCGGACGAAATTGTCATCCACTCGAAGCGCCGGATCCTGACCACCGATCCGGCGCGTCTCACTAACCGGCATCCCCACAATCGCTTGGAGCCCTGGGAAAGGGACACGCGCCACGCCGCGCGCGAGGCACGCGACTTGTCACTGCTCCACACTACGGCGCGCGATCTTCACGAGACGTCCGGCTTGCGGGTTTGATGCGGGCGCGGCGGAAGTTGCCGTCGCTCTCCGGATCGACACCGTCGTTCCGAGGAGGAAGCTCCTCTGCTTCGGACGCGAAGTGCGCTATTTCACCGATTGGAGCACGACATGTCTTTCTGGTTTCCTGGAATCGCCACCGTCCTCACACTCGGCAGCCTCGCCACCTCCGCCCTCGCCCAGAGGGCGGTCACTCGCTCGGCGTCGCTCGCGCGGACTGACGCGCCAGCACCGACACCGACGCCCCCGACTCTCAAGGCCGCCTACCGCGTTCAACTCACCGGCACCTGGCCCCAAGAGACCACTGCCGGCGGCTGCCGCAACGGCGGCGAGGAGACGCTCGAGGGGATGCTGAGCGGAAACGGCGACGGCCGCTACACCGGCACATTCACCCGGCGCACGGAGATCCTGTTCTGCGGCGGGCACGGCGGCCGCGCGGGGGCGGACGCCGCGAGTTGCGCGCTCACGCTGAAGGGACGGGGTTCTGTGGACGTCACCGGAGTGGTGCTGGGCGATGAGATCAGCCCAAGCGGTCGCGCGGTGCGGCTCACGTGGACGCCCGCGCCCGGCCAGGAGGCCGACGTGAGCGGCACCTGCGCTTCGGCGTTCAAGGACGCGGTGAGAGCGCTGTATCTCTCGATCCCTCACGGGGCGGAGTTTGCGCTCACGTCCATAGGCGCCGGGCCACGGACGGAGCGGCTGGAAAATTATGCTTGGCAGGTGACGCTGGAATAACCGGAGCCGGCACCGGAGCCGGCACCGGAGCCGGCAATAGTGCGCTCGAACAGGCGGGCGGATGCCACCAGTCACCCCTCGCGGAGCGAAGTGAGCATCGGCAGGCCCGCTCCGCTCGGGGCGACTCGGACTCTTTAGAGCTTCAGATTCACGTCGATATCCAGCATGATCGCCGGCGGCGCCTCCTCGAACACGATGCGGCGCTCCACTGTGCGGATTACCATCTTCTGCATCGGCCCCTTGCCCTTGCCACGGCCGCGATTCCCAGCGCGGTAATAGACCACTTGGGCCGCGCCGACACGCTCGATGCGCACGACGTCGTACCCCTGGCGCCCGAGCACGTTGCGGGTGACGACGACGGCCCGGTCGGAAGAAACGACGTAGTGCTTCCCCTTCCCCTTGCCCTGCGCATGAGCGGGGGCGGCGGAGACGGCGAGCGCGGCGAGGGCAAGGGCCAGGCCTGCGGCGAAGCGGCGCGGATGCATGCTACCTCCATAGGGCCGGTGGTGAAGTGATCGACCGCGGAGGGGCAAGAACTGTGCGGCGGAGAAGGCCGGGCAGGCTATTGTGGGAGTGGCTTGAAGTTAGCCCGCATCCGGGACGGGTGGCAGGTGCCAGATCTTGCGCCTGGAAGCGAAGGGGATTGCAAGTAATCGCCTGATTATCCAGTCCCCGGGGGGCCGCTCAGTCCTCCTTTCGTACCTCTGCCGCCGTCTTGTCCTCGCGAAGTCCCAGATAGCGCGGGTGGCGCAGCAGCCCCGACGGCGTCCACTCCCCGAAGCCGATCTCCACGACCAGCTTCGGCGTCACCCAGTGGACCTCGCCCGCGGGCGCCGGCCCTGGCGCGAAGGGCGACGTCCGCCGATGCAGCGGCGCGAGCTTCCGGCCGAGCAGCTCGAGCGTGGCCCGGTCGTAGCCGGTGCCGACCCTGCCCGCGTAGCGCAGCGCGCCGTGCTCATAGTAGCCCACCAGGAGGGCGCCCAGGTTCTCGCGCGACCCCTTCGGCGCGGTATAGCCGCCCACCACGAGCTCCTGCTGGTGCACGCACTTGAGCTTGAGCCAGTCGGGTGATCGCGCGCTCACGTAGCGCCCCTCGGCGCGCTTGGCGATGATCCCCTCCGCGCCCTTGGCGCACGCCTCGCGGAGCATCGCCGCGCAGTTGGTGGTGCGGAACGGCGTAAAGCGGATCGGATCGTCGTACCAGACGACGTCGCGTAGCACGGCCTTCCGGTCGACGAGCGGCAGCCCGGTGAGATCGATCCCCTCGTAATACAGGCAGTCGAACAGGTACAGCTCGACCGGAACGCCGCTGCCGCGGGCCCTGGTCGCGTCCCTGAGCTGCATCCTGCGCTGGAGGCGGGAGAAGCTGCTCTGTCCGGTCTCGGGGTCGACCGCGACGACTTCGCCGTCGAGCACCGCATCACCGCGCACGGCGAACGAGAGCGCATCGATCAGCTCCGGGTAGGCGCCCTCGAGCGGCTTCCGGTTGCGCGAGAACATCCGGATCTCCCCGCCGGAAGCATAGATCAGCGCGCGCACGCCATCGAGCTTGGGCTCATACAGCCACTGGCCGGCCCGCGGTGGTGCCTCCCCCAGCGTCGCGAGCATCGGCGGGATCCACCCCGGCTGGGCCCGGTAGCGGAGCCGGGCGTTGGCGGTCTTCGACAGCGCGTCGAGGCGCCGGCTCATGGGGCGCTCCCCGCGCCGAGCGTCTCGGCGAGATCCTGCTTGGCGTCGAGCATGCCCGCCCAGGCGTCGCCGTGCTCGTCGAGCCGGCCGGGGGCGGTATGGAGGGTGAAATCGGTAGGGTACACGGTCGCGAGCTCGTCCCAGGTGATGGGCATGGACACAGTTGCCGCCGCATGCCGGCGCGGCGAGTACGGCACGGCCAGCGACTTCCCGCGGCTATTCTGGTTGTAGTCGAAGAAGATCTTGCCGGTGCGCCGGCGGACGGACCATTCGACCGTCACGTCCTTCGGCCGTTCCCGCTGAACGTGCCGGGCGAGGGTTTCCGCAACGCCGCGCGCGGCGTCGAAGTCCAGATCGCGCACGATGGGCAGGTACAGGTGCAGCCCGGTACGCCCGGAGGTCTTGATGAAGCTGGCGAGGCCGAGGCCGTCGAGGATCTCCCTGATCCGGAGGGCGAGACCGCGGGTGCGGACGAAGGCGCGCCGGTGCAGCTCCGGCTCTTCGCCGTGCCCCTCTTTGCCCGAGTACACGTAGGGGTCGAGGTCGAACACGATGAAGTCGGGGTAATTGAGGATCGAGCGGTCGAGCGCCGCTTCCGACCCGGTGAACTTGCGGCTCCGCCCCGTCGCGTCCGGCTCGGGGTTCACGCGGGAGAACCAGGCATGCAGCTCGAGCCCGGCCATCTGTCCGAGCCAGAGGAGCGTCGCGAGGTTCTCGCAGATCAGGTAGTCGCCATCGCGGTCGTTCTGGCTCGAATGGATCCGCACCGTGCGCGCGAACCGCGGCGCGGGCTCCCAGTGCTTCTGGAAGAAGCTCTTGCCGGCGACACCGTCGGGAAACCGGGTGACGAAGATGGGGCGGTCGGCCAGGTGCGGCAGGAGATGCGGCGCCACGCGGGTCAGATAGATCAGCAGGTCGCGCTTGGTAGCGCCTTTCCGCCGGCCTGCGCCTGGCCAGAGCGGCTTGTCGAGGCTGGTCACGGGCAACTCGTGGCTGCCGACCTCGAGCGTCGCGCGGTCGCCCGCAGTCGTGAGCTGGGCGAGGACGTCGCGGGCGGCTTGCTTTTCCGGACGCTTCGTCATGGTTCACCACGGAGGCACGGAGGGCACGGAGCACCACCGTGGCGCTGTACCTCCGTGGCGAATCCGATGCCCACCGCACCGCGCTGCATGGGTCAGCTCACCTTGCGCGTACGCCGAGCCGCGCGGGCCGGGCGGCGAGCCGGCTCCTTGGAGGCGGGCTTGCCCTTGCCGCCTTTGCGAGCCGCCTCGACGCTCTTCCGGAGGGCCTCGGCCAGGTCGAGCACTTTGCCGTCGCGGGCGGGCGGCGCCTTCACGACGTCGCGGCCGTCGAGCTTGGCCTCGATCATCTGGGCCAGGGCCTCCCGGTAGGTGTCCTGATATTCCTCGGGCTCGAACGGCTTCCGGAGCAGCT
>JACCSZ010000402.1 GCA_013812695.1 Gemmatimonadales bacterium | reverse complement strand
GCGCCGGGGGGGCTCCCCGGCGCCGCGTCGCTTTCCGCTTCGCGCTTCCCGGTTCCTTCCTCGCGGCACGCATCTATATTGCGGGGCGACAAACCCCAGTCCTTCAGCATTCCCTGATGGAGCGATCATGACGAGCGCTGGCGCATGAGCGGACGTGTCCTTGTCACGGGCGGTGCGGGGTTCATCGGGTCGCACATCGCGGAGGCCTACCTGAAGGAGGGATGGGATGTCGTGGTGCTCGACGATCTGTCGCGCGGCCACGAGCGCAACATACCGAAGGCCGCGCGGTTCGTCCGCGCCGACATCCGCTCGCCCGAAGCGCGCGAGTTGCTCGCCACCGGCCGGTTCGATGCCCTCAACCATCACGCCGCGCAGATCGACGTGCGCGTGTCGGTCGACCAGCCGGCGTTGGACGCCGGCATCAACGTCGTGGGCCTTGTGAACCTGCTCGACGGCGCGGGAGCGGGCGGCGTCAAGCGCGTGATCTTCGCCAGCAGCGGCGGTGTGGTCTACGGCGATCCGGACGTGATCCCCACCCCCGAGACCGCGCCCAAGCTGCCGGTCTCGCCGTATGGGGTCAGCAAGCTGGCCGGCGAATATTACCTGCGCGCTATCCGCGCGCTCCGCGGCTTCGAGGGCGTCGCCATGCGCTATGCGAACGTGTTCGGGCCACGCCAGGATCCCAAATCGGAGGCCGGCGTGGTCTCGATCTTCGTCTCTCGGCTGCTCGAGGGACAGCCCCTCGTCGTGTTCGGCGACGGGCGGCAGACCCGCGACTACGTGTTCGTGCGGGACGTGGCCCGGGCCAACGTGCTCGCCACGACCGTGAAGCTGCCCGACGGCGGGGAGTTCGACGCCCCGGCCTTCAACATCGCCACGTCGATCGAGCGGAACGTGCTCGAGCTGGCCGAGTCGGTCGGGCAGGTCCTGGGGAGGAAGCCGGAACTCGAGTTCGCGCCGCCCCGGGCGGGCGAGCTGTTCCGGAGCGCGCTCGACATCGGCAAGGCCAAACGCGTGCTCGGGTGGACCCCCGAGTGGAAGTTCGAGGACGGGCTCAAGCCGCTGGTCGAATGGTTTCAGAAGGAGGCGCGGTGATCCTGCAGACCGGTGGTGCAGTGCCGGGTTCGGCGGTCGAGCTGGTCCTCACCGCGAGCCTCGAAACCAAGATTGTCCTGGTCATCACCGCGATCTTCTCGCTGGTTTCCTGGTTCATCATCGTGTTCAAGTGGTGGCAATTCCGGAAGCTCAACAAGCAGGCCGACAGGTTCTTCGCCGAGATGGAGCGCACCACGCGGCTGCAGGACGCCTACCAGGCCGTGATGAAGCAGCCGCCGTCGCCGTACAATCGGCTGTTCCGCGAGGCGATCACGTTCTATTCCGAGTTGCGTCCCGGCGCGCTGCGGGAAGAGCGCGGCGCCGACCGGAGCCCGCTCACGCCGACCCTGCTGGAGGCGCTCAAGATGGTGCTGGGCAAAGAGGTGGCAGCCGAGCGGGATCTGCTGGGCCATTACATCCCCTGGCTCGCCACGATCGGCTCGGTGAGCCCGCTCCTCGGCCTGCTCGGCACCACGCTCGGCATCATCAACGCCTTTACCGGCATCGCCACGAAGGGCTCGGGCAACCTGGCGGCGGTGGCACCGGGTGTGGCGGAGGCGCTGGTGGCCACCTTTGCCGGCCTGGCCGCGGCCATCCCGGCGGTCATCGCCTACAATCTCTACGTCAACCGGGTCCGGCTCTTCGCGGGCGAGCTCGAGGGATTTGCCAACGAGCTGATCGGGACGATGGCCCGCGAGGGGCTGCTCTAGGTGGCCTCCGGCCTGGGCGGGGGACTGGGTAGCCAGCGCGGCGAGATGCTGCTCAATGCCGATGTCAACGTCACGTCGCTGGTGGATGTGATGCTGGTGCTGCTGATCATTTTCATGATCACGGCACCGATGATGCAAGGCGGCGTGGATGTCGAGCTGCCGCGCGCGGAAGCGCGGCCGCTCTCGCCGAAAGAGGGCATGGTGGTGTCGGTCAACCGCGACGGGCGCATCTTCGTCGATCAGACGCCGGTCTCCTACAATGATTTCCGCGTGACCTTCCGGTCCCTCGTGGCGACCCGGAAGCCCGCCGGCGTGTACCTCCAGGCGGACACCCGTGTGCCTTACGGACAGGTCGTGCGGGTGCTCGCGATCATCCGAGGCGCGGGTATCCAGAACGTCGGCCTGGTGGCGGCGGAGGAAGAGTCGCGGTGATCGTGCGCGCCGATCGTGGACGCCCTCCGGGCACCTCGGTAGGGCTCATCGGGACGCTCGCGGTGCACGCGGCCGCGGCGGCCTTCGCGTTCACCCAGGTGAATCCGGTCAAGGCCGGCCCGCCGTCGTACGCGGTGGAGCTGGTCGCCGCACCCGCGCCCGCACCCAAACAGCGGCTCGCGCGGGAGGCGGTGCCGACGCCGCCGCCCGAGGAGAAGCCGGCGCCGGTTAAACCGCCACCCAAGCCCAAGCCGGTCAAGACGCCCGCCCCGCCCACGCCGAAGCCACCGCCGACCGAGACAACCCGTGAGCCGCCGCCCAAGACCGCGGCTCCGGTGGCGCCGGTCGAAGGTGAGACGCCGAGCACGGGCACCGACGCCGCGACGATCAAGACCCCGGGCCTGCAGTTTCCATTTCCGGAATATCTGCGGAACATCGTCAACGAGGTCTACCGCAACTGGGATCGGGAATCGTCCCGGCAGAGCAGCTCCGCGGAGATCAGCTTCCTCATTCTGAGAGATGGCACAGTGCGCGACATCCGCTTCGTCACCCGGTCCGGCAGCTTCAGTTTCGATTTGGGCGCCCAAGGCGCCATCGAGGCAGCGGGCAACGCCCGCGGCTTCGGGGAGCTGCCCGACGGCTGGGAAGCCGACGTCCTTCCCGTGAGCATCTACTTCAAGCCGACTTCACGATGACCCGACTGCCGACCCGCCTGGCGACCTTCACGCTGCTGGCCTCGATGGTGACCGTGGCAGCCGAGCGCAGCGCGGCCCAGGACACCACGCAGGCCAACGACAAGATCCGTGTGATTCTCGAGTACCAACCGGGCATCCGTCCAGGTCTCGTCGTCCTGCCCGGGTCGGGGCTCGACTCCGCCCGCGCCATCATCCGGCGTGACCTGGACTACAGCGACCGGTTCGAGATGGTCGTCCTTCCCGATGTGCCGCCGACCACGGCGAGGCGCGGCGATTCGGAGAGCGGCGGGGAGGGCTACGGCATCTACAAGACGATGGGCGCCCAGTACGGCGTCGAGATTGTCGACGCGGCGGGCGGGGCGACGGTGCGGCTCCACGATCTCAATGCCTCGCAGGTGCGGAAGCAGCAGACGTTCGCGCTGCCCCCTGTTTCGGACCCGGCCTATCGGCTCGAGCTGCACCGCGTTGCCGACGAGGTGGCTCGCTGGGCGACCGGCACCGCGGGCATCGCGGCCAGCCGCGTCCTGTTCGTGTCGGGCGGCCGGGTCTACCGGATGGACAGCGACGGCGAGGCGATCACGCCGCTGACGCCGGCCGGCCAGACGGCGCTGTCCCCGGCCTGGGCGCCGGACGGACAACGGTTCGCCTACACCCAGCTCGGGGCGGGACGGGGCGGGGTGGTGGTGCAGACGCTCGGGAGCGGGGCTACGGTGCAGGCTCCCGGCACCGCGGCGGGCCTCAACATCACTCCCTCGTTCGCGCCGGACGGCCGCCTGCTCGCCTACGCGCATTCCGATGAAACCGGCACCGACATCTATCTTGCCAACGTGGCGGACCGCTGCTGCGCGCAACGCTTGACCGTGGGGCGCTACGCGGACAATTTATCTCCTACGCTTTCACCAGATGGCCGCCGCATCGCGTTCGTGTCGACGCGCGCGGGGCCGCCCCAGGTCTACGTCATGGCCGCGGATGGGACCGATCAGGAGCTGCTGGCGCCGTTCGACTACGGTGCCACCGGCAGCTCCAACGGTCCCGAGTGGTCGCCCGACGGAGCCAACGTCGTGTTCCATCGCGAGGTCGCCGGCAGCCCGCAGCTCTTTCTCGTCAACGTGGCGGGGCGCCGGGTCCGGCAACTCACTTCCTCCGGCCGCAACGAAGATCCGACTTGGGGTCCGGACGGCCGACACATCACCTTCGTCTCCGACCGGAGCGGCCGCCGGCAGCTCTGGGTCGTCGATGTCGAAACTGCCCGCGTGCGCCAGCTCCAGACGCCTGGCGCGGCGCGGCTCCCTGCGTGGTCCCGTCGCCTGAGTCGGACCGCGGTCGCCCCTTAACCTCGAACGTGGAGTCCTGATGCGCGCTACTTCCCTGTTGTTGGTCCTGGCCACCGCCGGGCTCGCGGCCGCGTGCGGTGGCAACCCCCCGCCCGAGGAGCCGGCGCCGGAGCCGACGCCCGCCCCGGTCGAAACCACGCCCGCGCCCGCCCCCGTGGACGACACCGCCGAGCGCGAGCGCATGGAGCGCGAGCGGATGGAGCGCGAAAAGACGGAGCGCGACGGGGCGGTCAAGGCCGATCTCGCGACCATGATCAACTTCGAGTACGACCAGGCGTCGGTGCGCTCGGTCGACCAGGCAACGCTCGATCGCAAGGCCACCATCCTCGGTGCCAACCCGAACGTTCGCGTCCAGATCAGCGGGCACGCCGACGAGCGCGGATCGGACGAGTACAACCTTGCGCTCGGCAACCGGCGGGCGGCTGCCGCCAAGCGGTATCTCGAGAACAAGGGGATCGACGCCTCGCGGATGGAAGTAGTGTCCTACGGCGAGGAGCGTCCGATGAGCCAGGGCAGCGACGAAGGCGCGTACGCGCAGAACCGCCGCGATGAGTTTCAGGTGACCGCCGGCGGGGACAGCCTCGTCGCCCCGCAGTGACCTGCGGGCACGGACGCACGATCGCTCGCCGTGCCGCGGCCCTCGTGGCCGCGGCAGGGCTGGCGGGATGCGTCTCCAAGAGCGACGTGCAGCTGGTGCAAGGGGAAGTCGCGCTGCTCCGAGCCGAAACGTTGCGCCGCGACTCGGTCCGCGCGGCGCAACTGAACGAGGTGATCCAGCTGCAGCGGCAGGTGATGGACTCGCTCACCTCCAGCCGGCGAGCCATCGGCCAGCTCAAGGGCGACCTCGGCGCCGATCTGTACAACATGCAGCAGCAACTCGTGCAGCTGCAGGAGCTGACCGGTCAAAGCCAGCAGCGGCTGAGCCAGCTCCGGACGCAGCTCGAGGCCCGGAGCGAGGAGATCGAGAACGCCACCCCGCCGGACGGCTCGGGGGTCGCTCCCGGCGACACCGCCCGGCCCACGCCCGGCGCTTCCTCCGCGTCCGCCGATCAGATGTACGAGGCCTCGCTGGCGCAGCTCCGCCGCGGCAGCACGGGTACCGCGCGGCTTGGCCTGCGCGAGATGCTGCGCAACCATCCGACCAGCCCCCGCGCGCCGGACGCGCTCTACTTCATCGGCCAGAGCTTCGCCGCGGAGAATCCCGACTCCGCATCAGCGTACTACTCGCAGGTGGTGGAGCGGTATTCGACCTCCACGCGCGCGCCGTCGGCGCTGTACAACCTGGGCCTGCTCGCCGAACGGCGGCAGGACACCGCACGGGCGCGAGAGGCGTACCAGCGCGTCGTCCAACGGTATCCGCAGTCGGACGAGGCCGCACTGGCGCGCGATCGCTTGAAGTCGCTCGGGCGCTAAGCCCGGGCACCGTCGCCGCATGACCGGCTCCCCCGGGGAGATGCCCTTCCTCGATCACCTCGAGGAGCTCCGCTGGCGCATCCTCCGCTCGCTGGGGGCCGTCGTCGTCGGCTTCGGGATCGGCCTCTGGCTGGTCCAGCAGTTCCAGCTCGTCAACCTGCTCAAGCAGCCGATCGCCCCCTACCTCACGGGGGCGGGCGGCAAGCTGATCGTCACCAGCCCCACCGAGCCGGTGATGATCGTCTTCAAGCTCGGGTTCATCGTCGGGCTGGTCCTCGCCTCACCCATCCTCGTCTGGCAGCTCTGGGCGTTTCTCGCGCCGGCCCTCTACGCGCGCGAGAAGCGGGCGCTCGTGCCCTCCCTGTTCGTCGGGCTCGTGCTCTTCCTGACGGGCGCGGCGCTGGCGTACACGCTGGTGGTGCCGCAGGCGCTCCGGGTGCTGTTCAGCTTTCAGACCGAAGCGATCCAGCCGTTCATCACCTACGACAACTATTTCGGCTTCGTGCTCCAGGTGGTGCTGGCGCTCGGCCTGTCGTTCGAGCTGCCGCTCATCATCATCATCCTGGCGTGGCTCGAGGTGATCGGCCCGCCCGAGTTGGCGCGGTTCCGCCGGTTCGCGGTGGTGGGCGCGTTCGCCGCCGGCGCCCTGCTCTCGCCGGGCGCCGACCTGGTGTCGATGGTCATGATGACGATCCCGCTGCTGCTGCTCTACGAGGTGGGGTACGGCGGCGCCGTCGTGATCGCGCGCCGGCGCCGGAAGGCCGCCGCCCTGGCCGCGCTGGTGCTGCTCGGACTCGGGCTGGCCGGCACGCCCGCCGGAGCACAGGAGCCGGTGCCGCAG
>JACCSZ010000366.1 GCA_013812695.1 Gemmatimonadales bacterium | reverse complement strand
GCCCGCCAGCTATTCGCCGCCCGCGGTCGCGACAACCGCGCCCCGGCCCGCGAGCCCGGGAGCTCCGGCGGGCTCCACAGCGGCTCCGGCCGCGCCCGCCGTCTCTCGTCCACCCATGCCCGCAACCCCACCGGCGGCAATGCCGCTTGCGTCGACGCCACCCCCTGCTACGTCGTCACCGGCGGCGGCAGGTCCCGCGGGCCCCACTTCCGCGGCGTCAGCCGGAGCGCCGGCCCCACCCACGGCATCCCCGCGTCCACCGGGTGCTACCGGCTCGCGCCCGGTCAACCCGTTCCTCTCGCAGGACCCGGCCCTCAAGGCTCGGCGGCTGGCGAGGGCGCTCATCTCCGACATGGTCGTGTATCATCCCAGCAAACGCCAGGACGGGCTCCGGGACGGCAATCTCAAGGAGCTGTTCGAGGACGAAATCAGGAAGAGCTGGGAGGAGTACGCCGATCAGGTGGGCAAGGACGTCGCCGACAGCACGCCGTACTTCAAAGAGGCGCTGAACGAAATCCTCGCGGGCGGACGCCAGCTCTTCTGAGTCCGGACCCGCTCACTTCGGGCCTCCTCCACCTTACTTTTCCGGTATCTCGCTTCGAAGGAGGTGTGGCATGAACGATCTCGTCGAACGCCTTACCGAACTGCGGCATCGCGTGGTCGAACTCCGAGACTTTCTTTGACCTGACGGCCAAGGCGGACCGGCTGCGAACCCTCGAGGCGTCGCAGGCGGAGGCGGGGTTCTGGGCGAACCCTGACAGCGCACGCACCACGGTGCAGGAGATCCGGACGCTCAAGGGGTGGGTCGCTCCGTGGGAAGACCTGGATGGACGGCTCACCGGCGCGCTCGAGATGGCCCAGTTGCTGGAGCTCGACCCGGATCCCGCGATGCAGGACGAGGTGGCGCGGGAAACCGAGGTGCTGGGCGGCGCGGTCGGGGCGTTCGAGCTGCAGGCGATGCTCCAGGGAGCGGACGACCATCGCGACGCGCTCCTCACGATCCATCCGGGCGCGGGTGGCACGGAGTCGCAGGACTGGGCGGAGATGCTCATGCGGATGTACGTTCGGTGGGCGGAGCGCCGCGGCCTGGAAATCTCGGTGCTCGACCTGCTGCCGGGCGAGGAGGCGGGCATCAAGTCGGTCTCCATTCTGATCAAGGGCGAATACGCCTACGGCTACCTCAAGGCCGAGAAGGGCGTGCACCGGCTGGTGCGGATCTCGCCCTACGACTCCCAGGCGCGGCGCCACACGTCGTTCGCGTCGGTCTTCGTGTATCCGGACATCGACGACACGATCGAGATCGATCTCCGCGAGGAAGACATCAAGATGGACGTGTTCCGCGCATCGGGTGCCGGCGGGCAGCACGTCAACAAGACCTCGTCCGCGGTGCGGCTGACGCACCTGCCCACCAACACGGTGGTGTCCTGCCAGCAGGAGCGCAGCCAGATCAAGAACCGGGCAACGGCCATGAAGATGCTCCGGGCCGCTATCTACCAGAAACGGGTGGAGGAGCAGGAAGCGGCGCGGGCGGTCGTGGAGGCCACCAAGACCGACAACTCCTGGGGTAATCAGATCCGGTCCTACGTGTTCCAGCCGTACACCATGGTCAACGACCACCGCACCGAGGTCAAGGTGGGCGACGTGCAGCGCGTCATGGACGGCGACCTGGACGCGTTCATTCAGGCGTACCTCAAGCGCTTTGGAGGCAAGGCCGCGTGACCACGGGCCCCAACGAGGGCGCGGTCGGGGAAGCGGAGCGTTCGTTCGTCGAAGCGGCCCGGCGCGACAAGCGGGCGGCGCTCGAAGCCGCCGGGGTCTCCGCCTTTGCCTATCGCTACGAGCGGTCGCACACCGCCACCCAGGCGCTGGCCGCGTACGAGGACGCGATGGGCGACGACGGGCCCGCGGTGGCCGTCGCCGGGCGCATCGTCGGCCTGCGGCCGCAGGGCAAGACCGCCTTCCTGCACCTCGAGGACGTGTCGGGCCGCCTCCAGGCCTACCTCCGCCGCGACCAGCTCGGGGAGGATTACGCCCTGCTCGAGCGGCTCGACCTCGACGACCATATCGGCGTGAGCGGCGTACTCTTCCGGACCCGGGCGGGCGAGGTGACGGTCCGCGCCCAGGCGCTCACCCTGCTGGCCAAGTCGCTCCGGCCGCTGCCGCGCGGGAAGACCCAGGCGGGCGCCGAGGGGCCGGTCACCTACGGCGGCCTGCAGGATCCGGAACTCCGCTACCGCCAGCGCTACGCCGACCTGGCCGTGCACCCGGAGGTCCGCGAAGTCTTCCGGGTGCGCTCCCAAGCGATCAGCTGGATTCGCCGGTACCTGGATGGACTGGGGTTCCTCGAAGTCGAGACCCCGGTCCTGCAGCCGCTGTACGGCGGGGCCGCGGCGCGGCCGTTCGTCACCCATCACAACGCGCTCGACATGCCGCTCTACCTTCGCATCGCCGACGAGCTGTACCTCAAACGGCTGCTGGTCGGCGGCCTCGAGCGGGTGTACGAGATCGGGCACGACTTCCGGAATGAAGGGATGGATCGCACGCACAACCCCGAGTTCACGATGCTCGAGGCGTACCAGGCCTATGCCGACTACGGCGACATGATGACGCTCGTGGAAGGGCTGGTGAGCGGCGTCATCCAGCATTGCCTCGGCACGCTTCGGCTCGAGCGTCACGGCACGACCCTCGACTTCACGCCGCCATTCGCGCGGGTGCAGTTCATCGAGGGCGTCCGCGCGCGGTCCGAGATCGATCTCCGCACCGCCACGGACGAGCAGATGCGTACGCTGCTTCGGAGCCGGCGCGTCGATCCCGAACAGGCGGCCCAGCTCAGCGGCGGCCGGCTGCAGGACGAGGTGTTCAAAGTCGTGCTCGAGCCCGACCTGGTGCAGCCGACCTTCGTCCTCGACTATCCGAAGCCGCTGTCGCCGCTGGCGAAGGAACATCGCTCCGACCCCGCGCTCACCGAGCGGTTCGAGCTGTTCGTGGGCGGGCGCGAGTTTGCCAACGCGTTCAGCGAGTTGAACGACCCGGACGACCAGCGGCGACGGTTCGAGGACCAGGTGCATCAGAAGGCCGCGGGCAATGACGAGACGCAGCCGTACGACTCCGACTTCATCCGGGCGCTCGAGTACGGGATGCCGCCGGCGGGCGGCGTGGGTATCGGCATCGACCGGCTCATGATGCTGGTCGCCGATCAGGCGTCGATCCGGGATGTGATCCTGTTTCCCGCCATGCGTCCGGAGGGGTAGATGGGCTCAGCAGCGAACTCCGAGCGCGCAGGCCTGTGGTCGATCCTGCGCTGGCCGTCGCACCTGGAATGGCGGATCGCGCGGCGGTATCTCCGGAGCCGCCGCAGCTCCAGCGCCGCATCCCTCAACACCGTGATTTCGGCCGGCGGCGTCGCCGTGGGGGTCATGGCGCTGATCGTCGTGCTGGGCGTGATGAATGGCCTCCGGAACGATCTCCGCGAACGCATCCTGGTGGCCAATCCGCATCTCCGGGTGCTCACCTTCGGCGCCGGGCTCCGGATGGACGGGTGGCGGAAGACGCTGGAGATCATCCGCCGCCAGCCCGGCGTCGTGGCCGCCGCGCCCGAGGTGATCAGCCAGGCCGGAATCACCGCGGGGCAGGATTACGGCGAAGGCGTCAACCTCGTCGGCTTCGACGCCGACACCGGCCGTCGATCCGTCACGTCGCTGCCGCAGTCGATCCGGAAGGGCGACCTGTCGTTTCGCACCACCAAGCCGAACGTCGACGGCGGCATCCTGCTGGGTGCGCGGCTCGCCACCCGACTTTCGGTCTACCCGGGCGACGTCGTCACGCTGGTGCCGGTGACCCAGGCCAAGATGAATGCCGCCCTGGGCGTCGCGGTGCCACGGTTCTGGCGGTTCGAAGTCACCGGCCTGTTCGACACGGGCATGTTCCAGTACGACAACCAGTTCGTCGTCGTGCGGCGGGAGCTCGCCCAACGCTTCACCGGCTTGGGCGACGCGGTCTCGGGCATCGCCGTCCGGGTCGACGATCCGGATCGCGCCCCCGAGATCGGCGAGGCGATCGCCGATCGGTTGGGCTATCCGTACCGCGCGCTCGATTGGCAGTCCCAGAACGCGAGCCTGTTCAGCGCGCTCGAGCTCGAGAAGCTGGCCATGGGACTGATTATCTTCTTCATCATGGTGGTGGCGGCTTTCAACATCGTGGGCACGCTCACCATGGTCGTGGCCGACAAGACGCGCGAGATCGGCATCCTGCGCGCCATGGGCCTGACCTCGCCGGCCGTCGCGCGGGTGTTCCTGCTGCAGGGAGCGGTGATTGGCGGGGTGGGCACCGCACTGGGGCTGGTGGGCGGCCTCGCCGTCGCCTACGTGGTGGACGAATCGGGCTGGATCCGGATCAATCCGGCCGTGTACTTCATCGATCATCTTCCCGTGCATGTCGAGGCGTCGGACGTCGTGGTGGTCGTCCTCGCCAGCCTGGCCATCGCGGTGCTCGCCACCGTCTACCCGTCCCGCGCGGCGGCGGGACTCACGCCCGTCGACGCCATCCGGCACGAATGACCGCCATTCTCGAGGCGCACGGGCTCCGAAAGCAGTACCGCGGCGGTGACGGCGCTCCCATCGAGGTGCTCTCCGGCGTAGACCTCGCGGTGGGCCGCGGCGAGTTCGTGGCCATCGTCGGCGCCAGCGGCTCGGGCAAGAGCACGCTGCTCCATCTGCTCGGCGCGCTCGACACGCCGTCGGCGGGCGCGGTCCGCCTCGACGGCCTCGCCTACGGAGAGCAGACCGCCGCGGCACTCGCCGCAGTTCGGAATCGGAAGATCGGTTTCGTGTTTCAGTTTCACCATCTGCTTCGGGAGTTCAGCGCGCTGGAGAACGTCATGATGCCGCTGCTGATCGCCGGCGAGTCCGAAGGACACGCCCGCTCCCGGGCCGAGGAACTGCTGGCCACCGTCGGGCTAGCCGGGCGGATGACCCACCGGCCCTCCCAACTGTCGGGCGGCGAGCAGCAGCGGGCCGCCGTGGCCCGGGCGCTCGCGACCGATCCGCTCGTGGTCCTCGCGGATGAGCCGTCGGGCAACCTGGACTACGCCAACAGCGAGCGACTGCACGTCTTGTTCGCGCAGCTGGCCCGCGAGTTCGAGACCGCGCTCGTGGTGGTGACGCACAACCGTCTGCTGGCCGGCCGCGCCGATCGCGTGCTCTCGCTGGATGGGGGCCGCCTCGTGCCGTTGGCCGGTGTGGAGTCGATGCCTTGATGTCGTGCGACCAGTGTCGCGAGCGCGAGGCGGTCGTTCACCTGACGCAGATCGTCAACGAGCAGGTGACCACGCTGCACCTCTGCGAGAAGTGCGCGGCGGACAAGGGCGTGGAAAGTCCAGGCTCGGCGGTGAAGACGCCCCTGGGCACTTTCCTGGCGGCCATGGGGAAGGGCGTCGACCAGCTACCGACCCCCCGCACCGGTGAAGCCTGCCGGTGCGGGGCCACGTTCCAGGATTTCCGCGAGTCGGGTCGGCTCGGATGCTCCGACTGCTACCGCACCTTCGAGACGCCGCTCCGCGATCTGCTGCGCCGGCTCCACGGCTCGACCCACCACCTGGGCGAGCGCTATGCGGAGCGTGAAACGGAGCGCGTGCCCGAGCCCGAGGTCGCCATGGTACCCCCGGAGGCGTCCCACCTCCGGGAGCAGCTGCGGCTCGCGGTCGAGACCGAGAATTTCGAGCTGGCCGCCGAGTTGCGCGACCGTTTGCGGGTGCTGGAATGATCGACCTCAATCTGTTGACCGACGGCGGCGTAGGGTGGCTCGACGCGAGTGGCCCCTCCAGCCATCTGGTGCTGTCGACCCGGATCCGGCTGGCTCGGAACCTCTCCAGCCACGTCTATCAAGGGCGGAACTCGGAGACCGAGCGCGAGGAAATCCTTCAGTCGGTCGAGCGCGCGGTGCGGGAGTCGGTCCTGCTCCGGCGGCCGACTCGGTACCGGCTGGACCGGCTGGACCGCATCGACCGGCAGCTGCTGCACGAGCGCCACCTGGTGAGCAAGGAGCTGGCGGGCCTCGAGGCGGAGGGGCGGGTGCGTTCGGGGGCCTCGGTCCTGATCCAGGATCGGATCGGGGTGATGCTGAATGAAGAGGATCACCTGCGCATTCAGGGACTCCATTCCGGGTTCGCGCTGGACGAAACCTACGCCGAGGTCGATCGGCTGGACACTGAACTGGGACAACGACTTGCTTTCGCATTTCACCCGGAGTTCGGTTATCTTACCTCGTGTCCGACCAACGTCGGGACCGGGCTCCGCGCGTCGGTGCTGATCCACCTGCCAGGCCTCGTCCTCACCAAGGAAATCAGCAAGGTTCTGCAGGGGCTGGCCCAGGTGGGATTGACCCACCGCGGGCTCTACGGCGAGGGCAGCGAGGTCGTCGGCAACTTCTTTCAACTGTCGAATCAAACCACGCTGGGCAGCTCCGAGCGCGAACTGCTCGATCACCTCGGCAAGATGGTCCGTCAGGTCATGGACTACGAGGAGCAGGCCCGTCAGGTTCTGGTGCGCGATGCACCCACGGTCATCGAAGACAAGGTGTGGCGTGCGTACGGCCTGCTTCGCTACGCCCGCTCGCTGTCGTTCGAAGAGGCGATGAACCTGTTGAGTGGTGTGCGCCTCGGTGTGGGCGTGGGTCTCATTCCCGACGTCGCCATGTACACGCTCAACAAGCTGCTGATCTACACGCAGCCGGCGCACTTGGCGGTGGCGGAAGGAATCTCGCCGGACGATGCCGACCTGCCACTCCGGCGGGCACGCTTCGTGCGAAAAGTGTTGGAATCCGAAGTGGGACGCCGTGGATGAGCCGCGACGACGGCCTTCGGAGCAACGGTAGGGTACCGCGATGAACGGCTACAACTTTACCGATCGGGTCCGGAAAGTCCTGCAGATGGCCCGCGAAGAAGCGGCCCGTCTCCACCACGAGTACGTCGGCACCGAGCACATTCTCCTCGGACTCATCCGTGAGGGCGAGGGTGTGGCGGCCGCCGTGTTGACGAACTTGAACGTCGACCTCGAGGACATCCAGCAGAAGATCGAAGAGACGGTCAAGAAGGGGAAAGCCGCCGCGGCGTCGGGACCGGACCTGCCGTACACCTCGCGCGCCAAGAAGGTGCTCGAGCTGGCCATGACCGAAGCGCGCGAGCTCAATCACTCGTACGTGGGCACCGAGCACCTGCTGCTCGGACTGCTGCGCGAAGAGAAGGGCATCGCGGCCCAGGTCCTCACCGATGCCGGCGTCAACCTCGAGCAGAGCCGGGCGGAAACGCTTCGGCTGCTCGGGAGCGACATGCCGCAGGCCTCGGCCGGCGGAACCAGCGGCAGCCAGCCCAGCGCCACTCCCAAATCCGAAAAGAAGTCGAAGACGCCGGCGCTCGACCATTTCTGCCGCGACCTGACCCAGCTCGGCGCCGAAGGCCAGCTTGATCCGACCATCGGCCGCGCCAAGGAAATCGAGCGCGTCATGGAGATCCTGGCCCGGCGCAAGAAGAACAACCCGGTGCTGATCGGTGAGCCCGGCGTCGGCAAGACGGCCATCGTCGAGGGGCTGGCGCTCCTCATCGCCAGCGGGCTGTGTCCCGACGTGCTGCGCGACCATCGCGTGCTCTCGCTCGACATGGCCGCCGTCATCGCCGGCACCAAGTACCGGGGCCAGTTCGAGGAGCGGCTCAAGGCCGTGATGAACGAGATCGCCCAGAACAAGCAGATCATCCTGTTCATCGACGAGCTGCACACGCTGGTCGGCGCCGGCGCGGCCGAAGGCGCCATCGACGCGTCCAACATGCTCAAGCCCGCGCTGGCGCGCGGCGAGCTGCAGTGCGTCGGTGCCTCCACGCTCAACGAATACCGGAAGTACATCGAGAAGGACGGCGCGCTCGAGCGCCGGTTCCAGACGGTCGTCGTCGAACCGCCGACCGTCGAGGAAACCGTGGAGATCCTCAAGGGCCTCCGGAAAAAGTACGAGGATCACCACCGGATCAGCATTCCGGACCCGACCCTGACGGCGGCCGCCGAGCTGTCGGAGCGCTACATCACCGACCGCTTCCTGCCGGACAAGGCCATCGATGTGATCGACGAGGCCGGCGCGCGCGCGCGGCTCGCCTCGCAGGTCCCGCCGGCCGAGGTCGCCGAGCTGAAGACGGCGCTCGAGAAGGTGAACGTGCAGAAGGAAGACGCCGTCCGCGACCAGAACTTCGAGCGCGCCGCGTCACTTCGGGATCAGGAGCGCGATCTGCAGAACCAGATCCGGCTCAAGCAGGAGGAATGGGAGAAGGACCGGCAGACCCGCCGGCCGGTCATCGACGAGGAGCACATCGCGTTCATCGTGTCGCGCTGGACCGGCATCCCGGTCACCCGGCTGCAAGAGGCCGAGACCGCGCGGCTGATGCGCATGGAGGATGAGATTCACGCGTCGGTCGTCGGCCAGGACGAAGCCATCAAGGCCGTCTCCCGCGCCATCCGGCGCTCCCGCGCGGGCCTCAAGGATCCCAACCGGCCCATCGGCTCGTTCATCTTCTCGGGGCCGACCGGCGTCGGCAAGACCGAGCTGGCGCGGGCGCTGGCCAAGTTCCTGTTCGCCGACGCATCCGCGCTCATCCGCGTGGACATGTCGGAGTACATGGAAAAATTCTCGGTGTCGCGCCTGATCGGCGCCCCGCCGGGCTACGTCGGCTACGAGGACTCGGGCACGCTGACCAAGGCTGTGCGGCGAAAGCCCTACTCCGTCGTCCTACTGGACGAGATCGAAAAGGCGCATCCCGACGTGTTCAACATCCTCCTCCAGGTGCTGGATGAGGGCCACCTGACCGATAACTACGGCCGGGTCATCGACTTCAAGAACACGGTCGTGATCATGACGTCCAACGTGGGCGCCCGCGACATCATGCAGGGCAAGACGCTCGGGTTCCACGGCGCGGACGTGAAGGGCAGCTTCGAGAAGATGCAGGAGACGGTCAAGGACGAGATGAACAAGGTGTTCAATCCCGAGTTCCTGAACCGTCTGGACGACGTGATCGTGTTCCACCCGCTGGACAAGGACCACATCGCGAAGATCGTGACGATCCTGCTGCGCGAGGTGCAGCGCCGCCTGGGCGACGAGGTGAGGGTCACGCCGGCCGCGATCGATTTCCTGGTCGAGCACGGGTACGACCAGAGCTATGGGGCCCGGCCGCTCAAGCGGTCGATCCAGCGCTACATCGAGGATCCGCTCAGCGAGAAGATTCTCATGGGCGAGTTCGGTCGCGGCGACGAGATCGAAGTGGACGTCGCGCCGGACGGTGAGCGGCTGGCCTTCCGGACGCTGACCGGGACCCCCCAGGCCTAGCGCCGTGCCGCGCCGGCTCCTCCGGAGCCCGGCGCGCCCACCTCCCATCGAGTGCGGATGCAGCGTCTCGTCAGTCTCCTCGCCGCCGTAGCCCTCCTGATCGGGTGGCCGGCCGCGCTCGCCGGCCAGGACAACCAGCCGCCCACCGTCGACAGCATCGTCGTCGCCGGCAATGGGCGGCTGACCGCGTCCCAGATCGTCGGGACGTCCGGCCTGATCGCCAAGCAGCCCGTCAACTACCGCGACATCCAGCGCGCCATCACCGCGCTCTTCCGGACCGGCCAGTTCGACGACGTGGTCATCGAGCAGCGGCCCATCGGAGATGGCCTGCTGCTGGTCGTCCGCGTCAAGGAACGGCCGGTCCTCGAAAAGTGGGCCGTCCGGGGTGTCGGCAAGGTGTCCGAGGGCGACGTCAAAGGTCGGGTCCGGCTCTCCGAAGGCCGCCCGCTCGACCGCGCGGCGGTCGAGCAGTCGCGCGCCTCGATCGATTCGCTCTACAAGCACGATGGCTATTATAGCGCCCAGGTGAAGACGCTCGAATTGCCGCAGCAGAACGGGCGCGTCCGGCTCGTGTTCGACGTTGACGAGGGTCAGCGCGTCGCCATCAGCCAGGTGGTCGTCGAGGGCAACCGCCGCTTTTCGGACAAGCAGGTGGTGAAGCACATGGCCACCCGGCCCGAAGGGTTCTGGTGGTTTCAGAAGGGCGAGTACGACGAGCGGAGAGTCGATCAGGACGTGCGGGAGCGGCTGCCCCAATGGTACGCCGACAATGGCTACGTCGATTTCCAGGTGACGCACGACTCGCTCGCCTCGGACTCGGCGGGCGGCAAGGCGGTGCTGCACCTCAAGGTAAACGAGGGCCGGCCGTATCAGGTCGGCAAGTTCGACGTCGAGGGCAACCGCCGGTTCTCGACCGAGGAGCTCCAGGCGTTCTACCCGTTCGGCCCGGTGAGCTCGACCGGCACGCCGCAAGGTGGCGCCCGGGCTTTCAGCCGCTCGGCGTGGGATGCGGCCACCGAGAAGCTCCAGGAGCTCTACGCCAACAACGGTTACATCTACGCCGCGGTCGAGCCGAGCGAGATCCGCCAGACCGGGAGTGGCGGACACCCCGTCGTCGACCTGCGGTGGACGATCCGCGAAGGCTCGCCGGCGACGATCAACAAGGTCGAGATCGTCGGGAACGACGTGACGCATGAGCGGGTCATCCGCGAGGCCATCGTCATGCTCCCCGGTGACCTGTTCAGCCGCGAGCGCCTGATTCGCTCCTACCAGAACGTGTCCAATCTCGGGTTCTTCCAGCAGCCGCTCCCGAGCCCCGACGTCAAGCCGTCGGCGAACGGCGTCGACGTCGACATCACCTTCCGGGTCGAGGAGCGCCGCACGGGCAACATCAATTTCGGGGCGTCGCTCGGGCAGGGCACCGGGGTCGGCGGTTTTCTGGGCCTGGAGGAGCCGAACCTGTTCGGCCGGGGCAAGCGCGGCAAGCTCCAGTGGCAGTTCGGCAAGAATATCAACGATTTCACGTTGAGCTACACGGACCCGGCCATCCGTGAGAGCCGGGTGTCGGGCACCGTCTCGCTGTTCGACTCGCGCGCGCGCTACACCATCGGCGATCTGGGGCGGCGCAAACAGACCGGCGGCACGGTGCAGCTCGGCTTCCCATTCCTGGGCTCCCGGTACACACGCTTCTTCACGTCCTACTCGTACCAGCGGGTGCGCTACACCGAGGGCTCGGCGGACCTGCGCGCGCGCTTCAGCTGCAGCGCCTGCAGCCGCTCGTCCATCGGCACCAGCATCCTCCGCGACACCCGGGTGGGGCTGCCGTTCGCGGTGGGCGGCTCGCTGACCAACGTGAGCGGCGAGCTCAACGGCGGCTTTCTGGGCGGCACCGGCAACTATCGGAAGGTGGACCTGGAGGGCCGCTGGTACGCGCCGCTGGGGACGCTGGGCGGCGGGGGCCAGCTGGGCGCCGGGGTACAGTTCGTGCTAGGTCTCTCGGCCAAGTCCGGATTCATCTTCGGGGACGCCGGCCCGTTCTTCACCGAACTCTACTCGCTGGGCGGCGTGCAGTATGGCGTCCCGATCCGTGGCTACGACGAGTTCTCGATCACCCCGAACGGCTTCGATCCGTCGGCCAGCGGTAACCAGGCGAGTCCGGACGCGTTCGGCAAATCGTTCGCCGCGTTCACGGTCGAAGCCGGGGCGCGGATCAGCCAATCGCTGTACTTGAGCACCTTCTTCGACGCGGGCAATGTGTACCGGAGCTCCCGGCAGTGGGACCCGACGCGGCTCTTCCGGGGCGCCGGCTTCGGCGCCGCCGTGATCTCGCCGCTCGGACCCATCGGCGTGGATCTTGGCTATGGCTTCGACCGAGTGGACGGGCAGGGTGTTCCCGATCCTGGGTGGCAGCTCCACTTCAAACTCGGCAATTTCTTCTAATCCATGGACCGCACCTTTTTCGGGAGCAACGCATGAAGCTGTTTGTCGTGGGAAGCTGGGCTGCCCTGCTGACGCTGGTCTGCGCCGTGGGGCCACTGGCGGCCCAACAGGCCGGAGGGGCGAAGGTGGCCTATGTCAACACCCAGGCCATCCTCAAGTCGACGCCGGGGTACGCGCAGGCTGAGTCGACCTTCGCCAAGGAGCTCCAGACTTATCGGGGCGAAGTCCAGAAGCTGCAGGCCACGCTCGATTCCTCGGCCTCCGACTTCGAGCAGCAGTCGGTGCTCCTGAGCCCCACCCAGCGCGCGGCCAAGCGCAAGGATCTCGAAGGCCAGCAGCAGAAGCTCGAGCAGCGCACGCAGGAGCTGCAGACGCGCGCGGCCACCCGCGAGCGCGAGCTGCTCGACCCGATCCAGTCCAAGGTCAACAGCGTCATCGAGGGCATGCGCGCCGCGGGCAACTACGCGGTCATCTTCGACGTCAGCGCGCCCAACAGCGGCATCGTCACGGCCGACAAATCGCTCGACCTCACCCCGAAGGTGATACAGCAGCTCAAGACGGGCACGTGAGCCCGTGACGTCGGCTGGCCTCACCGCGCAGGCGGTCGCCGACCTCGTCGGTGGCCGCCTGCTTGGCGATGGGACGGTGCTGGTGCGCACCGTCCGCGCGCTGGACAGCGCGGGGCCGGACGCCGTCTCCCTCGCCGTGTCGGATCGCTACGCCGCCGAGCTCCGAGCCTCGCGCGCGGGCGCCGTGCTGGTGCCCGAGGCGCTCGCAGAGGCGCCCGAGCAGGGCCGCGCGCGTATCGTGGTGCCGGATCCCTACGCCGCCCTCGTCCGTGTCATCGGCGCGCTGTTTCCCGACACCGGAGCGCCGCCCGGGATCGATGCCACCGTCCGGGTCGGCATGGGTTGCGTGCTGGGCGACGGCGTGAGTATCGGCCCGTTCGCGGTGCTGGGTCCCGGCGTGCACCTCGGGCACCGGTGCCGGATCGCCGCGGGCGTGTCGCTCGGCGACGCGGTGACCGTGGGCGAGGACACCGTCATCGGCCCCCACGCGGTCTGCTACCCTGGCGTCCGGATCGGGAGCCGGGTCGTCATCAAGGCCGGCGCAGTCCTCGGCGGACCGGGGTTCGGCTACCTGCCCGGCGGCGCGGGCCACACTCGGATTCCGCACATCGGCGGCTGCATCCTCGAGGATGAAGTGGAGATCGGCTCGAACTCGTGCGTCGACCGGGGCAGCGTCGCCGACACGATCGTGGGTGCCGGCACCAAGCTCGACAATCTGGTGCACATCGGTCACAACGTGCGCATCGGCAAACGCTGCCTGCTGATGGCCGGGGTCGGGGTAGCCGGGAGCACGCGGATCGGCGACGACGTGATCCTGGCGGGCCACGTCGGCGTGACCGATCACCTGGTGATCGGCGATCGGGCGCGGATCGCCGCCAAGAGCGCGGTGTTCGGTGACATTCCCGCGGGCGCCTCATTCAGCGGGCACCCCGCGCGTCCGCACCGCCAGTTTCTGCGCGCCCAGGCCGCGCTCTATCGCGTGGCGCCGATCATCAGCGAGCTCGAACGGCTGGTACCCACCGAGGGGCGCGATGCCTAGGCGGACCCTCGCCGGGCCCGCCGAGGTGCGGGGCATCGGGCTCCACACCGGACGCGAGGTCACGGCGCGCTGCATGCCGGCGCCCTCGGGCCAGGGCATCGTGTTCCGGCGGGTGGACCTCGCCGGGACGCCGCCGATTCCGGCCCGCGTCTGGGGCGTCCAGAGCACCGACCGCCGTACCGCCCTGGGCGATGCCGAGGCGTCGGTGCAGACGGTCGAGCATCTGCTGGCCGCGACCGCCGCCCTCGCGCTCGACGACCTGACCGTGGAGCTCGACGGCCCGGAGGCGCCCATCGGAGACGGCTCGTTCACGCCGTTCCTCGCGGCGTTCACCAACGCAGGGGTCTGCGAGGCTCCGGGCGAGCCGGTGATCTACCGCGTGACGGCGCCGCACACGCTCGCTGAGGGAGACTCGACCTACGTCGTGGCGCCGGCGCGCTCGCTCAAGCTGACGACGACGATCGAGTGGGCCCATCCACTCATCGGCCGACAGACCGGCGCCTGGGACATCACGCCGGCAGAATTCGCCCGCGAGCTGGCGGGGGCGCGGACGTTCGGTTTCCTTCGGGAGGCCGACGAGCTGCGGGCGCGCGGGCTCGCGCTCGGCGCCGCCCTCGACTCGACGCTCGTCCTGACCGAGGACGGCCTGGCGGGCGGCGCGACGCTCCGCTGGCCCGACGAGTTCGTCCGCCACAAAACGGCGGACCTCCTGGGCGATCTGGCCCTCGTCGGCGGCCGGATCGAGGCCCACGTGATCGCAACCAAGCCCAGCCATCAGGGCAACATCGCGCTCGCCCGCTGGCTCACCCGCACCGCGCAACGGACCGGAGGCGTGGCGATGGACATCGGCCGGATCCTCGACGTTATCCCCCACCGGTACCCGTTCCTGCTCGTCGACCGCATCCTCGAGGTGGAAGGCACCAAGCGGATCGTCGGGATCAAGAACGTCACCATCAACGAGCCGTTCTTTCAGGGCCACTTTCCCGGCCACCCGATCATGCCGGGCGTGCTGATCATCGAGGCGATGGCGCAGGTGGGCGGGATGTTGCTGCTGGGGACGATCGAGGATCCGGACCAGAAGGTGGTCTACTTCATGTCGCTCGACAACGTGAAGTTCCGCCGCCCCGTGCTGCCCGGCGACCAGCTCCGCTGCGAGCTCGAGATGCTTCAGAACCGAGGCCGCACCTGCCGGATGAAGGGCATCGCCTACGTCGACGGCAACGTCGTCTGCGAGGCCGAGATGATGGCGCGCGTGGTAGATCGGTGACCACCGTCGTTCACCCGACGGCCATCGTCGACCCTTCGGCCCGGCTGGGGCAGGGGGTCGAGGTCGGTCCGTGGGTGATGATCGGCCCGGCGGTGACGGTGGGCGATCGCTGCCGCCTGGGACCCCGCGCGCGGCTGGTCAGGAACGTCCGCCTGGCCAACGATGTCAGCGTCGGCGACGGCTCGATCCTCGGCGGCGACCCGCAGGA
>JACCSZ010000317.1 GCA_013812695.1 Gemmatimonadales bacterium | reverse complement strand
CATCGGCACTGTCGCGCGGCGCGCGACTCGGCGAAACGGCCGCGCCAGCCCCAGCTGCCGCGCCGGCGCCAGCTGGCGCGCCCGCGGGTGCGTTGGCCGGTGGGGCCACCTCGTACTGCCCATTGTCGAGCTTGGTGACCAGCACCACGCCCTTCTGTCCCGCCTCAACCACGAACTTGCTGAAGCGGTTGAAGCCGGCGTTCCGCTCGTCGAAGTTGGAATCGATCTGCTGCATGACCTGCTTGAGTCGGTCGGACCGCATGACGTCGCCATTCCGCGCCATCTGCGCCACGGCCTCGCCGGCGAGCTCCCACGGGTCGCGCTGGATCGACGGGGTGTCGACCTCCTTGGTGAGCCCGGCGAGATCGTTGTACGAGAAGTACTCGTCGCAGTTCTGGATCAGCAGGTCGCTCGCGCTCTCCCGGATCCCGACGCCGATGACGTACTTCCCGTACTCCTTCAGCTTGATCACCATCGTGGAGAAATCACTGTCGCCCGAGAGCAGGATGAACGTCCCGATCTCGGGGCGGGTGAAGACCAGTTCGATGGCGTCGATAGCGAGGCGGATGTCGGTCGCGTTCTTCTTGCTCGAGCCGAAGGCCGGCGCGAAGATGAGGTCGATCGACGATTCGGAGAGCGAGACGATGTATTGCGGGTAGCGTCGCCAGTCGGCATAGGCGCGCTGGACGGCGACTTTGCCCTTGATGATGTCGCTGTTGAGGAGGGTGCGCAGCTCCTTGGTCAGGTCCTTCTGGATGCCCAGGGTGACGTTGTCGAAGTCGATCAGCAGGGCGGCGTTCGGGGCGTGCACTGGAGGCTGGCTCAAGTGCCGGGCGGGCCGGTTCAGCGGTCGGTTCACGAAGCGCTCAGTTCCGGGCCCCTCGGCACCGCGCGACCCCCTCGACGCGCCTGGCCGGACCCGGAACGCGGCAGGGCAGCGAGGAGAGCGCGACACCGGCAGGGCCCACCAGGGGTCGTCTCTCGGGCGGCCACCGGGGCGGAACGATCGGTGCCTGGCTGCGCGAAGGTCGGCCGGGTCGCCGGTGCGCGCGAGCGGAATCGTTCCTGAAGTGGCGAGCCCAGAGAAGTTACCCGGGGTGAGGAATCGTTGGTAGGGGGCGGGGGCTCAGCCGAACTGGGGCTCGCCGGCCAGCGGCAATTCCAGGACGAAGTGAAAGCGGGTTCCGTACCCCGACGCGGTCTCGACGCCGAGAGTGGAACCCATGGCCTCGACCAGCTTGCGGCAAATCGAGAGTCCGAGCCCCGATCCCGACACGGCGTACTCGCCCGGCTTGAGGCGGCGCCGGAAGGGCTCGTACAGCGTGGCCATGCCTTGCGGCGGGATGCCGCGGCCGGTATCGCGTACCGAGAACTCCACGACGCGCGCGCCGGTCTCGCGGGCCATCACCTCGACGAAGCCCTCGGCAGTGAACTTGAGCGCATTGGTCGTGAGGTTAAGCAGCACCCGGCTCAGCGCCACCGGATGGCCGATGCGGAAGTCCGCCTCGGGCATCGTCAGCTGAACGGTGAGGTTCTTCTCCTCGGCGATCGGCTGGACGATGTCGCGCACCGATTCAAGAATGTCGGTCACGGAGAACGGAATCGGCTCGAGATCCACGAGCCGGTCCCCGCCACGGGCGAGCTCGATCACGTCGCTCGCCACCGAGCTGAGGCCGAAGGCTGCGCTGTAGATGAGGCCGAGTTGGCGCTCCTGGACCGGATTGACCGGCCCGCTCCGCCCGCGCTGGAGCGTCTCGGCCAGGAACAGAATCGAGGTCAGCGGCGAGCGGAGGTCGTGGGCCACCTCCACGACGAGCTCCAGCCCGTCGGGGCCGGAGAGCCGGTCGGCAAAGTGCTGCGACCAGTCGGCCTCGAGGCGCTGGCTCACTTGCTCGATCGCGCCCAGCATGCGGAGGAGCTGGCCCGCATCGGGCGCGGGCAGCGCCTGCGCCCGCTCGAGGAAGGCGGCGCGGATGAGCCCGATCAGCCGGCGCGAGAGCGCGTTACGCGGCAGCGCGGTGAGATCGGGGTTCTGGCCGCTGGCCTGCTGCCGAATGGCGCCGCTGAGCTGCGCCAAGTGGGCGCTGACCTCGTCGATCCCCGCCGCATGCTCGACCGCGCGCTCCCACTCGGTCTGAGCCCAGAGGACGGCGTCGCGGAGGGCGTCCCAGAGCGCGGGTGCGACCGCGCCGCCGGACGGACCCTCCGGGTCCCAGACCCGGGGTGACGCGGCGTTCACCGTCGCAGCTCGGCGGCGCTCGCCGCTCGTGGTGCCGGGCTGGGCGGTGTCGCGAATCACGCAGACGCCCCTGGGCTTTCGTCGCGGTGGAAGGCGTGCTTGTCCATGAGTCGGTAGAGCGTGGTCCGGTCGATGCTGGCCAACCGGGCGGCCCTGGACATGTTGCCGCCGGCACGGGTCACGAGTCGGGTCAGGTACTCCTTCTCGAACTGCGCCACGACCCGGTCCTTCGCGCTGTGGAAGGCTTCATCCATGACGGCGGCGCTCACCGCGCTGTCGGCCGGCCACTCGGCGCTGTCGTCATAGACGGGAATGTCGTTCGGCTGAATGGTCTGATCCGGCTCCGCGAGCACGGCCACGTGCTCGATCACGTTCTGCAGCTCTCGAACGTTGCCCCGCCACGGGCGCGAGCGCAAGAAGCCGATGCTCGCTTCGCTCAGCCTGGGGACGCGGTCGCCCATCTGCCGGTGGCGCTGCCAATAATACGTGAGGAAGTGATTGGCAAGCAGCGGGATGTCCTCGGGCCGTTTCCGGAGCGGCGGCAGCTTGATCGGGACGACGCGGAGCCGGTAGAACAGGTCCCCGCGCAGGGCGCCCGAGTCCACGGCCTCCTGCGGCTCGCGGTTGGTGGCCGAGATGAAGCGCACGTCCACCACCGCGTCCTGCTGTTCGCTGCCCACGCGCCGGACCACCCCGTCCTGGATGACGCGCAGAAGCTTGGCCTGCAGCGGCATGGACATCTCGGTCAGCTCGTCCAGGAAGAGCGTACCGCCGTTGGCCGTCTCGAGCAGGCCCGGCTTGTCGCGGTCGGCGCCGGTGAACGCGCCCTTCCGATGACCGAACATCTCGCTCTCGAGCAGCGGCTCGGGGAGTGCCGCGCAATTGATCGGCACCAGGGTACGGCCGGCGCGGCGGCTGTTCTGATGGATGAACTGGGCGATGACCTCCTTGCCCGTGCCGCTCTCCCCGCTGATGAAGACCGAGGCGTCGGTGGCCGCCACCTTTCGGGCCAGGTCCACCGCCTGGCGGAACAGCGGCGAGATCCCGATCAGGGCGATCTTGTCGCTGTGCCCGTTTTGCTTCATGAGCTGCACGCGGAGATCCTGCGCCTCGCGCGACATCATGACCGCATGGGAGGCGCGGCCGATCAGGACCTGCAGGTGCGTCGCGCTGAACGGTTTCGGCAGGTAGTCCCACGCGCCGGCCCTGAGCGCCTCGATGCTGCTCGTGACGCTGGGGTTGCCGGTCATCACCACCACGATCGTATCCTTGTGCGCCTGCAGCGTCGCCCGAAGGATGTCGATCCCCGAGATCTGCGACATGTAGAGGTCGACGAGGATGATGTCGAACTTCCGGCGCTTCACGGTATCCAGGGCCTCTTCGCCACGGCCCACGAGCGTCACGTTGTAACCATCCATCTGGAGCACGCTGGCGCAGCTCTCGCGCAACGTGCGCTCGTCGTCGACCACCAGTACGCGGATGCTGGCCTTGATCTCGCTGGGAATGGAAAGCGGATCGCGCGAAGCTGCGTCGCCGGGCGGCGGGCCCGACCGGTCCTGCTGGGCGAGCGGGTTGGACATCCTGAGCTCCTGGGACAGGACCGCACTGCGGTCTGTAAGCCTGCGAGAGCAACCACCGGGTGAGGGAATGGAGAGCCCCCGCACTACTCACTTCATCCGTAACGTGCGGGCAACACCCTCGGGTCGGCGCTGCAACGCTCTCCCAGCAATTGCCGCGCCACAACCACAGGTGTTGGCGGACGTGCGGCACATAGCGTGGCCGCGTGTCTACACTTAGCGGCGGAGAGGTTAGCTGTTGTACTGCAGGGAGACCTGCTCGAACGCCCGAATACGATCGGTCTCACCTCCTCGCTTGAGATCTCGCAAAGCCGTTGTTGCACGAAGCAGCAGTTCGACGGCATCCACCGATGCTTCCGCGAAATCGGGCACGGCGCAGTACCCGGCCTTGACCCGGACCGAGCGCTCGCCGCCCCGCACTGGAATCCGGGTCGCTTCCACCGCGCCGCCTAGCCGGTCTACCAGGCGGACTGCCCCATTCGAGCCGGTGGCCGGCGCGATGACCGCGAACTCGGCCGGGCCGAGCCGGCCGATGGCGTCGGATCCGCGGCCCACATCCCGAAACACCACCCCGACCTGGTCTGACAGCCGGCGCAGCTCTTCACCGGGCGCGTCGTCCTCGGCATCCATTTCGGTTTCCGGCGCGAACACCACACAGGCGAGCGCCTCGCGGCGCCGAAGCGCATCGGCGCCGATCTCCCGCGCGCGCCGGGCGAGTCCCCGCATGTTGTACAGTCCCGTGCCCGAGTCGAGCAGGTTTTCCTCCCGCAGGATGTCCACCTGCCGCTTGGATTTGAGGAAGGTGTCGAGCTTCAGGAGCAAGGCCTCGCCGTCGAGCGGCTGACCGAGAAATTCCCACGCACCGCAGCGATACGCCTCCAGGCGCTGGGTTCGCCCGGAAGGTCCCGAAGTGGTGATCACGATCGGCGTGGTCGCGCTGAACCGCGGGTCCGCGCGGAGTGCTCGACAGACGTCGAAGCCATGCATGTCAGGCATCTGCGCGTCGAGCACGATAATGTCGGGTTGGGAGGTGCGAGCTCGCTCCAGCGCCTGCTGTCCGGTGTAGGCGCGGACGACCGAGTAGCCGTTCGGAACGAGGATGCTCTCGAGCGAGCGCGCCGACCATTCCTGGTCGTTGGCGATCAGGACCAGCGGGGCGGCGGAAGCCTTCTCTACGTTTGCCATGCAATTGCGCCAGAGTGGTGAGGAATGGCGGCCGAGCCGTTTCCTTCGGGGAACGCAGGACTCATGCGTGCGCATCCCGGCCGGCGGGATTTCGGGATGTCGTTGTCATATCTGATGTTAAGATCGGAGCCTCTGGCTAACTGCGGCCGGGCTCGCAGAGCGTGTGCCACAGTTTCCACGGCCCGTCGCCACGCCAAGCCGGTAACATGGGTGTGGCGCAGATTCGTACAAGACTGTGGTCGGGAAGCAACTCCCCATCCACCCCCCGGAACCCTGGTCCAGTCTACTATAAGCGCTAAGCTGCTATCGCACAATATTTTATGCTCATTCCGGGCCTTGCGTCCCCGCCCTCGTCCCGTGCCGCTTTTTTCGGCGTCATCCTTGAACACTGTTCCGGCAGCGCCCAGAGATGCTTGTGCACCCACGCGGATGGAACAGCATGACTCAAGAACCTGGATCGGACTCGTCTGCATCGACGGGGAGCGGCACTGCCGGTACTTCGACGACGCTGCCGCTTTCTGGCGAGCCTCTTGCGGAGCCTGCGGTCGAACGGTCGCG
>JACCSZ010000306.1 GCA_013812695.1 Gemmatimonadales bacterium | reverse complement strand
GCGCCGTCGCCCGAGTTGTCGGTCGAGGCGGCGCCGCGGTGCGCGACGCGGGCCACGGCCGTGAGGGCCATGGCGACGACCTCGTGCGAGCGCGCCCCCGAGGCATGGGCGATGAATCCGACGCCGCAGGCGTCGTGCTCGCGCGCGGGGTCGAGCGCCCGATCGGGCGCGCTCGCGGCGTGTCGTGGGTCGGACGGACGGGAACCGGCCGGGTGGATCCGCTGCCCAGGGGCGGCCATGGTCTCTCCTGCTTGGTGAGCCCCTGGCGGCCGGAGAGGCCGATGCGGGGCAACAAAAAAGCCCGCTCCTCATTGGGGAGCGGGCCGGGAGTCATGCGCGAACAACGCGTGCTTACCCGGTCGCTCCCAAGGAGAGGGCGAGGTTAATAAGGACGACGACTGGGGTCAGCTGGGCGTTCATGGTCGGATTATTATGCACGCCGGTGAATATGTCAAGCGGACGCCACCACTTGACATCGGCGCGCCGTCCGGGTTAGGCTCTCCACATGCAGCTCACCCTGGCGCTCGTCGTCGTCCTTCTTAGCGTTCTGCCCACCCTTATTGGTGAGCAGGCGGACCGCGGCGTGCCGACACGAACAGGATGAGACAGTAGCAACGTCTCGACAGAGTGCCCCGGCGCCGCGGACCCAGAGGTCCACGGCGCTTTTCGTTCTCCCTTAATCCACGAGCCGGCACCCGTATGGTCATCTCCGACGTCCTGATCTTCGATACGACCCTGCGGGACGGCGAGCAGGCGCCCGGCAACAGCCTGTCTCCTGAGGAGAAGCTCCGGCTCGCCCGGCAGCTCGACGCGCTCGGCGTGGACGTCATCGAGGCCGGCTTTCCCGCGGCGTCCGACGGCGACGCCCGGAGCGTGCAGCAGATCGCCACCGAGATCCGCCGGCCGATCGTAGCCGCGCTGGCCCGCTGCCACGAACGCGACATCGAGCTCGCGGGCGAGGCGATCCGTCCCGCGGCGCGCGGCCGGATCCACGTCTTCATTTCCACGTCGGACCTCCACATCAAGGACAAACTGAAGTCGACCCGCGCGGCGGTCCTCGAACGGGCTCGCGCGGCCATCCGGCAGGCCCGGCAATACACCGACGATGTCGAGTTCTCCGCCGAGGACGCCAGCCGCACCGATCCCGACTTCCTGTGCCAGGTCGTCGAGGCGGCCATTCAGGAGGGCGCCACGACCGTAAACCTGCCGGATACGGTGGGGTACGCGATGCCGCAGGAGTACGGCGAGATGTTCCGGACCGTGCTCGCGAGAGTGCCGGGCGCCGACCACGTCGTGCTCAGCGCGCACTGCCACGACGATCTCGGGCTCGCCGTCGCCAACTCCCTCTCGGCCATCGCCGCCGGCGCGCGGCAGGTGGAGTGCACCGTGAACGGGATCGGTGAGCGCGCCGGGAATGCCGCCATGGAAGAGCTGGTCATGGCCAGCCACGTGCGCGGCCCGGCGCTCGGCTTCCGATGCAACGTCGAGACTCGCGAGATCTACCGCACGAGCCAGCTCCTCTCTTACCTGACCGGCAGCTTTCCCCAACCCAACAAGGCGATCGTCGGCCGGAACGCCTTCGCGCACGAGGCCGGCATCCACCAGCACGGCATGCTGCAGAACGGGCTGACGTACGAAATCATTCGGCCGGAGATGGTCGGGATTCCGCGCTCGACGCTGGTCCTGGGCAAGCATTCGGGCCGTCACGCGCTCGATCGCCGTTTCCGCGAGCTGGGATACGACCTGACCGAGCCGCAGCTCGCCGAGGTGTACCGGCAATTCACCGCGCTGGCCGACCGGAAGCGCGAGATTCTCGACGAGGATCTGCTCGCCCTGGTGCACGAGAGCTTCCACGACGCGCCCGAAGAGTACCAGCTGAGCCACCTTCGCGTGGTCTGCGGCAGCATCACGCCGACGGCCGAGGTGCGGATGACCGGGCCCTGGGCCGGCGAGCGCTCGGCGCGGGGCACCGGCGACGGGCCGATCGCCGCCGCGTTCACCGCCATCAGTGAGATCCTCGGCCTGCCGATCGAGGTGCTGAGCCTCTCGCTCCGCTCGCTCACGCCGGGACGCGACAGCGTCGGCCAGGTCTTCCTGCAGGCCAAGGTGGACGGCAAGTCGCTGTCCGGCAACGGCGCGTCCACCGACATCGTCGAGGCAAGCGCGCGGGCGCTGGTCCATGCGCTCAACAAGGCGCACCATGCCGACCGGCTGGAGGCCAGCGCGCTCAATGCCGTCTATCTGTGGGGCGTGTGATGGGAGAGCCGCTGACGGGCGCGCAGATCCTCTGCCAGGCCCTGCTGGAGGAGGGCGTAGACCTGCTCTTCGGGTATCCAGGCGGTGCCATCATGCCGTTCTACCACGCCCTGCCCGAGTATCCCGGGCTGCGCCACGTCCTGGTGCGGCACGAGCAGGCCGCGGCGCACGCGGCCGACGGCTACGCGCGGGCCAGCGGCCGGACCGGCGTCTGTGTCGCCACCTCCGGGCCGGGGGCCACCAACCTGGTGACCGGCATCGCCACGGCGCACATGGACAGCACGCCGCTCGTGGCGATCACCGGGCAGGTGCCCCGTGCCATGATCGGCCGCGACGCGTTTCAGGAAACCGACATCATTGGCATCACCCAGCCGATCACCAAGCACAGCCGCCTGGTCGAGGACGTCGCGGAGCTGGCGGACGCGGTGCACGAAGTCTTCGCAGTGGCCCGCGAGGGCCGGCCCGGCCCGGTGCTGCTCGACGTGCCGAAGGACGTGCAGAACCAGAAGCTGGAGTACGCGGCCGGCGAGCGAGTG
>JACCSZ010000015.1 GCA_013812695.1 Gemmatimonadales bacterium | reverse complement strand
CCTGATCGCGACGCCTGCTCCCTGCATCGAGCGATGACCCGTCACGGTTCCTGCCCCGGCAGCAGCAAGCCGTCTCCGGCCGTCCCGCGCGGACGATCGGTCACCACGTTCCGAAAGTCGGGGTCGGACCGGAAACTGTTGCCTTCCAGGTGCTCCGAACCGCGGTCGAACGTGAAGCGCACGTTGGTTGAGATGGTGTTGGCGGCGTTGTCGTACTTGAGGGTTTCGGTCTGGAGCCGTCTCCCGTCCGGCGCCACGACGAGCACGGAGCCGGTGGCCTCCATCGAGCCGTCCTGCCACCGGTACGTGCCGCCCCTGGCCGTGAGGGTGGACCCCTCCTCGCCCCGGCCATCGAAGAACACCACCCGGATCTTCCGGAGTTGCGTCACCTGGGTATTCTCGTAGAAGTAAGCCGTATCCGCCTCCACCCGGCTCCGACGGACGCCGTCCTTCGTGACGTAATGAGAAAATCCCTCGAGCACCTGATCGGCGCTGTCGGTGGCCTGCACGGTGGTGGTCGGCTTCACGCCGGTTTCTTCGCAGGCGGAGAGGGCCAGCAGCCCGACGACGGCGAAGCAACATCCCCACCACGCTCCGGATCGCTCGGCCACGCTACACCGCCCCCGCCCGCATGAGGTCGTGCAGGTGCACCGCGCCGACCACCACCCCGCCGTCGTCCACGACCGGCAGCGCCATCACTCCGTAGCGCTCCATGGTGCCGACGGCGGCGGCGGCCAGCTCCTCCGGGGCCGCCGTGTGGGGCGCGCGGGTCATGACGCCGCCCACCGGCAATTCCAGGAACCCGGCATCCCGCTCCGCCAGCCGGGTCAGGTCACCGGGGGTGAGGACACCCGCGAGGCGGCCGTCCTCCACCACGACGGCCAGGCCACGGTCGTGGGCCAGGCTCATGACCGCGTGCCGCATGGTGGCGTCGGCACCCAGCACGTGGCCCGGCAACACCATCACGTCCCGCACGCGGAGCAGGAGCTTCCGCCCCAGCGAGCCGCCCGGGTGCAGCGCGGCGAATTCCTCGCGCCGGAACCCCTTCAGCTTGAGCAGCGTCACCGCGAGGGCATCGCCAAGTGCGAGCGCCACGGTGGTGCTGGTGGTCGGCGCGAGATCGTGCGGGCACGCCTCCTCGGCGACGGCGCCGTCGAGCGCCACGGCGGCCACGCGCGCCAGGGTGGACTGCATCGCCCCCGTGATCGCGATGATCGGCACGCCCATCCGCTGCAGCGATCCGACCAGGCCGAACAGCTCCTCCGACTCGCCGCTCTTGCTGAACACGATCGCCACGTCGTTCCGACCCACCAGCCCGAGATCGCCGTGCAGCGAATCCACCGGGTGGATGTACGTGGCGGCGGTGCCGGTGGAGGTGAGCGTGGCCGCGAGCTTCCGCGCGATGAGCCCGGATTTGCCGACCCCCGACACGATCACTCGGCCCGTGGCGCCGGCCAACAACCGCACCGCCCGCGCGAACCCGTCGTCGAGCCGGGCAGCCGCGCCCTGCATGGCCGCGGCTTCCTGCTCGACGACCCGGCGCCCGAGCGCCACGAGGCTCGCGGCGTCAGACGGCACGCGCCGCCGGAGGGTCGGAGAAGAAGCGCTCGAGCAGCTCGGGCCAGTGACCGCGGGCTTTGAGCAGTGCCTCGATCACCTCACGCACCGCACCCTGGCCGCCGGCCGCCAGGGTCACGTACGCCGCCACGGCCTTCACCTCCGGCACCGCGTTGGCCACCGCGATCGGCAGCCCGACGCGCCGGAGTACCTGCAGATCGGCCAGGTCGTCGCCCACGAACGCCGCGTCTTCCCACGCGATACCGCGGCGCTCGAGCAGTTCGCCGAACGCCTCGACCTTCTGAGGACCGGGCACCTGGAGCACCTCGTCCACGCGGAGCTCCCGGGCGCGGAGCGAGGTGGCTTCGGAATGGCGCCCGCTCACCCAGACGACCGGCAGCTCGGCCGCACGCATCAGGACGTGACCCAGACCATCCTGAACGTGAAAGCGCTTGAGCTCGACCGCTTCCCCATCGATGGGGCCGATGTAGATGCCGTTGTCGGTCAGTACGCCGTCCACATCGAGACCCAGCAGGCGGATGCGCCGCGCCAGGCCCGAGTCAATCATGCGCGCGGCTCCACAGCTCCAGCGTCCGCCCCAGCAATTCGTCCAGGCGGTCCAGCGGCCACTGGGTTGCGGCATCGCTGAGGGCGCGCGGCGGGTCGGGATGGGTCTCCAGAAAGAACCCATCGGCCCCCGCCACGGCCGCCGCCGCGAGCAAGGCGGGAATGTGCTCCCGCTGGCCGCCGCTCGCGCCCCCCGTGCCCTGGCCCGGCTGCTGCACCGCGTGGGTGGCGTCGAACACCACGGGCGCGCCGGTGGCGGCCCGAAGCCGCGCGAAGTTGCGCATGTCGACGACCAGGTCTCCGTAGCCGAAGAAGGTGCCGCGCTCGGTCACGGCGACATCGGCGCTGCCGGCGCTCCGCACTTTGTCGAGCGCGCCGGCCATGGCCTCGGCCTGCAGCCACTGCCCCTTCTTCACGTTCACGGGTCGACCCGTGCGACCCGCCGCGGCGAGCAGGTCGGTCTGCCGGCAGAGGAATGCGGGGATCTGCAGCGCATCAGCCACCTGCGCGGCCGCCGCCGCCTGATCCGGCTCGTGAATGTCGGTCAGGACCGGAAGCCCGCTCGCCGAACGCACGCGTTCCAGGACGCGCAGTCCTTCGTCGAGGCCCGGGCCGCGCGGCGCGTCCCGGCGCGCGCGGTTGGCCTTGTCGAAGCTGGCCTTGAAGCAGACGGGAAGACCACGAGCGGCTCCGATACGCGCGAGGGTCTCCGCCACGCGCGGCAGCACGTCTCCCGGTTCGATAACGCACGGACCGGCGATGAGAAACGGCCTCCGCCCGAACGTCCACGGCATCAGCGCCCGATCCCGGCAAGCTCCGGGCGCGCCTGGTCGGGCGTGCCACCCCGTCGACGGCGCAGGGCCGCGCCGACGAACCCGGCGAACAGCGGGTGCGGCCGCGTCGGCCGCGACTTGAGCTCCGGATGGAACTGGCAGCCGATGAACCACGCATGGTCCGGCAGCTCGATGATCTCCACCAGCCCGCCGTCGGGCGACTGGCCCGACAGGCGCAGGCCGTACTCCGCGAGGACGTCGCGATAGGCGTTGCTGACTTCCCACCGGTGCCGGTGCCGCTCGCTGATCTCGCTGGTGCCGTAGGCCTGCGCCACCCGCGAGCCCGGCCGAAGGCGCGCGGTGTACGCGCCCAGCCGCATCGTGCCGCCCATGGTACTCACGTCCCGCTGCGTCTGCATGAGCGCGATGACCGGTGCCTCGCATTCGGGGTCGAACTCGGTGCTGTTGGTGTCCGGCATGCCGCAGACGTGCCTGGCGAACTCGATGATCGCGACCTGCAGACCCAGGCAGATACCGAAGAACGGCAGATCGTTCTCCCGGGCCCAGCGGATCGCGTGGATCATGCCCTCGACGCCGCGCTCGCCGAACCCGCCCGGAATGAGCAGCCCGTCGAACTCCGTGAGCAGGCGGCCCGCCGCGGCCTGATCGGTGAACCGGTCGCTCGGAATCCATTCGACCTCGACCTTGGCGTCGTGCGGAATCCCGCCGTGGATCAGCGCCTCGCTCACGGACTTGTAGGCGTCATGCAGCGCGGTGTACTTCCCCACGACCGCGATCCGCACCCGATGCGCCGGCGAGAGGATGCGGTCGGTCATCGCCCTCCACCCGCGGAGATCGGGCTCCTTGGTCTCGAGCCGAAGCCGCTGGCAGACCTCGCGGTCGAACCCCTGCTCCAGGAACCGGAGCGGGATCTCGTAGATCGACCGGACATCGGGACTCTCGATCACGCAGCCGAAGTCCACGTTGCAGAACAGCGCGATCTTGCGCTTGATGTCCGCCGAAATCGGGTGCTCGCTTCGGCAGATCAGGATGTCGGGCTGGATTCCGAGCTGCATGAGGTCACGCACGGAATGCTGCGTCGGCTTGGTCTTGAGCTCGCCGGCGGCCGCGATGTACGGCACCAGCGTCAGGTGGATGAAGATCGCATTGTCGCGGCCGACTTCCTGGCGGAACTGCCGGATGGCTTCCAGAAAGGGCAGCGACTCGATGTCGCCCACCGTCCCGCCGATCTCGGTAATCACGACGTCGTGCCCGGGCGCCGTCCGGCGGATCGCGTTCTTGATCTCGTCGGTGATGTGCGGGATCACCTGCACCGTGGAGCCCAGATATTCGCCCCGCCGCTCCTTGTTGATCACCGTCTGGTAGATGCGGCCCGTGGTGATGTTGTTCTGCTGCGAGAGCGAGCGATCGATGAAGCGCTCGTAGTGGCCCAGGTCGAGGTCGGTCTCGGCGCCGTCGTCGGTGACGAACACCTCGCCGTGCTGGAAGGGCGACATCGTGCCGGGATCGACGTTGATGTAGGGATCGAACTTCTGCATCGTCACGCTGAGGCCGCGCTCGACCAGCAGGCGTCCCAGCGACGCGGCGGCGATGCCTTTCCCGAGCGAGGAGACCACGCCGCCCGTGACGAAGATGTATTTGGTCGCGCTCGGACCCATGGTCATGTGCCTAGCGTTGAAGTGCGTGCCAGTGTGCTTCCGCCCGTCGGAGATCGTCCGGGGTGTCGACTCCGGGCAGGGCAGCCTCCGACAGCCGAGCCACGCCGATGGTGAGGCCGCAGTGCAGCGCGCGAAGCTGCTCGAGCCGCTCGGCCTGCTCCGCCGCGCTCGGCTGCGCGCCGACCCAGGTGGCGAGGGCGGCGCGCGTGTACACGTACAGACCGACGTGCTGCCAGTACAGGTCGGTCGCCGGATCCGTCGCCTCGCGGCGATGGGGGATCACTGCCCGCGAAAAGTACAGCGCCCTGCCCCGCGCGTCCGTGACGACCTTGACCCGCGCCGGATCGGGGGCATCCTCGGCGGCCAGCGGAGCGGCGGCGGTGCCGATGTCGTCGCCTTGGCCGATCCGCTCGATGGCGCCCGCCAAGGCTTCGCGCGACACGAACGGCTCGTCGCCTTGCACGTTCGCCACCGCGTCGAAACCGGCGAACTCTGGCCGCCCCGCCGCCTCGGCCACGCGATCGGTGCCCGAGAGATGGCCATCGTGGGTCAGAATCGAGCGAATCCCGGCCCGATCCACGACGCGAGCAATGTCCTGCGAATCGGTGGCCACTACAAGATCCTGCAGGATGCCATGGGCCACGACGCGCTGGATGACCCGGGTGATGAGCGGCTCACCGGCCAGCAGCTGGAGCGGTTTATTGGGGAGTCGAGTCGATGCCAGACGAGCCGGAATGATTCCCAGGACGCGCATCACGAAAGGTAATTGCTGGGCGGGGGCGAGTCAAAAGCTGTGCCGACCTGCCGCAGGGAGGCTATAGGCTGCGCTGTGAATAGGTTAGGTATGCGCGGACGGGGCTGGGCGGCTGCGGGCCAATTCCAGAAAGTTGGCGAGAATTCGCTTGCCGTGGCTGGTGCCTACGGACTCGGGGTGGAACTGCACGCCGTACACCGGCAACTCCCGATGGCAGAGGGCCATGATCTCGCTGCCCACCGGCCGATCATCCGACCAGGCGGCGACCTCGAGCTCGCCGGGTACATCGGCCGTGGCTACGACGAGCGAGTGGTATCGCATGGCCTCGAAGGGCGACGGAAGTCCGCCAAACAGCGGGTGGCCCAGATGCGCCACCATGGTGGTCTTGCCGTGCATCGGCCGATCCGCCCGGACCACCTGACCGCCAAATGCCTCGCCGATGGATTGATGACCCAGGCACACGCCGAGGAGCGGGATGCCCGCGGCGGCCGCGGCGCGCACCAGCGGCACGCTGATGCCGGCTTCGCGTGGCGTGCACGGCCCCGGCGAGATGACGATGGCTTCGGGCTCCATCGCGAGGGCGTCCTCCACACTCAGAGCGTCGTTTCGATGGACCACGGGGTCGGCGCCGAGCTCGCCGGCGAACTGCACCAGGTTATACGTGAAGCTGTCGTAGTTGTCGAGGACGAGAAGCATGACCTGCGAAGCTAGCTGCCCTCCACGGAGTCCGCCACGCGAAGCGCCCGGTGCAGCGAGTCCGCGCGGTGCTTGCCCGCCGCACGCAGGGAGTCGCCCAGCCGCGACCGGACGAGTCGGACCGCTGCCTGCCGCTCACCCTGCAGGTCAGCGATCGAGTCGGCAATGCTCTCGGCGTGGTCCGCCAGCGAATCCGCGCGCTCGGCGAGCACATCGGATGAATCGGCCTCGTCTCCCCACTGGCCGCTCCGGAGAGTCTCGGCGACGCCTTGGGGCACCAGCAGGGGCACCGTCACCTCGCCCGGATTCAACGTCACCGTCCCAAACGGCACCAGCGCGGAGTCGCTCTTGGCGCAGAAGAAGAAGGCGCGATCATTCATCCGGTTCACTTCCACGTTGACGTCGCCGGCACTTGTGGAATCGCTCTGCAGGTTGGCCGCGAGGCGGCAACCGGCGAGCCCCTGCGCCACCAGCGAATCGTCGAGTTGTACCTCGAGGTCGACCGAGGACACCTTCTTGGGCGCGTCGCGATTGATGACCACCCGCTCGACCGTGCCGAACCTGGTGCCGTCGATCTGGAATGGTACGAACGGGACGGACAGGCTCAAGGGGCCCGAGCCCGACACGACCTCGGTGACCTTGTCTCGGCCCCGCCGGAACAGCGTAACGGCCACCATGCCGATCGCAAACACGGCGAAGGCGCCGACCATAATCCGCATCCAGTAGCTTCGCATAGGGTTCGGCCTCCAGGCCGCACGCGGTAGGTCCGCACCCAGGTGGGGGGACATGTTCCAACGAGAGACGTCGGGCCACAGACGAAAGTTTCACCCCGGAAGGCGGCCCCTGGAAGGCCGCGTCCGGCGGGAGGCCGCATGATCCGTGTCGACGGGCTCGACAAATTGTATGGTGACTTCTTCGCGGTACGCGGGCTCTCGTTCCAGGTCGAGCCGGGCGAGGTGCTGGGCCTGGTGGGGCCGAACGGCGCCGGGAAGACTACCACCATCCGCAGCCTGGCAGGCATCATCATCCCGAGTCGTGGCCGGATCCGGATCGGAGATCACGACCTGGCCACCGAGGCGGTGGCGGCGAAGTCGCTGCTGGCCTTCATCCCTGACGAGCCGCACCTGTTCGATTATCTCACGGTCGAAGAACACCTTCGGTTCGTCGGGCGCCTGTACCAGGTCGCCGATGTGGAGACCCGCATTCCGGACTTGCTCGGCGAGCTCGATCTCGCGGCCAAGCGCACCGCCCTGCCCGGCGAGCTGTCCCGTGGCATGAAGCAGAAGCTCGCCATCGCGTGCGGACTGCTGCACGACCCGCGCGCCCTGTTGTTGGACGAGCCGCTGACGGGCCTGGACCCCGTCGGCATCCGCCGCATGAAGGCCACGATCGTCCGCCGCGCCGAAGCGGGCGCGGCGGTCATCCTCAGTTCGCACCTGCTGCACCTGGTCGAGGAGATCTGCACCAGGGTGCTGATCATGAACGGCGGTTCGGCGGTCGCCTTCGGCACGATCGCTGAGATCGTCGCGAGCCGGCCCGCGCTGAGCGGACGCCGGCTGGAGGACGTCTTCCTCGCGCTGATCACGCCCGACGGCGAGCCGCGGGGGTGATCCGCGCCTTCCTGTATCTGGCTCGACGCTCCGCGCACAATCGGGCGGCTCGGCAGCTCCGCCGGCTTCGCAGTCCGCGGTATCTCGTGGCCCTGGCGCTCGGGCTCGGCTACCTCTGGGTCGTGGCGGTGGAGCAGCGACCTCGGACGGCTCCGGCGTCGGTCGCGGGCGCCCGCTGGCTCGAGCCGCTCGGCGCGCTCGGGGTGCTGACCGCCGTGCTATGGGGGTGGGTGTTCGGCGTCGAGCGGCGCGTGCTCGCCTATACGCCGGCGGAGGTGACCTTCCTGTTCTCGGGCCCCGTGTCGCGCCGGGGGCTCGTGCAGTACAAGCTCCTGCGCAATCAGTTGCTCATCCTCTTCAATACCCTGTTGTGGACCCTGATCCTGTCGCGCGAGCGCTTCGGCAGCTCGCAGTGGTTCCGGGCGATCTCCATCTGGGTGTTGCTCACCACGATCTCCTTTCACCGGCTCGGCGCCTCGTTCGTGCGCACCAGCCTGCTCGAGCATGGTCGGATCGGGCTTCGGCACAGAATGCTTTCGCTCGTGCTGTTCGCCGGCGTAGCGCTCGGCATGCTCTGGAGTATTCGGGAGGCGCTGCCGGGCCTGGCGATCGGGTGGGCGAGTGGTCCCGCGGCGTTTCTCGATGCGCTCGCCGTGGCGGCGGCCGAGCCCGTGCCACGCATCCTGCTGGCACCGTTCCGGGCGATGGTGCGTCCGCTGGCGTCGGCCTCCGTGGACGAATGGCTGCGTGCGATGATTCCCGCGCTCACGCTCGTTCTGCTCCATTATATCTGGGTGGTTCGGGCAGATACCGCGTTCGAGGAGGCGGCAGCGGAGGCGTCGTTCCAGCGCGCAGGTCAGCGGTCGGAGAGCGGCGGCTCTGTCCCAGCGCGGCCGGCCCATCGCCGGCTGCCGCGGTTGCTGCGGCTGGCGCCGGCGGGCCGTCCCGCGGGCGCGATCCTCTGGAAGAACCTGCTGGCGGTCGTGCGGACACGCCGCGCCCGCACGACGGTCGTCGGATTCGCTGTGGCCGCCGTGGCCGCGGGATTGCTTTCGTTCGACCCGAACGGAACCTTCTCGGACATTGCGGGCTGGTTGGCCGCGATGTGGGCCGCCATGCTGCTGCTGCTCGGACCGCAATGGGTTCGGAACGATCTGCGCAGCGATCTACTCAAGCTCGACCTGCTGCGCAGCTATCCGCTCCGCGGCCGCGAAGTGGTGGCAGCGGAAGCGGCGGCGTCGACGCTGGTGCTCACGGCGCTCCAGCTCGGAATGCTGTTGATCGCGTACTTGGCCTTCCTCGGGAACCAGGGGATGGAGCTGAGCCTGGAAGGCCGGACGATCGTGCTGGTGGCGGCCGGCATCTGCTTGCCCGGGGTGAACTACATGGGCATGCTGATCCAGAACGGCGCCGCGCTGCTGTTCCCCGCGTGGGTTCATCTCGGTGCCGGACGCCCCGGCGGGGTCGAAGCGCTCGGCCAGAACATGCTGATGATCGTCGCCTACGCCGCGACCCTCGGCCTGGCGCTGGCGATGCCGGGCGTGTTGGCGGCCGGGACGTTCGTCGCGTCACGGGGAGCGCTCGGAGGGTGGGCGGCCGTGCCGGCCGCTGTGACGTTGCTGGTCGGGGTGGTCGGAGTGGCCGCGGTGGCGCTGCGATGGCTGGGGCGGGTGTTCGAGCAAACCGATGCGGCGGGCGCGGGTATCGTGGCCTGAAGCCGGCTCCGTCGAGCCGCGCGAGACCGGCCTGCGGCGGCTGCCGCAGGCGCCACGCCAGTCAGCTTTGTCCCGCCGATCGCCCGCCCATCGGCCCACCCGTCCGGGTGAGTTCGTCGATTCCGCCCCGAAGGGTCTCGAGGGAGCGGTCGACGCCACCGCGAAGATCCGTCCAGCCGTCCTCGGTGGCATCATCGAGCCGGGCCAGGCTCCGACCGACCGACGTGCGTTCATCCCGGATCTCGGCCATCGCACGGTCGCTGATCGTGCTCCCGCTGGACCGCGCGTCGTTGGCAAGCTGGTCGATCCGTCCATCGAGATCCTCCAGCCGGCGGTGCACGTCGCGCCGAAACTCGTCGCGCTCCGCCCAGGTGTAGCTCTTCAACTCCCGGGCGCCCTCACGTGCGTCGTCCCCTGCCTTGCCGGCGCGATCGCGCACGTTCTCGCTGACGTCCGACACGGCCGAATCCACGCGGCTCGCGGTGTCGCCGCGATCGGCGTCGCGGCAGGCGAGGGACGACACGATGGCCGCAACCATGGCGGCACGATTCCAGGAACTCATGGTCTTTCCTCCGGAGTTGTGAACGGCACACGGATGGTCGTCCGAGTTCCTGAACCTATCGAGCCGGCGGTGCCGGTGAAGTGACTGGAGTCACGCCACTCCCGGATGGCGCGGCTACCCTCGCGGATGAAACTGCTTGTGGACCGAGCGCAGGTAGTCGCGATCGACGTGGGTGTAGATCTGGGTCGTCGAGAGGTCGGCATGGCCGAGCATCTCCTGCACGGCGCGCAGGTCGGCACCGCCCTCGAGCAGGTGGGTCGCAAAGCTGTGGCGAAGGGTGTGCGGTGTCACGCGCTTGGCAATCGCGGCCCGCTCCGCGGCGCGTTTGACGATGCCCCAGGCACCGACCCGGGAGAGCGGTCGGCCGCGGGCGTTGAGGAGCACCCTTCCCTTGGTGGCGCCGCGGTCGAGCTCGGGCCGAAGCTGATGCAGATACACCGACACCGCCCCGATGAGCGATCGGCCGATCGGCACCAGGCGCTCCTTGCCACCCTTCCCGAACACGCGGACCAGGTTCTCCGTCAGGAGCAGATCGGTCGTGCCCAGCCCGCACAGTTCCGACACCCGCAGTCCCGCGCCGTAGCCGAGCTCGAGCAGCGCACGGTCGCGCCAGGCGAGCGGCGCGTCGAGGCGCGGGGACGCGAGCAGCGCCTCGACGTCACGCACCGAGAGCGGTTCGGGCAGCACGCGGCCGCGCCGCGGGGTCTCGATCCGATCGGTCGGGTCGGTGGCCAGCCGGCCTTCGCCGATGAGGAATCCAAAGTAGGTCCGGATGGCCGACACCTCACGCCTGATCGTGGCGGCGCTGAGGCCGAGGTCCTTCAACAGGTAGACGAAATCCCGGAGCAGCGCGCGGGTGACCTGGGCGGGATCGCGCACGCCCTTCGACGCGGCGAAGTCCGCCAGACGCTGGAGATCGCGCAGATAAGCTTCGACGGTGTGGTCGCTGTGGCCGGACTCGAGCGCGAGGAAATCGCGAAACCCCTCCAGGCCGAAATCCCGCCGCGCCCGTTCACGCACCTCGGGACCGCTCATGTCCCGTGCCGTGCCTGCAGGCGACGGGACACCTCGGCGAGCTCGGCGGGCCCGATGTCCAGCAGCTCGGCGGCGAGCCGCATCAGGCGGCTTTCGTGCTCGCCGATGGCGCCGTCCGCGAAGGCGACCGTCCACATCCGCTCGACCAGCTCGAGCCGCTCCGTCCGACCGACTCGCTTCCGGAGACGCTGAGCGTAGTCGGCGAATCGTGTCCGCCGTTCTGCTTCCGGCTGCGGGGCCGGCGGTGGGCTCAGCTTCCCCAGCCCCCAACGCGTGTGTAAGTGCTCGGCGATGAGCCTGCGCTCCTCGGGCGTGAGCACGGGATCGGCGTAGGCCAGCTCGAGCACCACGAGCGCGGCGGCCTCCTGAGCGGAGCCCTCGGCGAGCTCGGTGCCAGCCATGAAGGACGGGGCCGCCGGATCCAGGGCGTCCTGCGTCGCATGCCACACTCGCTCTCGACGGCGCCTGCGGACTCTCGCCACCCACCACACGACACCGCCCGCCGCGACGATTGCGGTCACCAGCCCAAGCGTCCGATTGACGCTCGCGATCAGCGCCGTGATGCGCTCCCATTCGGCGCCGATGACCGCGCCAAGAATGGTGATCCCGCCGTACCAGATCGCGGACGCGAGGCCCATCGGGACGAACGTGCGGAGGGTGCTCAAGCCGATGAGGCCGGCGAACGGCGGTACCACGGCACGGATCCCAGGGAGAAAGCGGCTGATGAAGATGCCGAGCGTCCCGAGCCGCAGATACTCACGCTCGATGATGGCGAGCGAGCGCGGCGCGAGGAGTCGGCGGCCGGTGGGCGTCGCGAACAGCCGGCGCCCGTACCGCCGCGAGGCATAGTAGACGCCGGCGGCACCGAGCAGGTTGGCGATCCAGGTGACCAGGAAGACGGCGAGCGGCGTGGTGACGCCGCGATTCGACAGGAGCGCGCCGAGGGCGACGGCCGCATCGGACGGCACCGGCGGCAGCACGTTCTCCACCGCGGACAGCAGCGCCAGGACCGCGTAGACCGCTCCGGGTGGAAGCCGGGTGACCCAGTCCAGCAGGGACTCGATCAGCGCGCCTCCAGCACCGCGACGGCAATGACCGCCAGCCCTTCGCCGCGGCCGATGAATCCCATCCCCTCGTTCGTCTTCGCCTTGACGCTGATGGCGGCGGCCTCGACCCCCAGCCGCGACGCCAGCGCGGCCGCCATCGCGCCCAGATGGGGACCGAGCCTGGGACGTTCGGTGATGACGGAGCAGTCGGCCTGCGCGAGCGAATAACCGCGCCCACGGACCAGCTCGTGGGCGGTGCGGAGGAGCTCCATCGAATCGGCGTCTTTCCAGTGCGGATCGGTGTCGGGGAACAGCTCGCCGATATTGCCGGCCCCCGCGGCCCCAAGAATGGCGTCGGTCAGGGCGTGCGCCACCGCGTCGGCATCCGAGTGGCCCGCGAGTCCGTGTGGATGGGGAATGGTGACGCCGCCCAGAATCAGCGGGCGTCCCGCGACGAAGCGGTGGGAGTCGTAGCCGATCCCCACGCGCGTCACGCCGCGACCGGCTCCTCGATCAGGCTGTAATCCTGCCGGCGCCGCATCGGCCGATAGCCGGCGTCGCGGATCAGGCGGTCGATCTCGTGCAGGGTGGTGCGGTACGTCGTGCCGGCGGCGGACACGACGTTTTCCTCCATCATGAGGCTGCCATAGTCGTTCGCGCCGAACCGGAGGGCGACCTGCCCCACCTTGTGCCCCATCGTCACCCAGGACGACTGCAGGTTGGGCACGTTGGCGAGCACGACGCGGCTCAGCGCGAGCAGTCGCAGGTACGTCACCGCATCAGTCTTCTGGTGGTGCGACATGCCCGGCGTGCCCTCGGGCTGGAGCGGCCAGCAGATGAAGGCCGTAAACCCGCCGGTGCGCGCCTGCACTTCACGTACGCGGAGCAGGTGCTCGATCCGGTCCTCGTCGGTCTCCCCGAGGCCATACATCATCGTCACCGAGGTCTTCATGCCCTGGCGGTGGGCTTCCTCCTGAACGCCAAGCCATTCCTCAGTCTGTGCCTTCTTCTTGGCGACCCGTTCGCGAATGCGGTCGACGAGGATCTCGCCACCGCCGCCCGGGATGCTGTCCAGCCCGGCCGACTTGAGCTCGCGAACCACGTCGGTCATACCGAGACCGAATCGCTCGCTGAAGAAGACGATCTCGGACGGCGAGAAGCCGTGGATGTGAATCGGATGGTTGCGTTTGATGTAGCGCATCAGGTCGAGGTACCACTCGAACGGGATGTACGGGTTGTGTCCGCCCTGCAGCAGAATCTGCACGCCGCCGATCGATTTGCATTCGTCGATCTTGGCGCCGATCTCCTCGAAGCTCAGCACGTACCCTTCCGAGTCCTTGGGCCGGCGATAGAACGCGCAGAACTGGCAGTCGGCCACACACACGTTGGTGTAGTTGATGTTCCGGTCGATAATGTAGGTGACCACCGATTCCGAGTGCTGCCGCCAGCGCTCGGCGTCGGCCAGCTGGCCGAGCTCGAGCAGCGGGGCGCGCTGGTAGAGCTCGAGCAGCGCCTTGAATTCACTTGAGGTGCGGTCGACAAGACTCATGGAGACAGTTCCTTAGAGATTCGTCTTCCTGAGCGCAGCTAGGGATCGGCCGACTCATGCGAGTGACCCCCGAGCGTCACTCGCACCACATACTCGATCCTTCGCTCCGCCCAGGATGACGCTCGGCGGGATCGCGCCTACGCCGCCGAGATGAACGACAGCGATCCATCCGGCACTAACCCGTCCTGCGCGAGCCGCCGGAAAAAGTCGGTCAGCCCAGCCAGATGCCGGGACGACAAGGCGTAGTCGAGGTCGCCCAGATACGCGCGACATGCGTCCTCACGCACTCCCGTAGCACGGGCCGCTTCGGCCGCGAGCCGATCGAGGTGGGCCAGTCCCCACGCCCTCGACTCGAGCAGGCTTCGGTGGACCGCTTGCACCGGCGCGAGCCCCGCATCCCGGCGTGCCGCCCACACGGCGAACACGAACGGAAGCCCGGTCCACGCCTTCCACTCGGCGCCCAGGTCGACGCGAACCGGGTAGAGCTGCTGCGCCGCCAGCAGCAGCGCCGCATCCCCGATGACGAGGACGCCCTCGTGCGGCAGCCTTGCGAGCGCCGCAAGATCCGTGGGCTCGGCTCGAGCGGTGGCGTATCGGGGTTGGACGCCCCACCGATGCCGGGCCAGCAGGTCAAGCAGCAGCACCGACGTGCGCGACGATGCGGTGCGGAGCACCGTGCATGCGTCCAACTCGCCGACCGGCCGCCGGGAAAACAGCGCGACGCTGTGCACCGGCCCATCGCACGTGATGGCCAGATCGGGCAGCAGGTGGTAGGCGGCGGCGTTCCGCGCGTACTCCACCGCCGAGACGACGCTCACCTGCAGCTCCCCGGCGGCGAGCAGGTCGTTCAGCTCGGAGGCGGTGCCGGTCACCATCGCCGCCGGAACATCCACGATGCCGCGGTCGATCGCGCCGTAGACCGGGTAGCAGTTGATCCACGGAATGCGGCCGAGCTTCATGCCGCGTGGACCACCGGCAGCCCGCCGCGCCGGAGCAGCGGCTCGGGCGGTGGCTCGTCGAATTCTTCGCGCACCGTGCGGTACAGGCTATCGCGCTCGACGGGCCGCTTCCCCGCCCCGCGGATCAGCCGCACCAGCTCCGGATACGGCATGTGCATCTGCGTGGGCGCGCCCGCCTCGTGGTACACCCGTTCGTAGACGACCGTGCCCTCCACGTCATCGCATCCGAAGCCAAGCGCGATCTGCGAGAGGAACGGGGTCACCATCGGCCAATGCGTCTTGATGTGCGGGACGTTGTCCAGGAACAGCCGGCCTACGGCGATGTTCTTCAGGTCCTCGAACCCGGTGGTGGCCGTGCCGATGCGGCCCAGCTCCTCGCCCAGCTCGTTGTGATCGGGGTGATAGGCGAGCGGGATGTAGGTCAGGAACCCGTGCGTCTCGTCCTGCAGGGTGCGCAGCATGGTCAGGTGCGCAATCCGGTCCGCCGCCGTTTCCACGTGCCCGTAGAGCATGGTGCAGTTGGTCGGGATGCCGAGCTCGTGCGCGGTGCGGTGCACCCGGAGCCATGCTTCACCCGTGAGCTTCCGTTCCGCGATGGTGGCGCGCACCGCGGTGCTGAACACTTCGGCGCCGCCGCCGGGAAGGCTCGTGAGCCCGGCGTCGCGCAGCGCGACCAGGACCTCCCGCTCGGTCGACCGCTCGACCCGGGCCAGGTGCGCGATCTCGACCGCGGTGAGCGCCTTGATGTGCACATGCGGGTGGCGCTCCTTGAGACCCCGCAGCATGTCGGTGTAGTAGCTCAGCCGAAGCTTGGGATGCAGACCGCCAACGATATGGAATTCTCGGGTGGGCATGCCCCGCGCCTGCTCCGCCTCGTGGAAGACCTCCTCCAGCGAGCGGGTGTACGCCCCCTCCTCCTTCGGCATCCGCGCGAAGGAGCAGAAGGTGCAGGTGTTCCGCAGGACGCAGACGTTCGTGGGATTGATGTGCTGGTTGGCCGAGAACAGCACCCGATCCCCGTTGCGCGCGGCGTTGGCGAAGTCCGCCAGGCGACCGAGCCCGAGCAGGTCGGCGGTGGCGTACAGGGCGAGGCCATCGGCGGCGTCCAGGCGCGCGTCATCCAGCACTTTCCTGGCGACGGGCCGAAGCGCCGGGTCCCTGAGCTGCAAAGCGTCGAGCGCCTCGACCATCGTATCTCCTTGGGAGAGCACGCGTAAACCACCTTGAATCTAGTCGCGCCGGAGACCTGGTGGCCAGCGCGTAGACGCGCGTTGCTGGAG
>JACCSZ010000284.1 GCA_013812695.1 Gemmatimonadales bacterium | reverse complement strand
GGCAGGACGACGCGCCAACCAAAGGAGGGACACCATGCTGGGACACAAGCAGGCGACCGCGACCGTCGCCGTGAAGGACATCGAGGCCGCCGGTCGCTTCTACGAGGGCACGCTGGGACTGCAGGTGACGGCCACCGAAGGCGACGAGGTGCGCACGTATCGGACCGGCGGGTCCACGCTCCTGGTCTACGAATCCCAGTACGCCGGCACCAACAAGGCGACGGCGGTCACCTGGACGGTCGGCGACGAGCTGGAAAAGATCGTCGGCGCCCTCAAGGCCAAGGGGGTGACCTTCGAGCACTACGACATGCCGGATACGACGCGCAACGGCGAGGTGCATGTCTCGGGCGACATGAAAGTGGCCTGGTTCAAGGATCCCGACGGCAACATCCTCTCGCTCGTCAACGGCTGAAGGCGTCGCGACCCAGGTCACGGCCAGAGGACGCCGGCGTCCCATCGTGCGCGGGACGACCGGAGGTGAGCCATGCTGGCCAACTGGATTACGCTGTCGCGATTCCCGCTGCTGCTGGTGAGCGTGGTGATCCTGTACCTGGGATCACCGCCGGTACGGCTCGCTGGCGTCGCGGTGCTGTTCCTCGGACTGATGCTCGACACCGTCGATGGCGTGGTGGCCCGGGCGACCGGGCGGAGCAGTCTGTTCGGGAGCGTGCTCGATATCGCCGCGGACCGCACCTACGAGCTGGTCCTGTGGGTGTGCTTCGCCAACCTCGGCCTGGTGTCCGCGGCGATCCCGCCGATCGTCGTCGCGCGCACGACGCTCACGGACGCGCTCCGAAGCATCGGAACCAGTGCCGGCACGGCGCCGTTCGCCCAGCACCGGACGACGCTGGGCCGGTTCCTGGTCGGCTCGGCCTGGATGCGCGTGGCCTACTCGGTCAGCAAGGTGGCGGCGTTCTGCGGGCTGGCCCTGGCCCACGCGTTCTCGGGGTTCGGCCCGGAGACGACGCTGGGTGATATGGCGGGACGGATGACCGCGGCGCTCTGGTTCATGGCCTGGCTCGCGGTCGCGATCTGCGTCGTCCGAGGTTTTCCCGTAATCGCGGGCTCACTGCGCCGATACTGGGGGGCGCCTCACCCGGTCGAGCCTGTGCGCACCGGATCCTGAATCGCACTCCGTTGCTCGGCCTCGTACCGCCGCGCGATTTCCTCGGGCGATAGCGCCTCCAGCTCGTGCCCGAGCAGCCACTCGTGGCCGAACGGATCGCGCACGCGACTCTGCCGTTCGCCGTGCCCGTAATCCGTCGGCTCCCGCAGCACCTCAGCTCCTGCCTGCCGCGCCCGGGCGGTGAGGATGTCCACGTCGTCGACGTGCAGATGGAGCGTCAGACCGGTGCCGCCGAACGCCAGCGGGCTTCGGATGCCATACTCGGGATGCTCGTCCACCAGCATCACGACGGTGGCCCCCAGCTTGAGCTCGGCGTGCGCCACCCGTCCGCTCGCATCGGTCAGTCGCGTGACCTCCTCGGCTCCGAAGACGTGGTTGTAGAACTCGATCGCCGCCGCGGCGTCGCGCACGCAGAGGTAGGGATAGACATCGCGGATCACCGGCAGGCGGTCGGCGGGGTTGTGGGTCATCGTGTTGCCTCGGTTTCATGTTTGGTCGCGTCAGGTGCGGGCGACCGCCGTGCCGGGGGGCTACGGCTACACGACTGCCTCAGCGCGCCACAAGCCGGCGTAGTCGCGCACCCACCCGCGCGGATCGACGCGCAGCACGGCGAAGAACCGGCTCGTGCCGGTCAGGTCGGCCTCGTAATCGTACTCTGTGGGCGATCGCCGGGCGTAGCGCTGGACGAGCGGGGAGAGGCGAGCTGCCGGCCACTCGAGCCAGGCCGAGCGCAGTTCGGCGGCCTGACCGATCGCCAGATCGAGGCGGCGGAGCGGGAACAGGTTGGTAGCCGGGGTGAAGCTGAGATCGAGATCGACGCAGCCGTCCACCGCCGGGCACGGAGCGTCGTTCAACATCCAGTGGCCATCCTCCCGCCGGAGACGAAGGTCGACCGCGCGCGTGCCACGCCAACCGCGGACGTGCGCCTCGGTAGTCTCCCATGAGCGATCGCAGCGCACGGTGTAGTGCAGCGCCGTGGGGCCGTCTTCCTCGAACACGGCCATCCCGCCGATTTCCGTACCATCGGCGGTTACGGCGCATGTCGCGCAATCGTGGCCGGGGACGTCGAGCCGCCGCCACAGCATGCTGGTGAGGGTTCCGGCACTCGTCTCCACGCTGTGCTCCCGCGCGTTCGTTCTCTCCACCAGTGCCATGTGCTTTCCCTCCACCAGGGCCACGCGCTTCGACAGCCGGGCAGTCCGCGCCGACCTGCGTACGCCAGCGAGATCAGGAATGCACTGCCGAGTGCCGCGCCGGGCTCGGCCGGCTGAGGCGCCAGGCCCACCACATGAGCGCCGCCTGGAACGGCAGACGCAGCCAGAGCAGCGTCTCGAGAGGCGCGGTGACTCCGCGCGCGCGAAACTGACGCAGCATCTCCACGTTGGCCGGGAACACGGCCAGCAGCAGCACCACGAGCCCGATCCCCGCCGCCTGACGCCAGCGGGGAATCAGGAGACCAGCACCGCCGGCGATCTCCGCCAGGCCGCTCACCGCTACGAGCGTCGCGGGCGCCGGCAGGTAGGGCGGCATGATCGCGCGGTACTCCGCGGGGAACACGAAGTGAAGGATGCCGGCCGCGATGAACAGCACGCCATACACGATGCGACCAACGTCCATTCGCGTCATGAGCTTGCTTGCAAGCTTGGCGGCAAGTTCCGGCCGTGACCCAGCAGCGCCATTCCTCGTGGCGCAGGCTCAGCGCGCCTGCCTGCAGGTGGGACTACGATTCCGCCGGTGTCGCCGGCTGGGCGGCAAGGGCCGCGGCTTCCGGTCCCGGAAACCGTCCGTGCTTGAACACCTGAAACCACACCGGCCGATCCGTCGCGCTGAACACCTGCAGCTCCTCAAAGATCTCCCGCGCGAACTCGACGGCCCCGAGTCCGCTCGCGGTGATCACGCCGCGGTCGCGCACGGCCAGCGCCTCAACGTAGTGCCGCTGGGCCGAGTACTCGGGCACCATCCCTTCTAGGTAGCCTGGCTCGTTGCTCGTGTGGGCGCGATCGGCCAGCAGGCCGGCGCGCGCCACGGCGAGCGTAGCTCCGCAGATGGCCGCGATCGGCACCCCGGCCCCGACAAGCGCTCCCAGCGCTCGCTCGAGGTCATCGCGCGGATACTCGCCTTCCCACAAGTCGCCGCCCGGAAGGATGAGCAGCCTGACCGCGGCCGGATCTACCCCCGCCAACGTCCGATCCGGAATCACCCGCAGCCCCCCCATCGAGCGGACGGGGGCAACACCGAAACCAAGGGTCACGACATCCAGGCCGCCGGTACGACGAAGCTCGGCGAGCGCGAACGCCGGCTCCCAGTCGGCGAAGCCGTCGAATATCAGGATGTGAACGGCGGGCGGCATGTGGGTGAGGCGGCCATGGTGGGAGCAAATGGGGTTTCACAACATGGGCCGGAGGCACCGGCATCGTCAATGGCAGGCGCGGCCCTCCACTTCTGCCAGCCCCCACCGACAGCTCGCGGGAAGACGAACGCGTACCGGCAGGTAGTGCGTTCGCTCAGGTCACGGCACCGGGACGGGGGGAGGACGATGGTCCCGTACACTGGCTCTGTCCTGCGAGGCTCCGGCGGTGCTCTGCCGCCGAGCGCGCGGCGGAATCGGAGGGCCCATGCGTCGCCTGCTCGATCGTGGTCTCGCGCTCCTCGTCTGGGCATTGACGCCGCCGGCAATGATCATCGCGGCATGGCTCAGGCGGCGCAAACGGCAGCGTTAGCGCGTGCCGATGAAGATCTCGCGTCCGAACGGATCGAGCGCGCTCCGAGCCGGGATCCCGGCGTCCGCAAACCACCGGAGCCAGCGCGCGCGGTCAAAGAGGCCCTCCACGTGCCGGTCGTAGGCCACGGTGGTGGTACCGTCAGCGGACCGGAGGAGGAAGGCGTAATCGACGAGGTATGTGTCGTCCGCCGGATCGGGGTCCCACCGCCACTCGAGGTATCGAAGGCCGCGGCCGTCGGGGGAGTCGCCTCCCCCGTGATCGGTGCCCGGGACGAACGTTTCGCGCACGTAATCCGGCAGGACGGCTACCGCCCCGCCGGCGCGGCAATGCAGGGCCGCGGTGTGCAGGATGTCCTGGACGGCCGCGGGCTCCGCGGCGTACATGATGGCGTCATGAATGAGGACGATATCGAACTGCCGGCCCAGCCGCAGCGATCGCATGTCGCCCTCGACGTGTTCGCACTCCGGGTTGATCGCCCGGCTGACCGCCAGCATGCCCGGGGCGCGGTCGGTCAACGTCAGGCGGAAGTGGCGCTTGAGATGAAAGGCCAGGCTTCCGCCGCCGGCGCCGAGCTCGAGCAGGACCGCCGGCGCCGGGCCGATGGCCGTCCGCAGCCGCGGCACCAGGTCGGCGGCCTCATCTTCGTACTCCTCGGGCGGCGAGAGCAGCGGCCACCACGCGGCGAGGTCGTCGTACAGGCGCGGCAGCTCGGCCGTCATCGGAGGTCCTCCGGGCTCGTCTGCGCGCATTGCGCTCGAGGCCGTCGCGACGAGCGCTGCCGATGCCACACGGTCCAGTACACCCACGCGTTGACGACCAGGACGAGCAGGCCCAGCGCGACCTGAACGGGGCGCGTCAGACCGGACGGGTACAGCGCCGCAGTCACGTAGTGCTCGATGAAGCCCCCGGCGTAGTCGCTCCCGCCCGCCGCGCGCCGCCAGGCCTTCTCGAGCGGCGTGAGCGGGCAGATGAACCCGGCGAACTCGATCGCGGCGCCATACAGGGCCGCCGGCAGATGCACCCACGCCGCGCGGGGCCACCTGAGTGCCAGGACGCCGCCGGCCAGGACGAACACGACGAACGTCGCGTGCACGACCAGCAGCAGATCCGCGAGCACTCCGAACGGCACGCTCGTCTCTCCCGCTCAGCCGGTCAGTCGGTTCGACGGCTCGGCGGTCGAGTCCATGACTTTCCTGGTGGCCTCGATCCCCGTAGCGGGGAGCCCCGCCGCGTCCAAGAGTCCCACCTGGATCAGCACGGACGCCTGATCCCAATAGATGCGCTCCGCGCTGATCCGGCCGTCTTCGAACTCCACCACCACCAGGGCAGTGTGGGTCAGGGTCGTCATCGGGATCTCCGCCATGGTTCGGGGAGGCGGCCCGACCGAGATTGCGGCTCAAAGCCGGGGTCCGAGGGTCGCCATGGTCTCCGCCGAGGTTGCACGGGCGTGACCTCAAATTGTATCAGCCGAAGTTTACGCGCTGACCTTGGCCGTGGCCAACAATCAGGCCGACGATGCCGCGGTCGCAGCGTATTTCCGCGAAACCTCCCGTCCTTGAACCCGTCAGATGCAAGATGCCAATCCACCGCAGCCACCCGAGGGCCGCCTTCTCGCCCGCTGGCTGCCGCACCGGCGACCTCCTCCGCCGGGGCCCGACTATTATCCACCCGGTGATGCGCCATTCACGGGAACCGGCCCCAACCGCCGCTCACGGACCACCTTCGCTATGACACGATCGCGCGCCCGCGCCTTCCTGCCTGCCATCGCGTGCATCCTTACCGCATGCGGGAGTGTCTCACGGGAACCCGAACAGCCGGCGCCAGCCACCGGCGATCCAGCCGATCTCGCCGCCATCGCTCGGGCCCGGGCCGACAGCGCCCGCCATCCCTACACCCAGGCGGACGTGCACTTCATGTCCGCCATGATCGGCCACCATGCCCAGGCGCTGGTCATGGCGGGCTGGGCGCCGACCCATGGCGCCAGCCCCGCCGTGCGGACGCTGGCCGAGCGGATCCTCAACGGCCAGCAGGATGAGATCGCCACGATGCGGCTGTGGCTCGGCGACCGCGGGCGGCCCGTGCCGGCGTCGCCCGACTCGGGCATGACGGCGCCCGCCCATGGCGACCAGCACGCGGGCCATGGCCAGCTCATGCCCGGCATGCTGACCGGCGCCCAGTTGCGGCAGCTCGATGCGGCCAAGGGCCCGGAGTTCGACCGGATGTTCCTCGCCTCCATGATTAAGCACCACCGCGGCGCCGTCACCATGGTCGAGAACCTGTTCGGCAGCTACGGCGCCGCGCAGGACGAGACCGTCTTCAAGTTCGCCAACGACGTCAGCGCCGATCAATCCACCGAGATCGCTCGCATGGAGACGATGCTCGCCGCCCTTTCCCCCGGGACACCCTCCCCGTGACATCCAAGGACTTCGTTATGGCTCTCCGTGCACTGCGGTCGCTCTCGCTCGCCGCCGGACTGATGTCCGCGGCGGCGTGCGCGCGCTCGACTTCGTCCTCGGACGCCGGCGCTTCGCCGGAGAACACCACGTCCACCACGGCGCCGAGCCCGGATCCGCGCGTCGGCCTCCGCGCCGGCCTGATGGACGCCCAGGAGGCCGCGTGGAACCTGCGCGTGGTGTCGAAGACGCCGCCGTCGCGGGAGTTCATCGGCGTCACCAACTCCGACCTGGCGTTCACCGGCCGGTACGTCATCCAGGGCAGCTACGGCGGTTACCAGGTGTGGGACATCGCGGACCCGCGGAAGCCGAAGCTCAAGACGGCGTACGTCTGCCCGGCGTCGCAGAGCGACGTCTCGGTGTACCGCAACCTGCTGTTCGTCTCGGGCGAAGGTCTGACCGGCCGGCTCGACTGCGGGACGCAGGGCGTGCAGGACACGGTCAGCTCGGAACGGCTCCGGGGGCTCCGGATCTTCGACATCAGCGACATCACCCGCCCCCGGAACGTCGGCAACGTGCAGACCTGCCGTGGCTCGCACACGCACTCCGTGCTGGTCGACCCCAAGGATACGGCGAACGTCTACGTCTACATCTCAGGCGCGGCCCCGGTGCGATCGGCGAGCGAGCTGGCCGGCTGCGTGAGCGCGGCGCCGACCGAGGACCCCAATTCGGCGCTGTTCCGCATCGAGGTGATCAAGGTGCCGGTGGCGCATCCCGAGCAGGCCGCCATCGTCAGCACGCCGCGGATCTTCAACGACCTGGTGGCGCCGCCGGAACACGGCGAGATGCCCGACGACATCGTCGCCAAGCGGAAGGCAGTGGAAGAAGTGCGCGCCGCGGGCGGGTTCATCGCGGTGGTCGACGGCGAGGACGAGATCGTGCCGCCGGAGGAAGCGGCGGAGGCCCTGGGGCAGATCGTCGAGGCTCGCGGGGGCACCGGCGCGCCGACCGCGGCGGACAGCGCCACGCTCCGGCAGGCCCTCCCGGCGATGGTCCAGGCGATGATGGGCCCGCCGGACACGGGCTCCGGCCCGCGTCCCGGGCCGACGCAGTGCCACGACATCACCGTCTACCCCGCGATCGGTCTGGCCGGCGGCGCCTGCGGCGGCTACGGACTGCTGATCGACATCAGCGACCCGGCGAATCCGAAGCGGATCGGCGCCGTGGCCGACTCCAACTTCTCCTACTGGCACTCAGCGACCTTCAACAACGAGGGCACCAAGCTCCTGTTCTCGGACGAGTGGGGCGGCGGGAGTCAGGCCAAGTGCCGGAAGACCGACAAGCCCGAGTGGGGCGCCAACGCGATCTTCACGGTCGAGAACCGGACGATGCAGTTTCAGAGCTACTACAAGCTGCCCGCGCCGCAAACGCCGCAGGAGGTCTGCGTGGCCCACAACGGATCGCTGCTGCCGATTCCGGGGCGGGACGTGATGGTGCAGGCCTGGTACCAGGGCGGGATCTCGGTGTTCGAGTGGACCGATGCCGCGCAGCCGCGGGAGATCGCCTTTTTCGACCGCGGTCCGGTCGACTCGACGCGGCTGGCCAGCGGCGGCTCGTGGTCGGTCTACTGGTACAACGGCGTGATCGTGAGCTCCGAGATCGCGCGTGGCCTCGACATCTTCGAGCTCAAGCCGAGCGGGTTCATCTCGCAGAACGAGATCGACGCGGCCAAGTCCGTGAAGCTCGACTACCTGAACACCCAGGGGCAGCCGAAGCTGGTGTGGCCGCCGAGCTTCGCGCTGGCGCGGTCGTACGCGGATCAGCTCGAGCGGTCGAAGGGTCTGGAGGCAGGGAGGATCGATGCGGTTCGGGACGCATTGAGCGCCGCGGAAAAGGGGTCGGCGGCGGCGCGGCGGGATGCGCTGACCGCACTGGCGACGGAGCTCGAGGGCGAGGCGGCCGGATCAGCGGACAACGCCAAGGTGCGGTCGCTTGCGGGCGCGGTGCGGGACTTGGCCAACCAGACTACCGCTTCGCGCTGAACGGTCGGCGGGGAGGGCCTGGGTCGGGACGGACGAGGGGGGCTGGTCTCCGCACACGCCGACAGTGCGGCGACCAGCCCCCCTCGTCTGTCCCAACCCACGATCACCATCCCCGGGAGTTCAGCTAGCGCCGGTTGTCGTACTTGATGCCGGCTTCGGTTTCGCGGATCGCTCCCTGCAGGAGGTCCAGGGCCTTTACGCGGTGACCGCCTTTGTCGGGACTGGCCTTCTGGAGGTGCTCCTTCGCGGACCGGAGCGAGGCAAGCGCCAGGCGCATGTGGGGCTGCGGGTCGAGCGCGTCGGCTGTCGCGGTCGGCATCGCCCA
>JACCSZ010000287.1 GCA_013812695.1 Gemmatimonadales bacterium | reverse complement strand
TCGTCATCTACGCACAGGATCATGGCCATGGCCGGGACGCTACCGAAATTCTAGGATAGGGACTCTGGCGCAGAGGGTGACACGCGGGTGGCTGCGTCCGCGCGGGGCTCGGGGGGTGCTCCCTACGGTAACGCAGAATCCCCGACCTGTCACGTGGCCTGACGCAAGGCACCCCATATATTGATCTGGCGCCCGATCCTCGCTTTCATCCGCGGCGCCTCTTTCCTCGCGAGCACCACATGCCGGCACGCCAGCCGTTCACGCAGGTCGACGCGTTCACGGACCGGCCCTTCACCGGCAACCCGGCCGCCGTCTGTGTTCTCCCCGCCACGCGTGACCCGCGCTGGATGCAGCTCGTCGCCCGAGAGATGAACCTGGCCGAAACGGCGTTTCTCGTGCGCCGGCCCGACGGCTACGATTTGCGATGGTTCACGCCGACGCTCGAGGTGGACCTGTGCGGCCACGCGACGCTCGCGAGCGCGCACGTGCTCTGGGAGGAGGGGCATCTGCCGGGCGGCGACACCGCGCGCTTCCACACGCGCAGCGGGCTGCTGACCGCGGTGCAGCGGGACGGGCTCACCTGGCTCGACTTTCCGGCGACGCCCGCCATCGAATGTCCGGCACCCCCCGATCTCGAAGCGGCGCTCGGCGTGCCGCTCGCCTTCGTCGGGCTGACGCCGTTCGACTATCTGGTCGAGATCGATTCGGCGCGCGCGGTCCGCGAAATCCGCCCTGACCTGGCACGGCTGGAGCGGCTTCCGGGGCGAGGCGTGATCGTCACCGCCCGCTCGGCCACCGCCGACCATCATCATCATGACTTCGTCTCCCGCTTCTTCGCGCCGGCGGCCGGCGTCCCCGAGGATCCGGTCACCGGCTCGGCACACTGCGCGCTGGGCCCGTTCTGGGGCGCTCGTCTCGGCCGGACCGAGCTCCTCGGCTACCAGGCCTCCGAGCACGGCGGCCTGGTGCGCATCCTGCTGGCGGGAGATCGGGTGCATCTGGGGGGGAGCGCCGTGACGGTCCTTCGCGGCGAGCTGCTGGTGTGACCGCGATCCCAGCGGTCGAGCGGGGGGTGCGGCGGCGCGTGGCGCCTAGCGATTCTCGTCGGGGACGGGTCGGACGACGAGGCCGGTGACCGCGCCGTCCTCCGCCAGGCTCCACTCGATCAGCATCGGCTGGCGCGACGTATCGAACGACGCGGTGCGCTGGTAGACCTGGAACGGCGCCACCTCGTCCACCCGCTCGCCGATGGCGCGCCGCTCGGGGCCCAACCGCGTCACGGCGCGGCCCGCGAAACTCGCGAGGTCGCCCACGCTGCCGAAGCTCTCGCGCATCTCGGGCGAGAACCGGTTCCAGAGTTTCTGATATTGATTGTCGTAGAGCCAACTGGTGTAGAGCCGCCCCTGCTCCAGCATCGCGGTCCGCGGCGCTTCCTCGCGCGGCGCGCAGGCGGCGACGGCCACCGCGCCGATGAGTCCCCACATTGGTCCGTGCATCAGTCGTTCTCCACCGTCCGGCCGGGAGCCGCCATGCGAGTGTACATCTCCGTCGACATGGAAGGCGTCGCGGGTGTCGTTCACGAGGATCAGACCGATCCGACCGATCCCCGGCATGCGGGAGAGTATAACAGATTCCGCCGGCTCATGACGGCCGAAGCCAACGCCGCGGTCGAGGGCGCGCTGGCGGCAGGCGCCCGTGACGTATTAGTGAACGACAGCCACTGGCGGATGATGAACCTGCTCGCCGAGGAGCTGCACCCGGCCGCCGAGCTGCTGAGCGGCGGACCCAAGGCGCGATCGATGGTCGAGGGAGTCGAGGACGGTTTCGATGCGGCGCTGTTCGTCGGCTACCACGCGCGGGCGGGCACGGGACGCGCCGTCATCGACCATACCTACACCAGCCGGGTGCACGAGGCGCGGCTCAACGGCCTGCCCGCCGGCGAGCTGACCCTCAACGCGGCGCTGGCCGGCACGTACGGCGTGCCGGTCGCCTTCGTGAGCGGCGACCAGGCGCTCGCGGCCGAAGCGCGTGAGGCGCTCGGTGGCACGGTCGAGACGGTGATCGTGAAGCAGGCGGTGGGTCGCTTCGCGGCGCGTAGCGTGGCGCCGGTGGTAGCTTGCCAACGCATTCGCGCCGGCGTGATCGCGGCGCTCGGCCGGCCGCACGAGCCGCTCACGCTGCCCGCTCCGATCCAGCTCGAAGTCGATTTCGCCCTCACCCACATGGCGGACATGGCCGAGCTGGTTCCGGGGTCGGTGCGGACGGCGGGACGAACGGTCGCGTACACGCACGATGACTTTCGCGAGGTGTTCCGGGCCTGGCGGGCCCTCTACAACCTCGCGGGCATCGAGTAAGGCCCGCAACCCCACGCTTATTGCATGCGTAGTGCTCAGACATCCCCACACTCCAACCCGGAGGTCAGCGTGCCCGTTCCTTCCCTCGTGTGCCGCGACGCGTTCAGCCTTGCCGTGGGACTTCTCCTCCTCGGCCGCACCGCCGGGGCCCAGGAACCGGACACGGCGCGCATCGTCACCACCCGGCTCGCCGACGGCGTCTATGTCCTGATGGGCGGGGGTGGGAACATCGGGCTCTCCACCGGGAA
>JACCSZ010000213.1 GCA_013812695.1 Gemmatimonadales bacterium | reverse complement strand
GGCGACGCCGCGCTCGGCCGCATCCTCAACGTCCTCGGCGAGCCCGTGGACGGGGGCGCCCCGCTGCCCGCCGACACCCTGCGCTGGCCGATCCACCGCGAGACGCCGAAGTTCACCGATCTCGAGCCCAAGACCGAGATCTTCGAGACCGGCATCAAGGTCATCGACCTGATCGCGCCGTTCATCAAAGGCGGCAAGGTCGGCCTGTTCGGTGGCGCCGGCGTGGGCAAGACGGTGGTCATTCAGGAGTTGATCAACAACGTGGCCAAGGGACACGGGGGCAAGTCAGTGTTCTGCGGGGTCGGTGAGCGCACCCGCGAGGGCAATGACCTCTACCTGGAGTTCGAGGAAGCCGGCATTCTGGAAAATGTGGCGCTGATTTACGGCCAGATGAACGAGCCGCCGGGTGCGCGCCTCCGCGTGGGGCTCACGGGCCTCACCGTCGCCGAGTACTTCCGTGACATCGAAGGTCAGGACGTGCTGCTGTTCATCGATAACATCTTCCGATTCACGCAGGCGGGGTCCGAGGTGTCGGCGCTGCTGGGCCGCATGCCGAGCGCGGTGGGCTATCAGCCGACGCTGGCCACCGAGATGGGCGACCTCCAGGAACGGATCACCTCGACCACCAAGGGCTCGATCACGTCGGTGCAGGCGATCTACGTCCCGGCCGACGACCTGACCGATCCGGCGCCCGCAACGGCGTTCGCGCACCTCGACGCGACGGTGACGCTCTCGCGCGCGATCTCCGAGCTGGGTATTTATCCCGCCGTAGATCCGCTCGACAGCTCCAGCCGCATTCTCGATCCGCAGTTCGTGGGCGAGCGCCACTACAACGTCGCCATCGGCCTCCAGCGGACGCTGCAGCGTTACAAGGGCCTCCAGGACATCATCGCGATCCTCGGCATGGACGAGCTGAGCGAGGAGGACAAGCTGATCGTGGCCCGCGCGCGGCGGCTGCAGCGCTTCCTCTCGCAGCCGTTCTTCGTCGCGCAGCAGTTTACCGGCTTCCCCGGCAAGTACGTCAAGCTCGAGGAGACGGTGTCGTCGTTCGAGCGGGTGCTCTCGGGCGAGTTCGACCACCTGCCCGAGCAGGCGTTCTACATGGTGGGCGGGATCGACGAAGCGGTAGAAAAGGCGAAGCAGTTGGCGAGCGGGTGATGCAAGTCACGGTGATCTCTCCTGCGGCCTCTATGTTCGACGGTGAAGCGGACGCGGTCGTCGCGCCCGCGTTCGACGGCGAAGTCGGCATCCTGCCGAACCACGCACCATTCATGACGCTGCTGGGTGCGGGCAGGCTGACCGTCCGTCGCGGTGGGTCCGTCAGCCGGTTCGCCGTCCGCGGCGGCTTCCTGCAGGTCGTGGACAATCGGGTCCGCGTGGTCGCCGAACACGTTCAAGGAGAATCCAATGCGTCGTAACCTCTGCGGTGGGATCCTGGCGTTCGCCCTGCTGGCCGGCCTGGCCGAAACGTCGGTGGCACAGCAGACGCTGACCCCGATCTTCAAAGCCCCCTTTCGCGCTTTCAATTCGCACGAGTTCGGCGCCTCCGTGTCCGATCCCGAGGGCTTTGGCGTCGCGGTAGAAGGCTTCTACCGGTACGGTAGCGGACCCTACGATCTCAGCGCCCGCGTCGGCTTCGCGGACGCGACCGGTCCAGGCAGCGCGATCCTGCTGGGTGGAGACTTCCGAACTCAGGTGGTCCGATACAGCGAGAGTTTCCCGCTTGACGGCGCCCTGACCCTCGGACTTGGAGGGATCTTGGGAGCCGACGTCGACGACACGTTTTTCCTTCCCATCGGTATCTCGCTCGGCCGGACGTTCAACCTCGAGGGCTCCAATACCGTGTTCGTGCCCTACGTCCACCCGATCCTGGGCCCCACGTTCGGCTCCAACGACAACGACGTGCTGTTTGCGCTCGGGCTCGGCGTGGACATCAAGTTCAGCGAGAGTTGGGCGGTCCGGGCCAGCGGCGGTCTGGGCGATATCGAAGGGGTTGGTATCAGCCTCGCGTACCTGCGATAGGAACGCGCCAACCACACGCCCGGCCACCCGTGGTGGCCGGGCGTTTTGCGTGCGCCCGTTTCGGTTGACTTCACGAGAAGCGCCCAAGTACCTTGCGCGCCACCACGTCCACCCCCGAGCATCCGCTCCCGCAGAGGAAGCAGCATGAGACACGCCGTGCCCGCCGTCGTCCTGCTCGCCCTCGTGCTCGGTGCCGCTCCCTCGCGCGCCCAGAATCCGGGACTACCCGTCTACAACATGGGCGTGCCGCGGGGTATCGGACTCTATGGGGACGTCGGGTTTCCGAACGACGCATGGGGGAGCGGAACGGTCTACGGTGTGACCGGCCGCGCGGGCTTCGGGCCGATTGGCGCTACCGCCACCATTTCGTCGTTCAACGCCGACGGGCCCGGTGGCAGCGACGTTTCGGTCGGAGCCACGCTCAACTACAAGCTGCTCGGCGGCCCGCTGGTGCCGCTGTCGGTGACGCTCCAGGGCGGGGCGAGCTACTTCAAGCCGGGCGAGGGGTTCCTTCCCGATGAGGATGTCACCGCTTATCGGTTTCCGGTCGGCGTCGGCTTCGCGCTCGTCATACCCAACCCGGTGCTGTCGATCCATCCCTGGCTCGCGCCGCGACTGGATGTCACCTACCAGAAGGCGGGCGGCGACTCGAACACCGACACGAACTTCGGGCTGTCCGGCGGCCTCGAGCTCAACCTCCTCAACGGGTTCGGCGTGCACGCCGCCTACGATCGGATCTTCACGCCGGACGTCGAAGACCCGGCAACGTTCGGGATCGGGGCGCACTACGCGTTCCGCGTGCCGGGCCTGTGAGGATCGGGCGCGTGCTCGCCGCGCTCGTGCTGGCCTGCTCGCTAGGCGGTTGCGCGCTGTCGTTCGACGCCACCGCGCTGGGCGTCCCCGCCACGCTCGCGTCGGCCGCCGG
>JACCSZ010000206.1 GCA_013812695.1 Gemmatimonadales bacterium | reverse complement strand
GGTCCGTCGCCTTGGAGATCATCTTCGGCAACGCCTTCGTAATCTGCTGCTCGGCGTAGTAGATGTCCTGCAGGGTGTGGACGAACAGGTCGTCCAGGGACTTGATCGGCTTGGTGAGAATACCCATAAATCGGTCTCCTATGGATGAAACGAGCGCCTGCCGTCGAGGTCGTCCCGGCTCAGGCGCGGGGTTTGTTGTCGGGGGTGGAAAGTGGGGAATCGGCCCGCCTTGGTCCGTGAGCACGGTCACCGAATTGTCAGGGCGAGGTCCCTGCCGAGCCTGAGGGGTAGCTCATGGGACGATTCGCCTTCCCCACAGGCGCGCGCGGTCATCAGTCCATTCAGTCCCGGTTCCGGCAGCACGAGTCGTTCAAAAGCGGGCGGAATTGGCAGACGGGCGGAAGCGGCAGATTGGTACGCGCGGATGGCGGCACCGGGGGCGTGGTCGCATGATGCACGAGAACACCGACCGGGGTGTCGGCGGCGAACACGGTCAGGCCGGTCAGCAGCCAGTAGGCAACTCAGCCGGCTGCGTAGATATCGGCTCGCCCATCGACGCCGGCGCCGCCCATCGCCTGCTCGGGGGAAATGAACGCCGGCGTGCCCTGAGGACGTTCTCCGCGGTCAGGCCCGGTCCCCGCTCAGGAGTCGCGTGGCACGCTTTGACGAGGCCGAAATCCAGAACCTTGACGAAGTCGTGATCCACGCGACGAGCAGGAGAGCGACAGCAGGCGAACGCGCCCGGTCGGAAAACGCCTAGGACTCCCCCGACAGCTCCCGCAGCGCCTCCAACTCGATCAGGTGTTCGCGATCCTTCGGGCGATTCGCGGCGCGCTTGGCGGCGATGAGCTGCTGGAGGCTGAGCGACAACAGTTTCCCAGTCTCGATCGTGATTTTCACAGCTCCCGGCAGGGCGTCCGCGTAGGTTCCGACGCCCTTCATGCTGCCGAAGATGTCGAGCAGACCTTTGTCCGTTGTGAGCGTCAGCACGTCGGCTGTCCAAAGGGTCTGGACATCCATGATGAACGGCAGGCCGGCTGGAATCCCGCGCGGATGGGCGTGCCACTCTGCCAGTAGTTTAGCCAGCGCCTGTCGGTTGCCCGGCTCGGTGTCGTAGAGAATGTCGAGGTCGTCCGTCACCCGCCGGGAACCGTGCACAGTGCCCGCGACACCGCCGGCGACGATGAACCGGATCCGCGCGCCCAGCAGACCCGCCACCAGATCGAGCAGGCTCACGTCGGTGTCCGGCCGGCCCTGAGTGCCGCGATCAGCCGCTGATTGGCGTCGAGTCGCTCGAGGCGCTCTGCCGGGCTGGCGCGGAGACCGCTTCGAAGGGCGCCGATGTCGAGACCGTACGCTGCGCCAGCTGCGATGCCGCCGCCCCGGTTCGCTCGCTTCGGCCGGCCAGGCCGCGGCGGCGCATCGCTCGAAAGTCGCGCGGCCCGCAAGGCGAACCGGGAGAGGTAGCGCGGCACGTCGAGCTCGAGCGCCGTCACCCCATCAGAGGCAGCCAGCCGCACTCTGGCCGGCGGGCTCAACTTCAGCGCGGCCTCGGCGGTTGTCATCGCCCGGCGCAGGGGCATGCCGTAGCCCTGCTGGAGCAGCCGCGCGAGCCCGAGCGACTGCGCGAGGTATCGCTCGTAACGAAAACCTAGATCGAGCGCCAGGAGCGCGTTCTGACACCAGCGCGGCGCGGCTCCCACCAGCATGGAAAAGTCGCTCAGGGACATCGAGTTAGCCATCGGCTATAGACTCCGCATAGCGGCAGGATCAGTAATAGATATGTAGTCAATATATAATAAGCGATACGGTCTGAATTTGCAGCTCGTGCGGCGGACTATACAGGCGTGTCCGACTCGGACACGTGACTTAGGCTTTGCCTGTGGGACGGCGTCCCCCACCCTCACGTGACGCCAAGATGCTGTGGAACCGATCAGGCCGACAAGGAGCTGAGCGCCCTCGCCACCCAGCGCTTCGCCGATGCGCTCCTGGCGAGCCAGTCTGGCGTGGAGCTCCTTCGAGCTTTCGAGCGCGGATCCCACGCTGAGGGCGCTCGCCGCGGCGGGAGCCGCGTCGGCGCTGGCGCAGGCGCTCGGCCGCGAGAAACACGTTCCCGCCGTCTTCCTCGGCCAGCTCAAGGTTTCGGGCATCAAGCCGCGCGGACTGGTCAGCGCGGCGGGCGGGCTGAACGTCCGAGCGTCGGTGTCGGCCGAGCTCACCGTGCGGCTGCTCTCCACGAGCACCGGCGGGACGGTGTGGCGCTCGAGCTCGGCCGCGAACGGCACAGTCGGCCGGCTCGCCGTCGCCGGCCAGGTGCCCTCGGTGGCCGTGCGCGATCCGAACGTGGCCTACAGCCAGGTCGTGAGCGAGTTGGTCCGCGACGTCACCCGCGATCTCCGGCCGGGCTGGGTGAAACAGTAACTGCGTCGGCGCAGGGCAGGGGCGCGGCTCGACGCGGAAGACGGCGTTCACCATCTTCCGCGCCCGGTCGCCCGCGTCTGAACTCAGCTGAGCACCGGGGCGCTGCAGCGCCTCGCCGTGAACCATGTGACCGCTGTCGACCGACGATCCCCGATTTCGACAGCCGCCCAGCCGGATACATCCGCTGGCGGTCGGGGTGCGTAGGGAGTGGTGGTGGCGCGGTGGCTCGGTCATGAGCCGCTCGCGTTCCACTTCCTTGTTCCGATGTGGGGAGGATCATCCGATCCCACTGCCTCGGCATCTCACTCCCCGGAGCCCCCGATGTCCGACCCGATGACCCCTGGCCCGATTCCAGGCCAGAACGCATCCTTGATCACGCTTCCCAGCGGCCCCGGAAGCCGCCGCCACTTCCTCAAGCTTTCAGGCGCCGCCGCGGCGCTCGCCGTGCTCGGCTGCAGCGATGATGACAACAATGGCAACAGCGACGCCGTCGTAACCCTCCCGCTCCAGAGCGATACCGACATCCTCAAGTTCGCGCTCTTCCTCGAGCTCCTCGAGGCCGACTTCTACATCAAGGGCGTGGCCAGCGGCGTGTTGAGCGGCGGCGTGGCCGCGCTCGCGACGAGCGTCCGGAACCACGAGAGCACGCACGTGGACGCGTTGCAGGGCGCGCTCGGCGCCGACGCGTTCGACGAAGCCGACGTGGGATTCGACTTCGGGAACACGTTTGCCAGCCAGGCCAGCTTTCTCGCGGTGGCCCAGACGCTCGAGGAGACGGGTGTGGGCGCGTATCTCGGGGCCTTGCCGTCAATCCAGAGCAAGGCCATTCGGACGACGGCGGGCTCGATCTTCACGATCGAGGCGCGTCACGCCGCTGCCTTCCGCGCGTACAACAACGCCAGTGGCGGACCAGTGCCCGCCGCTTTCGTCGCTCCGATGACGCCTGACCAGGTGGTGGCGGCCGTGCAGGCGACGGGGTTCGTCACGAGAGGTCTTTAGCCGGGAGCCGGCTTCCGAAGTTCACGCAAACAATAACGCGAACGCGTAGCGACCATACCCAGGAGAACCATCATGTCCACTGACGGTACACGCATCATCACCTTCGACGCCGAGGCAGTCCAAGGCATCGACGCTCGGCGCCGCTTCCTCAGCCAGGTCGCCATGGCGGCCGGCGCGGTGGCGCTGGCGCCGATGATCCTCAAGGGCCACGGCATCACGGATCTGCTCGCCCAGGGCACGGGCGAGACCGAGCCGAATCTCAGCGACACCGACATCCTCAACTACGCGCTCACCCTCGAGTACCTCGAGGCCACCTTCTACTTGCGGGCCGACAGCGGCGGCGCGCTGCCGACGGGCGCGACCGTCGAAGGGATCGATCCGGACGGCGGGGCCGCGCCGGGCTCCGTTCCGGGATTGAGCGGCGTGACGGCGCCCTCGCCGGCCACGTTCAGCGTGCCGGACTACGTGCGCGTCGTGCGCGACCACGAGATCACCCACGTCCTGGCGTTGCAGGGCGCGCTCACGACCAACGCGCTCGCGCGCGCCGATTTCTCGTTCGACTTCGGCACCGCCTTCGACAGCGCCGATAATTTCCTCAACACGGCGCTGGTGCTCGAGGACACCGGAGTCACCGCCTACCTCGGCCAGGCCGGCAACCTGGACGACACGGGCATCCTCGGTACGGCGGGCTCGATTCTCGGCGTCGAGGCGCAGCACGCGTCGACCTTCCGCCTGTTGCTCGGGCTGCCGGTGACGGTGGAGGATGGTGCATTCGACACGCCGAGGACGACGTCGGAAGTTCTTGCGGCAGCTGGGCCGTTCATCACCTCGAGTCCGGCACTGCCGTTCCCGTGACGCATTGGGCCTCCGGGGCACTCGCTCCGGGGGCCTACGCCCTCCCCCTTACACTCGCCGCGCGACACCCGCACCTGCCGAGGCTCCACCGGGTAGAAGTGGATGTCGTCGACTCCCCCGGCGGGCTCGCCCTGCAGCCGTGTACTCTGGCAGTACTCACGCGGGCCTGTGCATCCGCGCGTTATCGAATGGCGTAGATCATGCCGGGATCGGGATCTCCGCCTTGCGCCGCCCGAGCCACTGCTCGAACGTCTGCAGCTCGGGATTGAGACTTCGCGAGAAGCCGATGTCCCGCGCCCCGCGAAAGTAGTCGTTGAAGTCGCGCTTGAACTGGAACATGTTGCCGAGATCGTCGGCGCCCGGAAAGCCGAGCCCTCGATACACCTCGGGCGACACGCTGGTGAACCCGATCTCCTGCCCGAGCGCTCGCGTGAGTCCGGCCGCCATCTCCGCGCCTGCGAGGTGCTCGCCCGCGGTGCCGACGGTCCGACCGATGAACTCCCGCCCGCGCTTGAAAATCGCCAGCGCCGACTTGCCGATGTCCTCGACGGCGATGCCGGGGAGCTTCTTGTCGTCCATCGGGAATGTGATGGCCAGCGACCCATCGGGCCCGCGCTGTGGGCCCGAGCCGAACGAGATCATGTTGTCCCAGTAGAACGATGTGAGCAGGAACGTGGTGGGCACGCCGAGGTCGCGGAAGATCTGGTCGGCCTCACCCTTGGCGTCGAAGTGCGGCACCTTGTACTGACCGCTCAGCGTCGGCATTCGGGTGTCCTCCAGGGGCACCCATCGCCGGGTGTCTTCGAGGGTGGACCAGATCACGTGCTGGAGGCCGGCCGCCTTGGCCGCGTGCGCCAGGTGGCCGGCCTGCGTCAGCTCACGCTCGGGCGAGAAGTGCTCCCAGAAGTTGGTGACGCAGAACGCGCCGTGGGCACCGGCGAAGGCGCGCTCGAGGGTCGCGGCATCGTCTAGGTCGGCCGCGACGATGTCGGCGCCCGCGTCGGAGAGGACGCGTGCCTGGTCCGAATCGGGGCGGCGCGTAATGGCGCGGGCCGTGAAGAGGCCGCTCGTGTCGGCCAGGATGGCGCGGGCGAGCCCGCCGCCCTGTGCCCCGGTGGCGCCGACCACCGCGATGATTTTCCTGTCAGCCATGATGGTGCTCCTTGAGTTCGATGGCCTGCTCGACCGCCAGATGCGTATGACGCAAATTATCCTCATGGCGTCGTTCGCCGTGGCCGCGCTCGCCGGCTGCTCGCCGCGGCGCGCCGTCGAGCTGCTCCTGGTGGGCGATCACTTCGACCTGACGCCACACGTCGCCTACGGCGCCGACCCTCGGCAGCGTCTCGACGTCTACCGCCCGCGAGGAGGCGCGCGGCTCGCGCCCGTTGTGTTGTTTCTCTACGGGGGCCGCTGGCAGACGGGTTCGAAGGAGCAGTATCGCCTGCTCGGTGATGCCCTCACCCGTGAGGGCGTGGTGGCCGTGATTCCCGACTACAGGCTGTACCCCGCGGCGCACTTCCCGGCGTGGATGGAAGATGGCGCGCGGGCGGTCCGGTGGGCGCGGGACAACATCGCGCGCTACGGGGGAGATCCCGGGCGGATCTTCGTGGTGGGCCACTCCGCGGGCGCGCACACCGCCCTGCTGCTCGCGCTCGACAAACGCTACCTTGGCGCCGCCGGCGTGGCGCCTGGGGTAGTGCGCGGGTTCGTTGGGTTGGCAGGGCCGGTGGCCACCACCTGGACCGATCCGGACGTGCAGGCGCTCATGGGTCCGCCCGCCGGCTGGCCGGCGACGTATCCGTTAACCCACGCGACCGGAGCCGCGCCGCCGCTTCTGCTGCTCCACGGTCGCCGGGACCGGACGGTGGCGCCGGACAACGCACTGCGGCTCGCGGCGCGGGTGCGTGAGCGTGGCGGGTGCGTGCGCACGGTGCTGTACCGCGGGCTCGACCACGTCGGGATCGTGATCGCTCTGTCGGTGCCGAAGCTGGGGATCGCGCCGGTGGTGGAGGACCTGATGGCTTTCGTGCGGGATCCGAGGGTCGCGTGCCGGGGCGGTGGGGGCCGATAGACGGCGCGGGCGGGTTGCCGGGATCGCGCGTGGGTCATCCTGAGCGGAGCGAAGGATCGGGCAGTCGAGCGAATGAGCCTCGAGCGTCACTCGCAGGCGTCAGCCGATTCTTCGCTCCGCTCAGGATGACGGGCGTTTAGCAGGCCGCCGCGACCGCCGCCTCGGTCCTGACCCACAGCTCCGCCGCCAGCGCGGGATCGTTCGCGAGCGGATTGCACGGCGCCTCGCGAGACTTGTCGTAGTAGCGCCCCGTGTGCGTCACGAGCTCAGGTGCCGTCGCGCAGTAAAGCTGGGTGCGCGCGCCCTGCTCGGTCGAGATCAGGAACTGGAGGATGATCCACCGGAACGGCTGCGGGACCGAGCGCCAGATGTTCGACGCAACGCCGCCCGGATGGAGCGCATAGGTGGTGATCCGCGTGGCCGTCAGGCGGCGGGCCAGTTCCTTGGCGTGCAGCACGTTCATGAGCTTGCTGACGGCGTAGTCGCCGAAGCCGCTCCGCCGCGGGGCTGCGCGCCGCTCGAGCATCGACCAGTCGATCCGTTTGGCCTGCAGGTGGCCCACGCTCGAGACGTTGACGACGCGACCCTGCGCCGCGCGCTCGAGCGCCGGGAGGAGCAACGTGGTCAGCAGGAAGGGGCCGATGTGATTCGTCGCATACGTCATGTCGAACCCGTCGGCGCTCAGCGCCCGCGTTCCCGCCACGCCGGCGTTGTTGACGAGCACGTCGAGGACGCGGCCGGTGGAGAGGAACGCCTCCGCGGCGCGCCGCACCGAGGCCAGGTCCGAGACGTCCACCAGGGCAAGCTCCACCTGCGCCGCCGCGTACCGCGCCCGGATCGCCTCCAGCACGGGCCGCGTCACCGGCTGACGGTAGGCGACGATCGCGAGTGTTTCCAGCGCCGCCGGCGAGAGCCGTTGCTCCGCGCGTGCGCCGAGAAAGCGGTGGACGTAGGCGCCGGCCTCCGGCGCCGTGACCAGTTGGGCGCGCGTCCCGTGGCGCTGCACGCGCAGCCCGCGCCGGGCGCACACCTCCGCCAGACGCTCAACGAGGCCGCGCGCCGCCGCGACGCTCACCTCCAGCGCGCGCGCCAGTTCGGCCAGTTCCACCGGCTCCTCCGCGACGAAGAGCACCGCCTCCAGCGCGACGAGCAGATCATCGGTATCGCGGTGGCCGTTCACGGCGCGTCGCGCTCGCCAACGAGCACGCCCCGCAGCGCATCACCGTCCTCGCCGGTCAAGCGCACGGGGACGAGACGGTTGCGTAGCTCCATGTCCGAGCGGGTCGTCACACGGATGTAGTTGTCCGTGAACCCCTGCCACCAACGGCCGCTATCACGCTC
>JACCSZ010000198.1 GCA_013812695.1 Gemmatimonadales bacterium | reverse complement strand
GGCGACGCTCTCGAGCCCGGCCGCCGCGAGCGCCTGGCGCAGGCGCGGCACGTCGAGACCATCGTGCACGGCGTCGCGGGCGCGGGCGTGGGCGAGCTGCAGGTCGAGGTGCACGCGGGTGGGAAGGCTGGCGCCGACGCGGCCCAGCGCGATGCGCGCGGGCGTCAGCGCGCGGAGGTGGTGCCAGGGGTCGGGGGCGCCAAGCGGCGGCGCGACGAGCTCGCCGGACGGTTCGTTCGTCACGCGCTGCCCGCGTCCGAGCCGCGCTCGAGATCCTCCAGCGCGCTGGGCCGATCGGGCCGCCATCCGCCGGTGGGAAAGAGGTGCATATCGGGAGGATCCTTGCGGCTTTGGGGTTTGCCCCTTCGCCTCGCTCAGAGTGACGAGGCTCAGGGTGGCCGTGACAGCAAGCCTCGCGGCCGCCAGCGCACCGCGCTCAACCGCACGCGGCCCCTGAGATCGAATCCCACGCCCTCCGCTTCGAGCAATTGGCGCTGGGTCAGCTCGTCGCCGGACGCGGACCGGAGGCTCACGGCGCCGGCCGCGTTGATCACGCGATGCCAGGGGACCACCGTCCCGTCCCGCAGCGCGTGCAGCGCATAGCCCACCTGGCGCGCATGTCCGGCGAGTCCCGCCAGCTCGGCCACCTGCCCGTACGTCGCGACCCGGCCCCGCGGGATGCGCCGGACGACCGCGTAGATCCGGGCGTACGCCCCCTGGCCGGAGCGCCGAGGCCGAGCGAGCATGGGTCGAATGTAAGCGAACGCGCGGATCGAGGAGGAGAGTGAGTGGTGAAGCTAAACGGTGGGTCGTGAGAGGCAGGCGAACGGGTGTTGCCTTGTCATCCGACAAAACTTACCTGGCCCAGTCCGAACGCGAACTCCCCTGCGGTCTCGGCTTACGCCGGCACCGGCTCCCCCTCCCGCACCTGCTTCCGCTCCTGCACCACCCGGACCGCGCCCTTTTCCGGCGCGATGCCGCTGCCCCGCCGCTCGGCCCAGGTCTGGGTGAACTCCGCACCGAACAGCAGGATCATCGACGAGTAGTAGATCCAGACCAGCATGACGGCCAGCGACCCCGCCGCCCCGAACGCCTCGCCCGGGTTGCTGCGGCCCAGATAGAAGCCGATCAGGAACTTGCCGATGACGAAGAGCAGTGCCGTGACCGCCGCGCCGACCCAGACGTCGCGCCAGGCGATCGTGGCGTCCGGCAGCACCTTGAAGATGGCGGCGAACAGCGCGGCGACCACCACGAACGAAATCACCTGGTTGACCACCTGCAGCAGCGTCGCGGAAACCCCCTCCGGCAACGCGGACCCGAGCGCGCCACCGAACGCGGTCAGCGCCGCGCTCAGGACGAGCGAGACGAGCAGCAGGAACGCCACGCTCAGGATCATGCCGAAGGAGAACACGCGCTTGAGGAGAAACGCTTTGAGCCCGCCCTGCTCCGGGTCGGGGGCGACTTCCCAGGCGCGGTTGAGCGCCGCCTGGAGCTGGCCGAAGGCGCCGGTGGCGCCGAACACCAGCGCAACGAGGCTGAGCACGGTCGGGAGGATCCCCCCCGACCCGGGCTCGTTGGCCTGCTCGAGAATGGAGCGAATCTGCTCGGTCGCGGACGGGCCCATGAGGGCGCCCATCTGCGACTCCAGCTGGCCCCGAATGTCCTGGGGATCCAGTACCGCTCCCAGGATCATCAGGATCAACAACAGGAGCGGGGGCAGCGAGAAGATGGTGTAGTACGAGAGTGCCGCGGCTTGCGTCGGGCAATCGTCGTCGATGAAATCCTTCCCGCTGTCCTTGAGCAGGGCCACCGTGTCTTTCAGGCCCATCGGCTCACCCGATGCCGCCCTTCGGGGCGCGGACCTCCTGCTTGGCCTCCTCGACCACTCGGCCCGCCGACTCCTTGAGCTGATCCTTCACGTTGGTGGCGGCTTCTTTGAGCGAGCTTTTCACGTCGCCCCCGCGCTGGCTCAACTCGTCGCGCACGGTCTCCTTCACTTCGCGGCCCGCTTCGATGGCCGCGTCCTTCACCCGGCCTGCGGTCTCCTGCATCCGGTCCACGAACTGGTCGCGAGTGGAGCCCATGACCCGGCGCTCCGGCTCGGTCTCGGGGAGCAGCATGCCGAGCGCGAGCCCAACAACCGCGGCCCCGGCCGCGATGGCCAGCGGATTGTCCCGCGCCATCTGCTCGAGCCCACCACCCGCATTCCGCGCCCGCGATTTGGCCGAACTGCCGAGCTCGCCCGCGCGCTCCTGCACCCGCTCCTTGAGCTCCCCAGCCCGTTCCTTGAGCTCGCCGGCCCGCTCGCCCGCCTGCGAGGCCTTGTCGCTCACGGCATGTCGCATCGAATCGGCGCGGTCCATGAGCCGGCGTCCCAGACCCGGCCGGCCATTCGGCTCCCGGCGCTCGGGCCCGGTGTACGCGAAGCGCGCCATCCGGTCGCCGGACACTTCGCCCTGGTCGCCTCGGCGCACCGCAAAGAGCCAGATGGCTCCGAGGGTCACGGCGGCCACGGAGAGCGGATTCTCGGTGACGAAACCGAGGAACTTCGAGCCGGTCTCGCGCGCCTGATCGCTGACGTTGTTGACGACATCCTGCGTCTTGACGGAGATCGCGTCCTTGGCCTGTTGCTTCAGATTCTCCGGGCTCAGCTTGTCGCCGAGCGCGTCGATGTTGTTGCTCATGCGCTCGCGGGTGCGCTCGATCTCCCGCTCGATCTCCTCCGGGGACCGCTCGGCTGTGCCGAGGTCCCGGTCCGTCGAGTCCTGCCGCTCATATTCGCTCATGGCCGCTGCTCCTTTGCCCACTGGATGTCGTCCTTGATGCTCTCCACGGCCCGCCGAGGCGTTGGGTCGGTCCGCTTGAGGTCCTTCAGCCCACGTTGCAGCAGCACGTAACCGATGCCGGCCATCGTCACCCCCACGAGCAGGGCCGCGAGCCACGGTGCAATGCCGATCGGATCGATCAACAGCAGGATCAGCGCGGTGGTCAGGGCCAGCCCGCCCACGAGGGCGACTATGCCGCCGGTCGCGAGCGACACCAGGTCGGTCGTCACCTTGGAGAGCTTCTGCTGCATCTCCGTCTTGGCGAGCGTGGCCTCCTGGCGGACCAGCAGCGCTACGTCCTGCGAGAGCTCGCCGAACAGCTCTCCGATCGAGCGCTCCTCGGCGCTCCGCCGGCTAAGCTCCCCCATAACCGCCTCCCCCGGGCTGCGAGCCCATGCCATAACCCCCGGACAGGCCGGTGCCTGTGCCGTAGTTGCCACGCTCGTAGTCGTCCTCGTACGAATCGAACACATCGCCGCCGTAGGCCGGCCGGCCGGCCGAGCGTGCGCCGTGACTTCCCCGGGAGCGCTGAGAGCTCTTGATGAAGCGTGCACCCACCAGGCCCAGCGCCAGTGCCAGGCCGATCGCCACGGTCGGCTGCCGCCGCGCGAAGCTCTCGACGTCGTTCCGGATGGCGTTGAGGTCGCGGTCGCGCAGATAGTCGGAGAGGCGGTCAACCTGATCGGCCAGCGAGTCGGCCAGGTTGGCAACCCCGGTCTGCTCTTCCGAGCGCAGGTGATCGCCGGTGCTGCGGACCGCGCTGGCGATCCCGCCGATGCGGTCGGCGGCTTGACTCCGGCTCTGGCTCAGACTGGCGCCCGCACTGTCCTTGGCTTGGCGGAGCGAGCTCTTGGCCTGGTCCACCACTTGGTCCTTCACCTCGCGTATCTGGGCTCGGGCCCCCGCGGTCCTGGATGGCTCACCCGTCTCCACCCCCAGCGTGTCTTCGGGGGAGGCGGCATTCACATCATTGGGCATGGTCATGGTCTCGCTCCTCCTGCCGCGGCAGGCCCGGGGGCCTCCGTGGTTCGTGATTCACATGAGAACGGGCCATAGAATGCGGCCAGGGCGGCTGGTCTGCGGTGTGCCATATCACGCGGCGGGCAATCGGCTGGCAGGACCGCACGCCTCAGCCCAGCCCCACCCCCTCCACCAGTTGCAGCACCCCCTCCCGCGCCGGCAGCAGCCGGTTGGCCTGGTCCACGATGCCCATCGCCCGCAGCCATTGCTCGAATTCGGGGGCGGGCCGGAGGCCGAGCGCCTCGCGGAGGTAAAGCGCATCGTGGAACGAGGTACTCTGGTAGCCCAGCATGACATCGTCCGCGCCGGGCACGCCCATCACGTACGTGACCCCCGCCGCGGCCAGCATCGTGAGCAGGGCGTCGGTGTCGTCCTGGTCGGCCTCGGCGTGGTTGGTGTAGCAGACGTCGCACCCCATCGGCAGGCCCATGAGCTTGCCGCAGCAGTGGTCCTCGAGCCCCGCCCGGGTGATCTGCTTGCCGTCGAACAGATACTCGGGCCCGATGAACCCGACCACGGTGTTGACCAGCAACGGGTCGAACCTTCGCGCCACCGCGTAGGCGCGAGCCTCGCAGGTCTGCTGATCCACTCCGTGGTGTGCATCGGCCGAGAGCGCGCTCCCCTGTCCGGTCTCGAAGTACATCACGTTGTCGCCCAGGGTCCCGCGCCCGAGGCTCCGGGCGGCGTCTCGTGCCTCGGACAAGATCGAGAGGGTGATGCCGAAGGCCGCGTTGGCGGCCTCGGTCCCGGCCACCGACTGAAAGACCAGATCCACCGGCGCGCCGCGGCGGATAGCCTCCAGCGTGGTGGTCACGTGGGCCAGGACGCAGCTCTGGGTGGGAATGGCGTAGCGCTCGCGCAGCGCGTTCACCATCTCGAGCAACATGATGACGGTCTCGGGACGGTCGGTGGCGGGGTTGATACCGATGACCGCGTCGCCGCTGCCGTAGAGCAGACCGTCGATGATCGCGGCGCCGATGCCGCGCGGGTCGTCGGTGGGATGGTTCGGCTGCAGCCGGACCGACAGGCGCCCGGGGAGCCCGATCGTGTTCCGGAAGCGGGTCACTACCCGGCACTTCCGCGCGACCAGGACGAGATCCTGGAGTCGCATGAGCTTGGACACCGCGGCCGCCATTTCGGGCGTGACGCCGGGCGCCAGCGCGGCGAGCTTGTCCGGCGTGGCCTCGTGCGACAGCAGCCACTCTCGAAAGCCGCCGACCGTGAGGTGGGCGACGGCACCAAACGCGACGGCGTCGTGGGTGTCGATGATGAGCCGGGTGACGTCGTCGCGCTCGTACGGGATGACGGTCTCGTCGAGCAGCGTCCGAAGCGGCAGGTCGGCCAGGGCCATCTGGGCCGCGACCCGTTCCTCCGCGCTGGCGGCCGCCACGCCGGCCAGGGTGTCGCCCGAGCGAGCGGGTGAGGCCTTGGCCAGAAGGGCGCGGAGATCCGGAAAGCGGTAGCGGACCGAGCCCACCGTATGGGCGTACATGTCTCAATCCTGCGTCGGTGTCCGCGTCGCGCAAGGTTGCCGCACGGGAGGGCCTGTGTTCTTCGTCACCGCAACCGAAACATCGCGCGCAGCATATACCGGCTGGAATTCCACCGCGAACTGATTGTTGACTGTCGCTCCGATTGGAGGATCGCATGCGCCTCGCCGCCACCGCAGGTCTGATCGTCGCTGCCGTCACCCTAGCGGGTTGTGGGGGCAAGCGCGCCGTCGAGATCAATCAGGATCCGCAGCCCGTCGCCGCCCGCTGGAATGCCAGGCTCTCGACCCCGGCGGGCCTGGCGGGTGCGATTCAGGTGATGGGTACCGCATGGATGGGCGCTCGCGAGCAGGATGCGATGGAAACGGAAGCGGGCGTGTCCATCTCCAACTCCGCACCCGGCGGGCGGCACCCCTGGCACGTGCATCGCGGGCAGTGCGGGACCGACCAGGGCGTCGTCGGACAGGCCAACGCTTACGAGGTGCTCGAGGTGAAGGGCGACGGCGAGGCCGAAGCCGAAGCGACGCTGGCGGTCCCGGCGCCACGCACCGGACAGTATTACGTCGACGTGCACGCGTCGCCCAGTAACATGGGCACGCTCGTAGCCTGTGGAAACATGGCGCCGCCCACGCGATAGCCGGGCTCAGCCCGGGCCGATCGTCGCCCGAAGTTGGGCCGCCATCAGTACGATGTCGTCATGGTGGTCCCGTGGCGATCGGCGTGTCCGTTCGCCCGCCCCACTCGGTCCACGCACCATCGTACACGGCCGCCCGCTCGTGGCCCAACAGGTGAAGCGCGAGGACGAGCGCGCAGGCACTCGTGCCCGACCCGCAGGTGGCGACGATCGGCCGCGCGGGATCGATGCCCGCCGCGGCGAGGCGTCGGCGAAGCTCGTCGGCAGGGAGCACGGTGCC